>JAFKGN010000086.1:0-13439 GCA_017307205.1 Caulobacterales bacterium
GGATCGGCGTACTCCGCGCGGTGTTCAGGCCACGGGCGTCAGGTCATGCGCGATCCACCGGAGGAACCCCCGTCCGAGGAACGTTCTGGCGTCGGAGGCAGGTCTCCTGGCTCACGGGTCGTCACGACAGCCCCGGCCTTCCCAAGCCCCTTGCGAGGACTCAGTGGCGCGAATTGGGGCCGCCGCTCGCCGCTTACAGTTGCGGGGGCAGCGCCGGAGTTTGCCCCGAAGGACATCACCGGCTTCCCGTCTTAGCCCCGCCCCATGCCTGACGCGGGGAACCTCGACGGACACATTCAACAACAGGTCGGCGCACGCCGTCAACCATGACATAAAGATATCTTTATATCGTTATGTCCGCTTCATTTTCGACAGTCTCGGGAGGCGCTCGTGCACAGACAAATGCGCCAAAGCGGCGCGGCGTGTCGGCGCCCCCTTCCCAACGCCGCAATGCGGCATATCTAATTGCAGTCAGCGGGGGCGTATCCCTCCGCGCGGAGCGAGTGAGCCATGGCGGAGCGTAAGGGGATCGGCGAAGGGATCGGCAACGGCGCCGGATCGGCGATTGCGACCCAGACCAAGCCCAAGACGCAGAAGCCGTCTCTCTACCGCGTGCTGATTCTCAATGACGACTACACGCCGATGGAGTTCGTCGTGTACGTCCTTGAGCGCTTTTTCAACAAGTCCCGGGAGGATGCGACCCGGATCATGCTGCACGTGCACCAGAACGGTGTCGGAGTGTGTGGCGTCTTCACCTACGAAGTGGCCGAGACCAAGGTCGCACAGGTGATCGATAGCGCCCGCCGCCACCAGCATCCGCTGCAATGCACCATGGAAAAGGAGTAGAGGTCCCCGTGCCCAGTTTCTCCCGGAACCTAGAAGAATCGCTGCACCGCGCCGTGGCGCTGGCGAAACAGCGCAAGCATGAGTACGCCACGCTTGAGCATCTGCTGCTCTCGCTGGCCGACGACGAGGACGCCGCCGGCGTCATGCGCGCCTGCGACGTCGACCTGACGGCGCTCAAGGCCAGCCTGGTCCAATACCTCGACACCGAGCTGAAGAGCCTGGTGGTCGAAGATGCCGAAGACGCCAAGCCGACCGCCGGCTTCCAGCGTGTGATTCAGCGCGCGGTGATTCACGTCCAATCCTCGGGCCGCGAAGAGGTCTCGGGCGCCAATGTGCTCGTCGCCATCTTCTCCGAGCGCGAAAGCCACGCCGCCTACTTCCTGCAGGAGCAGGACATGACGCGGTACGACGCGGTGAACTTCATCGCCCACGGCATCGCCAAGAAGGCAGGGGCTTCCGAACCCAAGGTCGTCAAAGGCTCCTCCACCGAGGAGGACGAGAAGCCCGCGGCCAAGGCCGGCGCCGAGGCGCTGGAAGCCTATTGCGTCAACCTCAATGACAAGGCCCGCCAGGGTAAGGTCGATCCGCTGATCGGCCGGGCCATGGAGGTCGAGCGCGCGATCCAGATCCTCTGCCGCCGGACCAAGAACAACCCGCTGCTGGTGGGCGACCCGGGCGTCGGCAAGACGGCCATCGCCGAAGGCCTGGCCCGCAAGATCGTCACCCATCAGGTGCCGGAAGTGCTGGCCGAGGCCACCATCTTCTCGCTCGACATGGGCGCGCTGCTGGCCGGCACCCGCTATCGCGGCGACTTCGAGGAGCGCATCAAGCAGGTGGTCAAGGAGCTGGAGCAGCACCCCAACGCCATCCTGTTCATTGACGAGATCCACACGGTGATCGGCGCCGGCGCGACCAGCGGCGGAGCGATGGATGCGTCCAACCTGCTGAAGCCGGCCCTGGCCAGCGGCAGCCTGCGCTGCATGGGCTCGACGACCTACAAGGAATTCCGCCAGCACTTCGAGAAGGACCGGGCCCTTGTCCGGCGCTTCCAGAAGATCGACGTCAATGAACCGACGGTCGAGGACACGCTGAAAATCCTCAAGGGACTCAAGGTCTACTACGAGGAATTCCACAAGCTGAAGTACACCAACGAGGCCCTCAAGACCGCGGTGGACCTCTCGGCCAAGTACATCACCGACCGCAAGCTACCCGACAAGGCGATCGACGTGATCGACGAGGCAGGCGCCAGCCAGATGCTGCTGCCGGAAGCGCGTCGGAAGAAGACCATCGGCGTGAAGGAGATCGAGGCGGTCGTCGCCAAGATCGCCCGCATCCCGCCGAAGTCAGTGAGCAAGACCGACACCGAGGCGCTGAAGTCGCTGGAGGCCGACCTGCAACGGGCGGTCTTCGGCCAGGACGAGGCGATCAAGCAGCTTTCCAGCGCCATGAAGATGGCGCGGGCGGGCCTGCGCGATCCGAACAAGCCGATCGGCAGCTATCTGTTCAGCGGCCCGACCGGCGTCGGCAAGACGGAGGCGGCACGCCAGCTGGCGTCCACTCTCGGTATCGAGCTGCTGCGGTTCGACATGTCGGAGTACATGGAGCGCCATACGGTCAGCCGCCTGATCGGGGCCCCTCCGGGCTACGTCGGCTATGACCAGGGCGGCCAGCTGACCGATGCGGTCGATCAGCACCCGCACGCCATCGTCCTACTCGACGAAATCGAGAAGGCGCACCAAGACGTCTACAACATCCTGCTGCAGGTGATGGACAACGGCGCCCTGACCGACTCGAACGGCAAGAAGGTCGACTTCCGCAACGTGGTCCTGATCATGACCACCAATGCGGGCGCCGCCGACAGCCAGCGTCAGACCATCGGCTTCGGCCGCGGCCAGGCGAACCACGAGAGCGAAGAGGCCATCAAGCGCATCTTCACCCCGGAGTTCCGCAACCGCCTCGACGCCGTGGTCGCCTTCAAGCCGCTGACGCAGGACATCATCCGCCAGGTGGTGCAGAAGTTCGTCATGCAGCTGGAAGCCCAGCTAGCGGACCGCAACGTCACCATCGAAACGACGGACGACGCCGCCGACTGGCTGGCCAAGAACGGCTTCGACGAGCTCTACGGCGCGCGCCCCCTCGCCCGCGTCATCCAGGAGCACATCAAGAAGCCGCTGGCCGACGACATCCTGTTCGGCAAGCTGGCCAAGGGCGGCCACGTCCGCGTGGTGCTCAAGCACGGCAAGTTGGCCTTCGAGTTCGAAATCGACGGCGCCCCGCCGCACGAACCGGGCGCCCCGGTCATCGAAGAACCGGCGCTGGCGGAGTAAGCCTCGCCTGCCTGCAGACCGCGAAAGCCCTCCCTTCCGGGAGGGCTTTTTGCTTTAGAGCGCCGCCGCGATCTCTGCCGCCGTCGCCTTCAGCTCTTCCACATCCGCCATCGTGTCGGCGTGACGCCCGGCCGGTTGCCCCGCCCAGCGCGGGATGACGTGGAAATGCAGGTGGTAGACGGTCTGGCCGGCGGCCTCGCCATTGAACTGGGTCACCACCACGCCGTCGGGCTTCAGCGCCGCCGTCACCGCCCGCGACGCCTTCTGCACCGCCCCAATCAGGCGGCCGAGCGGCTTGGGCTCGGCTTCCAGGATGTTGCGCGCCTTGGATGTCTTGGAGATCACCAGCATGTGGCCGCGGGTCTGCGGAAACACGTCCATGAAGCAGAGGACCTCGTCGTCCTCGAACACCTTCACCGCCGGCAGCTCGCCGCGCAGGATCTTGGCGAAGACATTGGCTTCGTCGTAGGCGCCGGTCAGGCTCATGGTACGCTCCCATTCAAACCAGGGGAGGTTTAGCCGTGACCGGCAAGACTGGCGAGGTGCTGACCGAGCAGCAGAAGAAGTGGTTCGCTTCAGTGCAGGCCGGGCTAATGCGTGACACCGGCAAGAGCCTCGAGGAATGGGCGGCCATCGCGCGGACCTGCCCCGAGACCACCACCCGCAAGCAGATCGACTGGCTGCGCGACAACCACGGCCTCGGCGTCAACCGCGGCGCCATCGTACTCAACGCCGCCTTCCCCGATCGCATGAACTGGTACGAGGCCGACGAACTGAAGGCCGCCTTGTGGAAGGACGCCGCCAGCCGGGCGATCTTCGAGGCGGTGGAATCCAAGGTCGCCGACTTCGAAGGTCTGGTCACCGGCCAACGCAAGACCTTCAGCGCCTGGTCCCGCAAGGCTCAGTTCGCGGCGATGAAGCCGACCAGGGGCGGCGGCGCTATCCTCGGCCTGGCTGTTCCACCCGACGCCGATCCGCGCCTCGAACCGGCGACGGGCAAGGATGGATGGTCGGACCGGCTGAAGAGCCGACTGCCGTTAGCCTACGCGGCGGAGGTCGACGAGGTCATCGGCGCGCTGCTGAAGCAGGCCTTCGCTGCGCCATGACCGACCTACTCGCTTATCCATACCAAGTTACATGCGGGTCCGACTTGGATCGCAACGGCATGTTCCTCGAACTGAGCAAGTATGGAACGGCTGTAGCCGAGGTCTTCTATTCCGATGCCGACGGCCGCACGACGCTGACACGATTGTCGGACGAGGCGTCGCAGGAAGTGCTCGACGCCCTTGTCGCCGAGGCCGCGAGACGTCTGCCACCCGGGCCCTGAACCCTAGCGTACCAGCGCCGAAACCAGGTCCATGATCACGCCGGTATCGGTGCGCGTCAGGTAGTAGGCGTCGCCCACGCGGACCCAGCGCGAGCCATAGGGCGCCGGCGGCAGCATCACGGCGCGCGGGTTGACCACGTAGTAGCGGGACTCCCGGTAGTAGTTGACCGGCAGCCGTTCGCCACGCCGCCACATCCTCTTCGCCTGGCCGGGCGGCATGCCGTAGGCCTTCTTGGCGAGTCCGGGCGGCGGCTTGCCGTGACCGGGCTGGGCGGCGACGAAGCCGGGAGCGGTCAGGAAGGCGCAACCGGCGGCGATCAGGATAAGGCGCTTCACGGCGGTCTCCTCGGTACAAAATCACTCCGAGAAAACAGACGCCTGGCAGCGAAAGTTCCGGTTCTTAATTCGCGCTAATCCGCCCGCCGGAACGGCGAATACTCCTCGGTGACCGCCTCGATCTCCTCGGCCACGGCCGGCATCTCCTGTTCGAGATAGCGCCGCACCGGCTCGCGCAGAGCTGGGTCGGCGATCCAGTGGGCGGAATAGACCGGCGTCGGCAGATAGCCGCGGGTTATCTTGTGCTGCCCCTGGGCGCCCGCCTCGACGCGCGGCAGGCCAAGGCGGATCGCATGCTCGATGGCCTGGTAGTAGCAGAGCTCGAAATGCAGGAACGGCACGTGCTCGATGGCGCCCCAGTGGCGGCCGTAGAGGCAGTCGGGCCCGATCAGGTTCAGCGCTCCAGCGATCCAGCGCCCTCCCCGCCGCGCCAAGAGCAGCAGCACCTTGTCGGCCATCCGCGCATTGAGCGCCGAGAAGAAGGCGCGGTTCAGATAGGGTCGGCCCCACTTGCGGTCGCCGGTGTCCATGTAGAAGTCGAAGAAGGCGTCCCAATGCGCCTCGGTCAGCTCATCACCGGTCAGGGCGACAATCTCGACTCCGTCCTGCGCATCGCGCCGCTCGCGGCGGATGCTCTTGCGATGGCTGGACGACAGGGCGGCCAGGAAGTCGTCGAAGGTCGCGTAGCCGGCGTTATGCCAGTGGTACTGCTGATCCTGCCGCAGCAGCAGACCCGCCTCCCCCAGCCATTCCCAATCGGCCTTAGTCGGAAAGGTGATGTGGACCGACGAGGCGCCGCGCTGTTCGCAGAGCCCGAGCGCGCCGCCGAGCAACGCCCGGCGCGCCGCATCGCCATCGACATCCTGGCGCACCAGCAGGCGCGGTCCGGTCACCGGCGAGAACGGCGAGGCGCTGAGCAGCTTCGGATAGTAGCGGCCGCCGGCCCGTTCATAGGCCTGGGCCCAGGCGTGATCGAAGACGTATTCGCCCTGGCTGTGCCCCTTGGCGTAGAGCGGCATCACCGCGGCGATGCGGCCATCCTCATCGGCGACGGAGAGGTGCTGCGGCCCCCAGCCGGCCTGCGGCGCGACGCAGCTCGTCTCCTCCAGCGCATCAAGGAAGTCGAACGACGTGAACGGATTGCCGTCCGCGCAGGCGTCCCAGGCCTCGCGGCCGATCTCTGAGATGCGACGATGAACGCGGACTTCGTTCGCCAGGGTCACTGACCACCAAAACTCACTGAGGGCTGAAGCCCTCGAAGATAAGGTTGTCGCAGTGCGCTTTCACCCGGTCCCAGTCAGCCGGGCTGCGGGCGGTCCAGCAGATCACCGGCATTCCCTTGGATCGCAACAGGTCGGCCCGGGCGCTGGGCAGCATGTCGAGCCCGAGGGCCAGGAAGTCCGGCCTCGCCAGGTCGACCTGCTCCAGCGCCGCATAGGCGCGCCGCTGCTCGGGGGCGATCTTCTGGGCGCCGGCGTCGCGATAGGCATAGCTGTCCAGCCCGCGCAGGATCTGCGGATGGTGGTCGGCGAACCAGGCGTGGGAATAGGGGTTGAAGCCGATCACCGCCGTCGGGCCGTTGTGATCGAGGAGGACCTCGCTGACCCGCTTTTCGAGCTCGCCCACCTCACCGGCCGGGGTCTTCACCTCGATCAGCACCATGGCGCGATGGCCGACCAGGGTCAGCACATCGGCGAGCGTCGGGATGGTCTCGTCCGTGCCGTTCAGGCGCATGGCCCCGAGTTCGGCGGCGGTGTGATCGCGCAGCCGGCCCTCGACGCCGCACATCCGCTCCAGGGTCGCGTCGTGGAAGACCACGGCCTCACCATCGGCGGAGAGCTGCACGTCGAGTTCGATGCCGTAGCCCGCAGCGCAGGCGGCCTGGAAGGCGGCCGCCGAGTTCTCCGGCGCCCCGTCGAAGGACCACAGCCCGCGATGCGCGATGGCCGGTTCGAACAGCCGCTCCCACGCCTCGCCGAAAACCTCAGTTCCTGGACGGGCGCGCGGTCGCATCAGCGGATCTCCACCACGGCGTCGACTTCAACGGCGAAGTTGCGCGGCAGTTTGTAGACGCCCACGGCCGAGCGGGCGTGGCGGCCGGCGTCGCCGAACACCGCGACCATCAGGTCGGAGCAGCCGTTGACCACCTGGGGTATGTCGAAGAAGTCCGGACCGGCCTGGACGAAGCCGCCCAGCTTCACGATCCGAACCACGCGCTCCAGGTCGCCCTCGCAGGCGGCCTTCATCTGGGCGATCAGATTGATTCCGCACAGCTTTGCGGCGGCCTGCGCCTTGGTGAGGTCAACATCGACTCCCACAGTCCCGGTGACGCCGCCCGAAGCGTCCAGGGAGACCTGACCCGAGATATGCACAAGCTGGCCCGAACGGACGAACGGCACGTAGTTGGCGATGGGGGCCACCGGCTCCGGCAGGACGATTCCCTGCTCCGCCAGACGCTGTTCGACACTCGACATAGGGCCTCCGCAAATCGCACTCGCAGAATTGTTAGCGCGGGTCGGACGGCGGCGGAAGGCGGACGGCGAAAACGAAAAAGCCCGGACCGTTTCCGGTCCGGGCCTTCGGTACGCGTTACGCTACTGGATACGCTACGCTTACTAGAACTCAGCCTGCGCTTAGCGCGCGGCTTGAACTTGTTCGACCGTGGCGGTCATGCGCTCGTTGAGCGGCTTCAGGCTGTCCTTCACCGAGGCGGCCACGGTGGCCGACATGGCGTTGACGCCGGCCAGATAGGCTTCCAGGGCGCTCTTGGCGTAGGCGGTCTGCAGCTCGACGGCTTCCTGCACGCTCTTGGCGCCGGCCAGAGCCTTGGTGGCCGTCACTTGGTCTTCGAACGACTTCTTCGAGTACGACAGCGCCTGGGCGCCGAGGGCTTCGACTCCCTTGGCCGCGGCGGTGGCCGAGGCGACGAGGGCTTCGAGGTTCTTCTTCGAATAGGCGTTGGCTTCGTTCAGGGCGGCGAGCGACTTCTCGACCCCGTCCTTGAAGGCGGTGGCGCCGGCGGCGGTGAACTGCTCGGCGGTGAACTTGGTGGTTTCAGCGGCGGTGGCCATGATCGCAAACTCCAGTAGGACGACGGACGGGCGCTTCCGCCGTCAGGGTGAAATCTCGCGGTGATTGTTTTCTCATGTTGCAGTGCAGCAGTCAATAACTTTTTGTGCACTGCACAAATGTCGCCAAACCCGCCAAAAACCGTCTCACGGCCCCGCGCGCCGTTAACCGTGCAAATGCTTAAGCTACGGGCGTTATGCGGCAATTTGGCTACCGGCCGTTTACCTTCGCTAAAGGGAGCCGGGATGATGGTATGGTCATCGGATCGCGCTCAGTTCGGCGCGGAATCACTTTTGTTCGACGGACCCGTTCGATGATCGAGCCTGCCCGCCGCCTGTTACTGGCGTTTGCCGCAGCCGCCACGGTGGCCGCACCCATGATCGCCGCGCCCGCGGTGGCCACGGCGCAGATACCCTATCTCAAGGTCCCGGCGGCCGAGCCGAAGTATGCGGCCATCGTGGTCGACGCCAATTCGGGCGAAGTGCTCTACGCCAAACGCGCGGACAGCCCGCGGTATCCCGCCTCGATCACGAAAGTGATGACGCTCTACCTCGTCTTCGAAGCCCTGGCCGAAGGCCGGCTGAAGACCACCGACATGGTCACCGTCTCGCCGCGCGCCGCGGCCCAAGCCCCAACCAAGCTCGGCCTTCGCGCCGGCGAACAGATCAGCGTCGACGACGCGATTCGCTCGCTCTGCACCCTCTCGGCCAATGACATGGCCGTGGCCCTGGCCGAGAAGCTCGGCGGCAGTGAACAGCGCTTCGCCGCCATGATGACCCTGCGCGCCCGCGAGCTGGGCATGGTCAACAGCCACTTCGTCAACGCCAACGGCCTGCCGGACAGCCGGCAGATCTCCTCGGCGCGCGATATCGCCCTGCTCTCCCGCGCCGTGATGCGCGACTACCCGCAGTACTATTCCTACTTCAGCGTCCAGCAGTTCGCCTTCCGCGGCCGCTCGATCCGCAACCACAACGGCCTGCTCGGCAAGATGCCGGGCGTCGACGGTCTGAAGACCGGCTACACCAACGCCTCGGGCTACAACCTCGCCGCCTCGGCCGTGCGCGGCGGCCGCCGCCTGATCGCGGTGGTGCTCGGCGGCTCCTCGGTCGCCGCCCGCGACAACAATGTGGAAGACTTGCTGGTCACCGGCTTCGACGTGCTGGCCCGTCGCGATCGCGGCGAGAAGATCACCCTGGCGCAGAACCTGTTCGAGCCAGAACCGCAGGGCATGATCATGCGCCCGTCAATCGGCCAGGGTGACGGCGAGCAGGACGGCCTGCAGATCGCCCTCGTCAACAACCCCGCCGCCAAGCCGGCGGCCGCGAAGCCCGCCCCGGCCAAGGCCGCCGCCAAGTCGAAGGGCGACTACAAGGTCCAGGTCGGCGCGTTCAAGAGCCAGTCCCTGGCCCGCGAGCAGAT
Source organism: Caulobacterales bacterium (assembly GCA_017307205.1). Classification (GTDB taxonomy): domain Bacteria; phylum Pseudomonadota; class Alphaproteobacteria; order Caulobacterales; family Caulobacteraceae; genus Caulobacter. The sequence continues at coordinate 9,325 of JAFKGN010000086.1, forward strand.
CAAGATCGCCAACAAGAAGTTCAGCAAGGTGTTCGCCGGCACCGACAGCGACGTCGAACGCGCCGGGGGCACCTATCGGGCCCAGTTCATCAACATGACGGCCGATGAAGCCCAGAGCGCCTGCTCGACCCTGAAGTCGGCCAAGGCCGTCTGCATGGTCATCAAGCCGAGCTAGGGCGCGGCCTCGACAGCCTGCCGGATCGCCCGCTCGACTGGCGATTCCCCCTTCTTGCGATCCAGCCTTAGCGGTTCCGCCGGCAAGAGCGGAGGCTGCGCGATGAAACGCGGCGATCCGCTTCGCAGCGGCTGCGCCGAGTGAACCAGGAACGGATGACAAAGATAGACCGTGCCCGCACGGCCGGTCGCCGAAGTCTCTCGCCTGCCGACGGAGCCGCCGAAATCGTCCGCGAGCATCTCCCGCAGGGTCAGCCCCGCCTCGCCCGCCGGCCCCAACCGTCGCGCCATGTCGACATGCGAGCCCACGCGGATGAGCGTGGGCGCGTCGTGCTCCCCGATGTCGGACAGCAGGAATAGCATCAGCAAGGCCCGACCGCGTGAGGTGACGTTGGCGCGCCAGTCTAGGAAGTCCGGCGCCTCGTGGCCGAAACTGACATCGATGTGCCAGCCGGTATCGCCGGGGTCGGCGGCAGACGGAAAACGGATTGGGAACGTGCCCAGCCCGCCGGGCGGCAGCCAGCGCCCGGCGCCAACCAGAGCATCATAGGCGGCGTGCAGAAGCGGAGTGTTCGCCGCCTCGCGGAACGGGGCCTCGGCATGGAAGCCGAGGCGTACGACCGGCTGTGCCCAACCCGCCGGCCCGTCTGGATCGAGGCCCATTTCACACCAGAGAACGCCGCGGCACGCCTCGGCAAGCTGGGGATCAAAGGCGTTGTCGACGCGCAGGAAGCCGTCGCGGACGAAGCCGTCGACGTCGAAGTCGTGGGAAGTCATGGATTGTCTCGCTAATCGCTGGAAACGGCGCGGCGCGCCGGATGGTCCGCCTTCAGGCGGCCTCGCGATCAGGATCGGATGCGGTTCATCATCATGACCCGATCAGCCTATCAGCGACCGAGCAGGCGGTCACGCGCCGCGTTGAGCTGCGCGGCGAGGCCCGTGGTGCCCCCCTGGTCGGGGTGCGCGCGGCGCATGAGGCGCTTGTAAGCCTCCTCGATCTCAGCGCGGGTCGCCGTCTCGCCGACGCCCAGGATGGCGCGGGCGTCCGCCAGGCCCATGGCCTCGACCTTCGGCGGCGGCGGCCCTGCGCGGCGGGCCTCGACGCGTGGGGTGCGGACCAGGGTCGCGGCCCATAGGCCGACGACGAACAGCACAATCCCCTTCCCCCACCCGCCGCGCATCGACAGGAAGGCGGCGGCGGTGAAACAGGCGACGGAGAGCCCGCCGGCCAGGAAACGCCACTGCAACTGGCGCACGGCCTTGCGGGCCGGCACGCCGCTGCGCCCCACCCAGATCAGCAGCGCCAGCGCGGCGAAGCCCAGGGCGAGGTAAGTCATTCAGGGGGTGTCCGGCGAAGTGCCGCCCTACTCGGCGGCGAGAAGCTCGTCGCCGGTATAGGCCGAAAGCCCGATCGAATGCATCAGGGCCCGCAGCTCTTGCCGCGCCGCCACGTGCTGCAAGCCCATCGGCACCGGACGCACCTTGGCCGAGAGATCGGCGACGGTCAGGCCGAACGGGAACAGTTCGCGATAGATCACCCGGTCGCGCAGGCCCGGCCCGAGGTGGAAGCCGGCGCGCTTCGACAGGGCGGTCAGCCGCTCGTCCACCCGCTTGCCGTTGCGCGCCTCGGCCACGCCCAGGCGGTTACGCAGCACTACCCACTCGAGCGAGCGGCCCTGCGACTGGGCCTTGGCCTTGCGGGCTTCCCACACGGTCAAGGCGTAGAGGCTGGGGCGCTTCAGCTCCAGGCTGACGGGATCGACCACGCCCAGCATGTCGAAGTCGACGAAGCTGTCGTTCATCGGGGTGACCACGAGGTCGGCGCGGCCGTGGGCCAGACGCATCAGCGGCGTGTGGCCGCCGGGGGTGTCGATCAGGATGAAGTCGACGTCGGTGGCCTGGGCCAGGGCGGCCTCGAAGCTGGCCACCTGCTCCTCGGTCGGCAGCTCGGCCAGGGCGACGTCGTTGGCCGAAAGGCGGATCAGCTGCGGATGCGGCAGGTCGGCCTGATTGGCGGTCGCCCACGTGCGGCGGTTCTCGAAGAAGTGGGCGGTCGAGGCTTGGCGAAGGTCGAGGTCCATGACCGCCACCTTGGCTCCGGCGTGGAGCAAACCGGTGACGACGTGCACGGCGATGGTCGACTTGCCGGCGCCGCCCTTCTCATTACCGATGACGATCACGCTGCTCATGGCGATCTCCCTAAGGGGCCGAATCTCTCATCGGAGGGTCCTCCCGGGCGTTAACCTTCGTCAACGCGACCAATCGAATCATCCACAGCTAGAGTGTCTCACCAGGCTCCCAGCTGCCGCAGCTGCAGGGCCAGTTCGTGCGGCATGTCGGCGTCCTCGCCGCCGGTCAGATCGGCGGGCGCCTCCTCGGCCTTCAGATAGCGCCAGCCTTGGAAGGGCCGGCGCGGCGCGGGCGCAGTGTAGACGATCTCGGGATCGAGGGTGATCTCGCAGCGGGCCGCCTGCCCCTCGCCCACCGTCTCGACGGCCAGGATGCGCTGGCGGCAGAGGATCTGCCCTTTGAACACGCGATAGATCGAGCCGCCGTCGATCAGCTCCTCCGCGCGCTTCGGCGTCTGCCGGGTGCGCAGAATCCATGGGCCGGGCTGACCCTTTCGCCATTCGAGAAGGTCGTCGACCGTATCGCAGCCGACGACCAGCTTGATCATATGCAACGCCACTGGGTGCGAACCCTAGGCCCAGGACGGTTTGCGACGTTCCAGGAAGGCGCGCAGGCCCTCCTGCCCTTCGTCCGAGACCCGCGCCTCGGCGATGCGCTTGGCGGTCTCCATCATCAGGCGATGATCGATTTCCTGGCCGTAGACGGCGTCGACCAGGGCCTTGCTGGCCCCGATGGCCCCCGGGGCGCACGGTCCCATTGAACCGGCCCACTCGGCCTTGGCGGCCTGAAGGCCAGCGGCGTCGGCGACGACCTGATGCACCAGGCCCCAGCCCTTGGCGTCCTCGGCGCCGAACGCCTCACCGGTGGCGAACAGCCGCTTGGCGATCCGAGGCCCGACCGCGGCCACCACATAGGGGCTGATGGTGGCGGCGATGATGCCGAGCTTCACCTCGGTGAAGCCGAACTTGGCGTCGGCGGTCGTCACCGCCACGTCGCAGGCGGCGACCAAGCCGGCGCCGCCGCCATAGGCCCCACCCTGCACCAGGGCGACCGTCAGGGCGGGCAGGTCGTGCAGGGCCTTGAGGGCCTTGGCCATCTCATAGGCGTCCTCGACATTGTCGGCCTCGGTTCGCTCGAAGGCGCCGCGCATCCAGTCGAGGTCGGCGCCCGCGCTGAAGGTCGAGCCCGCCCCCTGGACGAAGACGATCCGCACCCCGTCTGCCTGGTGCAGCGTTTCCAGGGCCTGGTTGAGGGCGGCGATGACTTCGTCGTTGAAGGCGTTGCGTTTGGCCGGACGATTGAGCGTCAGGGTGGCGACGCCGTCGGGCGTGGCTTCCACGGTCACGAGATCGGTCGTGGCCTCGGTGTCGGGAACTTCAACGAGGGGATCGGCGATGGGATTGGTCATGGCCTATATTTGCGCCGCCTTTCCGCGCGAACAAGGCGGGCCGCACCGGGAATGCACGTTATGATTCTTCGCTCTGTCCTACCCTTCGCCCTCATCGCCCCGCTCGCCCTCGCGGGCTGCGAGCGCAAGACGGCCGAACCGCCGCCGGCGAAGACGCCCGCGCCAGAGGTCGCCGCCTCGCCTGCCCCGCCGTCGCCCTGGTTCATCTGCGACGCCGTCGACGCTCCGACCGTGCTGGTCGTCAGCCGGCCCGACGCCAAGCGCGAGGTGACGATCCTGCAGATCGACAAGGCCGACATGCATCCGCCGGTCGCGGCTCTGTACGCCCTGGGCGCGGAAGACCCCGGCGCCGGCTCGGTGACCCAGACGCTCAGTCGCGACGGCGCGGAGGCCGGCTTCGTCC
>JAFKGN010000086.1:13445-14798 GCA_017307205.1 Caulobacterales bacterium
GCTTCGTCCGCTCGGCCAATCCGGGCATGCTCGACAAACCCGAGCAGGCCACGACGGCGCCGGTGCTCAGCGTGAAGCTCGATGAGGCGCTGCTATCCTGCCGCTGGCTGACGCGCACCCGGCTGTTCGGCGTCGCAGCCGGGCGCACCGTGCTGGTCACCGACGCGGACGACGGCCCCTTGCTGCGCACCTTCGACTTCAAGGATCCGCGCGGCCGCACCCAGATCAATCCTGATGGCGCCCAGCGCAGCAACCCGCCGACCCTGCGCATCGACGGCGGCAAGGTCAACGGAGACCGCTTCACCTTCACCAACGCCGGCTACGGCTATGTCGTCGACGCGAAGGGCTTCTCCGTGACGCAGGACGGTCAGCCGACCTCCGACGAGCCGTTCATCGCCGTGCAGAGCGCGGGCGCCCACTGAGCCAATCGCCAAACGGGCGGCGCGGGGTTACGGTCGCGCTAGATCCTTAGACTTTCCAGGGAGGGAACGGTCATGGGCAGCCAACGTATTCTCGTGGGCGCGATGTCGCTTGCATCCGTGATCACCCTTGCCGGCTGCGGCCAGGGCGAGAAGGGCGCCGCCGAGAAGGCCGCACCGGTCGACCTCGCCGCCGTCCTCGATCCGAAGACGGGAACCGGCCCCTGGTTCATCTGTGACGCCACTAACGCCCCCGCTGTCATCGTCGTCGGGCGGCCGGGCGTCTCGGGCGACCTGACCCTCGTGATCCGCGACAAGGCCTCCGAGAAGTCCGCCGTCAGCCATCTGACTCTTGGCGCCTCCAAGGACGAAGGCGGCGCCAAGAGCTGGGCCTTGAGCCGTGACGGCGCCGAGGTGGGTTCAGTCCATTCCATGGCGGCGACCGCCCTCAGCGACGGCGCCGCCGTCACCATGCCGCCGATCAGCGAGATGAAGATCGACGACAAGACCTTCGCCTGCCGCTGGCTGCCGCATACCCGCCTGATCGGCGTGACCACCCGACGCACGGCCTTCGTCACCGACGAGACCGGGACTCCGACCTATCGGGTCTATGAGTTCAAGGACATGGCCACCGCCAGCAAGCCCTCGACATCGTCGCCGCAGCACGCACCGCGGGAGGTCGCAAGGGCGGCCGCCTCAGCGGCTGGCATCCGGTCGATCTCGCGGCCTCGGTGCTGGATGCGCTGGTGGAGCGTAGCGGCGTCGATCCCGCGCAGGTGGAGGACGTCATCATGGGCTGCGTGATGCAGGTGGGCGAGCAGTCCAACAATGTGGCGCGCAACGCCGTGATGGCCTCCAAGCTGCCGGAAAGCGTGCCGGCCACGTCGGTGGACCGCCAGTGCGGCTCCTCGCAGCAGGCGCTGCATTTCGCCGC
>JAFKGN010000087.1:0-13312 GCA_017307205.1 Caulobacterales bacterium
GCCGCTCTGCAGGCCGCGGCCCGCTTGGCGGCTCAGCATGGGCGGCCCGGCGAAAGCGCCGAGCACCTGCGCAACCTCGTCCGCCTGGACGACGCCGACGTCGGCGCCTGGTGGGCCCTGGCGCAGCGCCTGGAGGAGATCGGCGTCTACGGCGAGGCCGCCTATGCCTGGCGTCGGGTCATCGCCCTGACCGGCGAGGACGCCGCCCTGCGGCTGCGCATCGGCGGCCTCGCCGACCGCGCCGGCGACCGTAACGCCCAGGTCGAGGCCTGGGAGGAGGCGGCCCGCGCCGCGCCTGACGCTCCGCTGCCACGCCAACGGCTCATCGACCTGCTGCTGCGCGACGATCCCGCCCGCACCGTCCCCCATCTTGAACGCCTCGCCGTCATCGACCCGCAGGAGCCGGCCTTCCGCCGCGCCGCCGAGGCCGCGGCGAGCGGGGGGCGGTTCGGCGCCGAGGAGCCCACCGCCGTCGAAGCGGCCGCACGCGGGCTTCTGACGCGTGACCCCAACGCCGTCGGCGCTCACCTTTGGCTCGGCGGTTTCCTTGAGACAAGCCGACCGGCTGAGGCCAGGACACACCTCAAGATCGCCGCGGAGCAGCTTCGCAAAGATGCGAGCGTGTGGAAGCGCCTGGCAAAGGTCAGCGCCGCCCTCGGCGACGAGGGCGCGGCGGCCGAGGCCTGGAAGGCGGCCAGCGACGCGGCTCCCGGCGATCTCGAAGTCGCCCGAGCGGCCGGGACGGCGCTTGAGAAGCTCGGCCGGGCCGACGAATCCATGGCGCGGATGCGCCGCTACACCCTGCTGCATCCCTCCGAGACCAAGCTGCGTCGCCGTCTACGGGGCCTGGCCCACGCCCAGAAGGCGGCGGGACTGGAGCTGGAGGTGCTGGCCGAGCTGACTGCGCTGGTCGACGACCCGATGGAGTTCCGCGTTCCGTACGCGGCCCTGCTGCAGAACGAGGGCCGGGTCGCCGAGGCCTTGCCGCATCTGCAGGCCATTGCCCTGGCCCGACCGGAGTCCGCGTCCGATCAGCAGCGCTACGCCGAGGCCCTGAGTGCTGTTGGCGAGCCGACCCAGGCCCTGGAGGCCTGGCGCGCCCTGGCGGCCCTGAAACCCCAGGACCCCAAGCCTCACGCCCGCATCGCGCCCCTGCTCGACCAGTTGGATCGCCGCGATGAGGCCGCCGTCCACATGCGGCGTGCAGCCGAGCTGATGGGCGCCGACCGCAAGGCCTGGGCGCGTTTCGGCTCCCGCGCGCGGTCGCTGGGTGACGTGGCGGGCGAGCGCGCAGCGCACGAGGCGCTGGTTGAACTCGAACCCGGCGACGCGGCCCTGCGCAAGCGCCTGATCGAACTGTTCATCGCGGAGCAGAAGCCGGCCAAGGCCGAGCCGCACCTGGAAGCCCTTGTCGCCCTGACGCCGGAAGACGATTGGGCCTGGGAGACGCTGTCCGTCGCCCGCCCCGCGACGCTCAAACGCGTCCAGGCCGCCAAGCCCGACGACGCCGTCACCCTGCGGGGTCTGGCCCTCGCCCGCGCCAAGGCGGGCGACGCGGCCGGCGCGGTGACCACGCTCCGCAAGCTCGAAGCCCTGCGGCCCGATGATCCTGAGGTGCAGCGGCAGTTGGCCATCGTCCTGACCGACCAGGGGGAGACCGACGCCGCCGTGGCCGCCTGGCGCAAGCTGCTCGCCGCGCTGCCGGACGACATGGACGCCCTGCGTCGCGCCGCGGCCATGCTCTATCGCGAGCGTCGCCGTGAGGAGGCCCTGCCGTTCCTGCGCGCCATCGTCGCCCTCGACCGCGCCGACATCCGCTCCTGGCGCCGCATCGCCTCGATCGTGACGGACGCCGGTGACGTCGACGCCCAGGTCGCCGCCTGGAAGGACGTGGTTTCGGTCGACCCTGACGATCTCGGCGCCCATGAGCAGCTCGTGGACCTGCTCGAGGGGCGCGACCTGCAGGCGGCTATGCCGCACATGCAGGAGGCCGCCCGCCTGACCCCTGACAAGGTCAAGCCGTGGAAGCGGCTCGGCAAGTGGCTGCAGGATGAGGGCCGCATCGAGGAGGCCATCGCCGCCTGGAGCCAGAGCCTGGCCATCGCGGCCGACGACGTCGAAACGCACCGCCGCCTGGCCCAACTGCATCTGCTCGACGGCGACTATCGCGCGGGCCTGCGCCGCCTGAACAGCTTCGCCCTGGTTACGGAGGAAGCTCCTCCCGCCCTTGCCGCCCTGGTTCCTGAACCGCCGCCTCTGCCGGAAACCCCGCTGGTCTCGGCGGTGATCCTGTCGCTGGAGGGCGCTGAGTTGCTGGAAAGGCTCTTCGCCTCCTTCCACGCCTACAACCGCTATCCGAATGTTGAACTGATCGTCATCGATCACGCCTCGACCGATGACACCGCCGCGGTGCTCGATCGCTGGGAAGCCAAGCTGCCCCTCCGCCGGATCATGCGCGACGCCAACTATAGCTACTCGGCGTCCTGCAACCTCGGCGTCCGCGAGGCCAAGGGTGAGCTTGTCCTCTTGCTCAACAACGACGTCGTGTTCCGCGAGGACGTGCTGACTGACATGGTCCGCTACCTGACGCCGGATGTCGGCATCGTCGGCCTCAAACAGTACAACAGCGCGCCCCTGCCGGAGGAGGTGCTGCGGCCCTACCACATCGGTGTGCGTTGGATCTGGGACGGCCACTGGTTCCGCCCGCGCCACGCCATCCCCACCGCCAGCGACCAGCTGATCGGCGTGCGACCGGCCTATTTCCCGGCGGTGACCGCTTCGGTGATGCTTTGCCGCAAGGCCGACTACCTGGCCGTCGGCGGGCTCGACGAGGCCTTCATCTACGGCCACGAGGACCTGGATTTCTGCTGCAAGATGCGGATGGACGGCGGCAAGGCGATCGTCAGCCTCAACAACCACTCCGCCTTCCACCCCAAGAACAGCACGCGTCGCGGCGCCGACTCCGAGACCCGCGCCAAGCAGGGCAAGGCCAACGAGGCGCTGTTCCGCGATCGCTGGGGCGGCCGCATAGCCGATGAGTATCGCGGCCGCGTCTTCACCGACGACGGCTCCTATCGCGGCCGCGCGCCTGCCGTCGCCTTCGGCCTGCCGGTCGGGGCTGACGAGGCGCTGCTGGCCCGTGCCTACGCCATCGGCGAGGCGATGGTCGCCCGCTTCGGCTGGAAGGTGCGCTACCTCCTCGCTGAGGAGCCGGGCTGGACGAATGGGGAGGGGATCGACGCCGTGCTCGGCATGGGCGACTTCCCGCTCGAGACGGTGAAGGCCCCCGAGCCGTTCGTGGTCCGTCTGACGGTCGAAGATGACGGCGCTGTCGCCGAGACTGTCGCCGAGACTGTCGCCGAGACTGTCGCCGAACGCCTGCGAGCCGCCCTGGAAACCGGCGTCGCCAAGCTGGGCGTCTGACGCCCGTGGGGGCTGATCTGCTCGACCTGCTCGCCACGCGCATCCTGGCGCTGCGAGCGGACCTCGGCCGTCCGGTGCTGGTCGGTCTGGATGGCGCGGTGGCCGTGGGCAAGTCCACCCTGGCCGGACACCTGACCGAACGCTTGCGGGCGGCGGGCGCGCCGACGGCGGTGGTCGGCGCCGACGGCTTCCTTTGGCCGACGGCGCAGATTCAGGCTCGGGGCCTGACGAAGGGCTTTCCGGAAAGCTACGACCGCGAAGCCATGGTCGCCTTCCTCGATGCGGTGCGCGCCGGCGATCAGCCCGCCGCGCCGCGCTACGACCACGCGACCTACGATGTCGCCGCCGAGCCTGGACAGGCGACGGCGGGCTCGGCTGTGGTCATCTTCGAGGGGGTCAACACGCTCGGGGCGGACCTCGCGCGCCACTACGACCTGCGCGTCTATCTCGACGCCGCCCCGGCCGACATCGTGAGCTGGTATCTCCGGCGCTTCGCAGCGACCCCGTTCTCGCCTGTGCGGGTTGTGGCGCTCGCCCCCTGGCGTCCGGCGAATGGCGACGTTCAGGCCTGGGGGAAGGCGGTGTGGGACGCGGTCAACGGTCCGAACCTCGCCCGGTACATCGTCTCAGGTCGCACGCGCGCCGATGTGGTGTTGCATAAGGCCGCCGATCACACGCTCAGCGTAGTGGACTAGAGCGCGGCGGCGATCCGTTCGGCCAGCTTGCGGGCGACTTCGGTCTTGGAGGCCTGAGGCCAGGTCTCGGCGCCCCGGGGCGTGACCAGGGTCACGGTGTTCTCGGCCCCGCCCATGACGCCCGGCTGCGAGACGTCGTTGGCCACGATCCAGTCGCAGCCCTTGCTCGCCAGCTTTGCGCGGGCGTTGGCCAGCAGGGCGTCGGTCTCGGCCGCGAAGCCGACCACCAGCTTGGGCCGTTTCGGCCCCTTGGCGGCGACCGCGCGCAGGATGTCGGGGTTCTCGACCAGCTCGAGCGTCGCCCCGAAGCCCGCAGCCTTCTTCAGCTTGGTGTTCGCCGTCTCGCGCGGCCGCCAATCGGCCACGGCCGCGACCATCACCGCCGCATCGACGGGCAGGGCGGACTCGCAGGCCTGGCGCATCTGGCTGGCGGTCTCGACCTTCTGCAAGTTGACGCCGGCGGGAGCGGGCAGATCGACAGGCCCGGAGACGAGGGTCACCTCGGCGCCGAGCGCGGCGAGGGCCTCGGCCACGGCATAGCCCTGACGGCCGCTGGAGCGGTTGGCGATGTAGCGTACCGGATCGATCGGCTCATGCGTCGGTCCGGCGGTGACCAACACACGCTTGCCGGCCATGGGGCGAGCGGCGGGGGGCGGCAGGATCGCCGGCGTCGAGCTCGCGCCGTCCAGCAGGCCCTGGATCGCCTCGAAGATCGCCGCCGGCTCGGCCATCCGGCCCGGGCCGTATTCTCCGCAGGCCATCTCGCCCTCGTCAGGGCCGACGAAGGCGACGCCGTCAGCCTCGAGCTGGGCCTGGTTGCGGCGCACCGCGGCGTGCTCCCACATCCGCACGTTCATGGCGGGCGCCATCAGCACACGCTTGTCGGTCGCCAGGAGCACGGTGGACGCGAGGTCGTTGGCGTGGCCATGGGCGGCCTTGGCCATCAGGTCGGCCGTCGCCGGGGCCACCACCACCAGGTCTGCGGCGCGCGACAGCGAGATGTGGTCGATCTCGGCCTCGTCGGCCTGCGAGAACAGGTCCTGCCGCACGGTCTCGCCGGTCAGCACGCTCAGCGACATCGGGGTGACGAACTCGGCGCCCGCCTTGGTCAGCACGGCCGTGACGCCGATCCCGGCCTTCCTCAGCAGACGAACCAGCTCCAGCGACTTGTAGGCGGCGATGCCGCCGCCGACGATCAGCAGGACCGAACGACCGGCCGCGCTCAAGCGCTTACCGTGGTCGACGGGGTCTCGATCAGCGACCGGAGGATACGATTCTGCCGATCGACCAGCACGACCTGCGGCGTCAGCGGCTTGTCGCTCAGCTCGAAGCCCATGACGATGATCTCTTCGCCTTCGCCGATCAGGTGGGCGGCCGCGCCGTTGACGCAGATGGCGCCCGAGCCGCGACGGCCGGCGATGACATAGGTTTCCAGGCGCGCGCCCGAGGTGTTGGACACCACGAGCACCTTTTCACCCGCCCACAGGCCAACAGCGTCGATCAGATCCTCGTCGATCGTGATGCTGCCGACATAGGCGAGGTTCGCCTCCGTCACCGTGGCGTTGTGAATCTTGGACCGCATCAGCCAACGCATGGCTAATTCCTCCGACGCATAACGGCGCCTATATAGCGACCATGTTGCGCCGCGGTAAGGCGCAACCCTGCGGAGGCTGATCATGCGCACGACCATTGCCGACCTCTCGGCCATGAAAACCCGTGGCGAGCGCATCGCCATGCTCACCGCCTACGACGCGCCGTCGGCCGCTCTGGCCGAGCGCGCGGGCGTTCCGGCCCTGCTGGTGGGCGATAGCCTGGGCATGGTCGTGCATGGTTTTGAGACCACCCTGCCGGTCACGCTCGACCTGATGGTCGCCCATGCCGCCGCCGTGACCCGCGCCAGCGAGAAGGCTCTGGTCGTCGTCGACCTGCCGTTCCTGACCTATGCGGACATCCCCTCGGCCGTCGCCGCCGCCGGCCGCGTCATGCGCGAGACCGGTGCGGGGGCCGTGAAGCTGGAAGGGGCGGGGGAGATCGTCCACATCGTCGAGCGTCTCACCGCGCTTGGCGTGCCGGTGATGGGTCATCTCGGCTACACCCCGCAGAGCACGCATCAGATCGGCCTCAAGGTGCAGGCCAGGGGCGGCGAGGCCGCGCGTCGGCTGATCGAGGACGCCCTGGCCCTGCAGGCCGCCGGCGCCTTCGCCATCGTGCTCGAACTCGTTCCCGCTGCACTGGCCGCCGAGGTGACCAAGCGGCTCAGCATCCCGACCATCGGCATCGGGGCCGGGATTGGCTGCGACGGCGAGGTGCAGGTCTGGCACGATATCCTCGGCCTCTATCCGACCGCCCCGCGCCACGCGCGACGCTTCGGCGAGGTCGGGGCCGCCATCGAGGCGGCCGTCAGCGACTATGTGAAGGCTGTCCAGGCCCGCGAATTTCCCACCGACGCCAACAGCTCCAAGATGACGCCCGAGGCGCTGGCCGAGGCGCTCGCCTTCGATTCTGCTGCGGAATAGGGCGGTCATGCAGGTTGTCAGTACGATCGCGGAGGTGCGGGCCGCGCGCCCGGCCTTCGCCCAGCTCGGCTTCGTGCCGACCATGGGCTTTCTGCACGAAGGCCACCTCAGCCTGATCCGCCGCGCCAAGGCGGCGTGTGGGGCGGCGGCGGTGTCGATTTTCGTGAACCCGACCCAGTTCGCGCCGCACGAGGATCTCGCCCGCTATCCGCGCAATCTGCCGCGCGACTTGGAGCTTGCCGAGGCCGCCGGGGCTGATCTCGTGTTCACCCCGACGCCGGAAGAGATGTATCCGCCCGGCTTCTCCACCTTCATCGATCCTGGGCTTGCCCATGGGGCCGAGAACGCCGCCCGCCCGGGCCACTTCCGCGGGGTCGCCACCGTCGTCGCCAAGCTGTTCGGCATCATGCAGCCGACGCTCGCGGTGTTCGGCCAGAAGGACGCCGAACAGTGCGTCGTCATCCGTAAGCTGGTGCGCGATCTCGACCTGCCGGTGACGCTCGACATCGCCCCGACGGCCCGCGAGGCCGACGGCCTGGCGATGAGCAGCCGCAACAGCTACCTGACGCCGGACCAACGGGCCGCCGCCGTTGTGTTGATCCGCGCCCTGCGGGCCGCCGAGGCCGTCTTCGCGGGTGGCGAACGTGATCCCGAGGCTCTGCGAAGGACCGTCCTCGACATTCTCGTGCAAGAACCGCTCGGGGAGGTCGACTATGTGGCCCTGGCTGATCTGAACAGCCTGGAGCCGCTGACCGCTCCGGCCGAGGCCGCGCTGCTCTCGTTAGCCGTAAGGTTCGGCCATACGAGATTGATCGATAACGCTATTCTCGGAGCGATCTGAGGCCCTGAGCAAAGAAAAAGCCGCCGCGGCGAACCGCGACGGCTTTCCCCTGTGAAGGCCGAGAAGGCTTAGAACGCGGCCTTCAGACCGAGGGTCACGCGGTCATCGCCCAGCGGACCGACGAAGGTCTCGTTGTCGGTGGCGACGTAGCGCAGATCCACCGTGTAGTGCGTGGCGAAGGTGTAGGACGCGCCGAGGTTCCAGGTGTTGTAGTCCTCGCCGTGCTTGTAGCTCTGGTTGCCGAAGGCGCCGCTGAGGGTGAACGGGCCGACCGGAACCGCGCCGTTCACTTCGAAGTAGGTGGCTTCCTTGGCCGCGCCGAAGCTGTCGGGCGAATAGAAGACGGCGGCGCCGAGGGTGGCGGGGCCGGCCGGGATCGAGGCGGCGGCCTTCACTTCCCAGTTGGCGTAGTCAGCGGCGTTCGGCTCGTCGACGTAGCCGTAGTAGATCACGCCGAAGTCGAGCGTGGCCGGGCCCAGCGTCGGTTTGAAGCCGCCGTAGATGTCAACTTCCGCCGAGGTGTCGTCGCCGAAGTCGACGTTCGAGGCCCAGATACCGCCATAGACGATGCCCGAGGTGACGTCCGCGCCGCCCTGGATGGCGGGGTCTTCCTGCGTTTGGCTGATGCCGCGGAAGACGTAGTCCGAAACGACGCCGACGTTGAAGGCGACGGTCGATTCAGCGTGCGCCACAGCGGCGCCGCCGAGCGCGAACGTGGCGGCGGACGCCGCAAGCGCGAGCTTGAAGAGTTTCATTTAGCTATCCCCTGGTTTTGATTCACGGGCCTGGTGAGGGCCCGCGGCTCGCCTTCGCCTTGGTGAGGGGCGGCGGTGAAGCCAGACCAGTCTCGGCGGGACACACTTTGTTGCAATGCGACAATCATTCGACAGTGTCGCCCCGCCGCGGATGGTCGGAAGCTGAGCTGATTGTGGGCAGGGCGCCCAATCCTTGAGCACATCGGAGCGCCGGGGCCTGCGGCGCCGTGCGACTCGACCCGGACCGCGCGGAGCGCTAAGCCGCCGCCATGAGCGAACTTCCCGTCACCCAACTGGGTCGCGACGTGCCCTGGCCGACCTCACCGGAGGAGGCCGTGCTGGAGCGCGTGCCGAATCCGCAGGCTGATGTCCTCTACCTCGCCCGCTTCACCGCGCCGGAGTTCACCTCGCTGTGCCCGGTCACCGGCCAGCCGGACTTCGCCCATTTGGTCATCGACTATGCGCCGGGCGACTGGCTGATCGAGTCGAAGTCGCTGAAGCTCTATCTGGGCTCGTTCCGGAACCACGGCGCCTTCCACGAGGACTGCACGGTGGCCATCGGCCGCAAGGTGGTCGAGATCGCCGAGCCGCGCTGGCTACGCATCGGCGGCTACTGGTATCCGCGCGGTGGCATTCCGATCGACGTCTTCTGGCAGAGCGGCGCGGTTCCCGACGGGCTCTGGGTCCCGGATCAGGGCGTCGCGTCCTATCGCGGACGCGGCTGACCTAGGCTTTCCAAACGGATGTCAGGGCGGCGACGTTCGGGCGAACGCGTTCCTGCGGCGCTTCCGCGGCCGTGCCGAGATAGATGAAGCCGGCGACGCGTTCGCCGGTCTGCACGCCCAACAGCGCCAGGGCCTCGTCGTCGAAGGCGTACCAGTCGGTGATCCAGTTGGCGCCGTAGCCCATCGCCGCGGCCGCGGTCAGCATCAGGGTGCAGACCGCCCCGGCCGACATCACCTGCTCCCATTCCGGAATTTGCCCTTCGACGGGGGCGCTGATCACCGCCACAGCCAGGGGCGGAGCTTTCAGCTTGCCGAGCGCGGCCGTCGCCTTGGCGGCGTCGGGCCGGGCGGCGGCCATCGCCTCAAGGCCGCGGGCATATTGCGCCTTGGCGTCGCCTTTCAGAATGACGAACCGCCAGGGATTGAGCTTGCCGTGGTCCGGCGCGCGGGCGGCCAGACGCAGGAGGTCGATCAGTTCGTCTGGGGAGGGGCCCGGCGCCCGCAGGGTTAGGGCCGAGGCGCTGCGCCGATGGGCGAGGGCGTCGATCACCGCCTGCGAAGGTGCGATCGGCAGTACTTCGCCGAACTCCGGCTGAGGCGGAATGGAAACGGCCAAGACGATCTCCCCGGAAGCGGCTATTGCAGCCGCCTCTAGCTAGGCGCCGTCGGCGTCCTCGGCAACGGAAAGCTGCGATGAGCAAGACGCCCACTGATCCGCCGGCCTGGCTGAAGCCTCACGGCCGTCCCTGGAAGCGTGGCGAGACGCGGCGCGTCTACGATAATCCCTGGCTGCAGATCGACGAGATCGACGCCATCGCCCCGACCGGCCGCCCGGCGCTCTACGGTCAGGTGTCGTTCAAGAACCTCGCCATCGCCGTCCTGCCGTTGCATGACGACGGCACGGTCACCCTGGTCGGACAGAACCGTTTCCCGCTAGGCGACTACAGCTGGGAAATCCCCGAGGGCGGCGCGCCGCTCGACGAAGACCCCCTGGAGGCCGGCAAGCGCGAACTGCGCGAGGAGACCGGCCTGATCGCCGGCGACTGGAAGCAAATTCTCTCGCTGCAGCTGTCGAACTCAGTGACCAACGAACTCGGCGTGGGCTTCCTGGCCACCGACCTGACGCCCGGTCCAACCGAGCCGGACGACACCGAGGATCTGGCCATCGTCCGCGTGCCGTTCCGCGAGGCGTTGGCCGCCGCCGTCGCCGGCCATATTCAGGATGCGCTTACGGTGGCGATGCTATTGCGGGCGCACCATATGGCCGTCACCGGCGAACTGCCGGGCGCTCTTTCGCGTCTTGTGCTAGAGAGCGACGGCTAAGTGCAAAGGCCGCCAAGCGTTTTCCCGCTTGGCGCGTTGAGCGCAGGGGCAGGAGAGGACGATGGCGAAACTTCTCGAGGTGGTCGAACCGGCCGGCGCGCCGCCCGTCTGGGCCGCCCTGCGCAACGAAGCCGAACGCGCCGCCGCCGATGAGCCGGCGCTCGGCAGCCTGCTGAATTCCGTGATCCTCACCCACAAGACCCTGGCCGGCGCCCTGTCGTACCAGCTCGCCCGCAAGCTCGGGGACCAGGAGCTCCGCGCCATGACCATCCGCGAGGTGGTCGAGGACGCCTATGACGCCGATCCCAGCCTGATCGCCGCCGCCGAGGCCGATCTGAAGGCGACGTTCGAGCGCGATCCCGCCTGCAAGGGCTACGTCCAGCCCTTCCTGTTCTTCAAAGGCTTCATGGCCGTGCAGGCGCACCGCGTCGGCCACTGGCTGATCAACCACGACCGCGAGACGCTCGCCTTCTATCTGCAAAGCCGCGTCTCGGAGCTGTTCCAGGTCGACATCAACCCGCGCGCCAAGCTGGGGCAGGGGCTGTTCTTCGACCACGGGACCGGCATCGTCATCGGCGAAACCGCCGTGGTCGGCGACGACGTCTCCATGCTGCACGGTGTGACGCTCGGCGGCACGGGCGCCCAGCGCGGCGACCGTCACCCCAAGATCGGCAAGGGTGTGCTGCTCGGCGCCGGCGCCAAGGTGCTCGGCAATATCGAGATCGGCGACTTCGCCAAGATCGCCTCCGGCTCGGTCGTCCTGCGCCCGGTCCCGTCCGGCTGCACGGCCGCCGGCGTTCCGGCCCGCATCGTCAACTGCCCGACCTGCGAAGAGCCGGCGCGGACGATGGATCACACCCTGGCGGAAGTGGTCTACGACTACGTCATCTGACGGCGAAGGCCGCCATGAGAACCTTGCTTTCTCTCGCCTTCGCGACCGTCGCAGTCGCCGCCTGCTCCAGGAGCGGCGAGCCTCGACCCGCCGCCGAGAAGGCCGAGGCGCCCGCCTCGCAGCCGCAGACGCGCGCCGTCGCCGAGCCGCCGGCCTGCCCGTTTGCGACCTTCGACGCCTTCCTTGAGCGCTTCATGGACGACGAGGCGACTCAGCACGCCTTCGTTCGCACGCCGCTCACCCAAATCCACGTCGATACGTCGGGCGAGCCGAAGACCGTCACGGCCAGCACGCCGGCGGAGAGCCTGTCTTTCCCGCTGATGCCGACCCGCGCCGCCGTCGCCGCTTCGGAGCGCACCGTGGAGGTCGAACAGATGCCCGCCGGCCCACGCGTCAAGATCGGAAAACCCGATACCGATTGGCTCGCCTACTACCAGTTCGAGCGCACCGACTGCTGGCGCCTGATCGCCGTCGACGACCGGTCATTCTGACGGGCGTGAATTGACGGGTTGGCCCCGTCGGCGGGCGCCGTTAGGTTCGCCCGGTAATTGTGCTGGGGAATCTTCCGTGGACGACAACGACATCAAGCGGATCGAAGCGCATATGAAGCGCACGTTCGGCAATCCGCATATCGCCCTGAAGGCCCGTCCCAAGCAAAAGGACTCGGCCGAGGTCGAGCTGAAGGGCGAGTTCATCGGCGTCATCTATCAGGACGAGGACGACGACGGCTCGTTCCTGTTCGAAATGGCGATCCTGGCGGAAGATCTGGAATAGCTTTCGGTCCTGCGTCCTTCGACACGGCCGCCTAGCGGCCTACTCAGGATGACGCACTCAGAGACATGCAAACTACGTCATGCTGAGTAGCGCGCAGCGCGTGTCGAAGCACGCACTGCGCGTCAGCATCACCCCAGGTTCGCCGCCTTCTTCTCGGTCCAGTAGTAGAGGCCGAGCACCACGGCGATCAGGCTTGCCAGCCCCAGCGGCAGGGCGATGGCCTCGAAGCTCTCGCTCACCAGCGCCAGCGGCGAATCCTTGCCCGTCGCCACGATCAGCCCCGCATAGGCAACGTTGAACAGGCTTTCGCCGACGATGAAGCCCGAGGCGGTCAGCACGCCCAGGCGCTTGGCGGCCTCGCCATGGGTCTTCTTCTCCGCCCAGCGATCGTAGAGCCAGCCGACGACCGCCCCGACGACGACCGGGGCGATCACCGCGCTTGGCAGATAGATCGCCATGCCGACGCCCAGGGGCGGCAGGCTGAAGCGCTTGGTGCGGCGCAGGACTTCGTCGATCACCACCAGGCCGACGCCGACCAGGGCACCGATGCCGATCAGGTCCCATCGCACGCCGCCGTCGATCACGCCGCGCGCCAGCGTCGAAATCAGCGTCGCCTGCGGGGCGGGGAGGGGCTCGTTGGTGATGGTGTTCACATTGGCGGCGCCCGCGAAGCCATAGGCCTTGTTCAGCAGCTCCAGCACCGGCGGGATCACCACCGAGCCGGCGATGACGCCGACCACCAGGCCGACCTGCTGCTTCCACGGGGTCGCATTGACCAGCTGACCGGTCTTCAGGTCCTGCAGGTTGTCGTTGGCGGCCACGGCGACGGCCAGCAGCACGGCGGTGACGAATAGAACGAAGGCGATCAGGGCCGGGGCGCCGTCCGGGCCGGCCGCCGTCTTGGCGAGGCCGACCATCACCAGGGCCGCGCCCAGCACCGCCAGGATGGCCATGCCGGAGACCGGGCTGTTGGACGAGCCGATCAGCCCGGCCATGTAGCCGCAGACAGCCGCCACCAGGAAGCCGGCCAGGGCGATGTAGACCACGGCGGCGATGATCAGCGGGATCATCATCGACTGAAGGGCGGTGCCGTTCAGGAAGGTCCACAGCAGCACGGCGATGGGCGCGAGGCAGGCGAGGCAGACCAGGCCGACGACGCCGATCGGGATGTCGCGCTCGGTGATCGGCAGTTCGTCGCCCTTGCCGGCCTTGACCGCGCGCGAGGCGGCGAGCGCCGAGGTCAGACCCCCGATCACCGGTCCGGCCAGGCGGCCGAGCGTCCACAAGGAGGCGACCGCGATGGCGCCGGCGCCGATGAACCGCACTTGGGTCCGCCAGACCGTGCCCGCGAGATCGGCGACGCTGTCG
>JAFKGN010000087.1:13371-24045 GCA_017307205.1 Caulobacterales bacterium
GCACGAAGACGCCCCAGGCCAGCACCAGCCCCGCGAACATGGCGATGCCCACGGCGATGCCCATCAGGTGGCCGGCGCCCAGCAGCGCCATCGACATCGAACCGGCGACGCCCGTGGCCCCCGCGCCGACCTTCACGAACTTGGCGGCCTCGGCGGCGAACACCTTGAAGGTCACCACCAGCGCATAGAGCGCCGAGGCGACGGAGGTGACGCTCAGCACCACGACGCCGGCCTTGCCCTCGGCCCCGGCCGGGCCTTCGGCGATGCGCGATCCCGAGCCGACCTTCAGCACCTCGGCGGCGGCGACGCCTTCCGGGTAGGGCAGGTTGGAGTTGGTCACCAGGGCCCGGCGCAGGGGGATGGTGTACATCACCCCCAGGACCCCGCCGATCGCGCAGATGAAGAACGAGGTCCAGAACGGGAAGCCCGTCCACCAGCCGACCATCAACAGGCCGGGCAGCACGAAGATGATCGACGACATCGCCCCGGCGGCCGAGGCCACGGTCTGGACGATATTGTTCTCGTAGATGTTGGCGTTTCGGAACGCCCGCAGCGCCGCCATCGAGATCACCGCCGCGGGGATCGAGGAAGCGAAGGTCAGGCCGACCTTGAGCCCGAGATAGACGTTGGCCGCCGTGAAGATGGCGCAGAGGGCGACGCCCAGGATCAGGCCGCGAACCGTCAGTTCGTTGCGGCGGGAAGTTTCAGTGGCCAAGGCGGGGCTCCGGGAGCCCCGCAAGCTGGGGCGCGGCGACTGTGCGACGCCACGCGCGGTCACTCAAGCGTCACGCAAGGGCAACTTTTGCCTTTCTGCGGATGGCGATCGACATGCCGGCCGCCGCCAGACCGGCGATCCCGGCGATGACGAAGGCTTCCAGATAGCGGCCCTGGGCCACGCGGATCAGGCCCGCGCCCATCGCCGCCGTCGCCGCGCCGATCTGGTGGCCGACCATGATCCAGCCGAACACGATGGGCGCGTCACGCTCGCCGAACGCCTCGCGGGTGAGGGCCAGGGTCGGCGGCACGGTGGCGATCCAGTCGAGACCGTAGAACACCGCGAAGATCGACAGGCTGTAGAGGCTGAAGTCGGAGTAGGGCAGGTAGATCAGGCTGAGGCCACGCAGGGCGTAGTAGACGAACAGCAGCTTGCGCGGGTCATAGCGGTCGGTCAGCCAGCCCGAGGCGGTGGTGCCGATTAGGTCGAAGATCCCCATCATCGCCAGAAGGCCAGCGGCGCGGGTCTCCGGCAGCCCCTGGTCAGCGCAGAGCGCGATCATGTGCGCCCCGATCAGGCCGTTGGTGGTTAGGCCGCAGACGAAGAAGCCGCCGAACAGCAGCCAGAAACTACGGGTGCGGGCCGCGCGGCCGAGCGCTCCGAAGGTCGCCTGCAGAACCTGGCGGGTCGGGATCGGCGGGGCGGGCGGCGTATCTTCCTCGGCTCCGAACGGGCGCACCCCGAGGTCGCTCGGCTTTTCCGGCAGCAGGAACCACATCACCGGGATCAGGGCGGCCAGGGCGACAGCGACGATCAGCACCACCGGGCGCCAGCCACCGGCCTCGGCGGCCGCCGCCATGAACGGCAGGAAGATCAGGCTGCCGGTCGCGGTCGCCGCGCTCATCGCGCCCATGACCAGGCCCCGGTGGGTGACGAACCAGCGTTGGGTCACCGTCGCGGCCAGCACCATCGCCACCGCGCCGGAACCGACGCCGCCCAGAACGCCCCAGGTGGCGACGTACTGCCAGGGCTCGGTCATGAAGCTGGAAAGCCCAATGGAGCCCGCCATCAGCGCCAGCGCCGCCAGCACCGTGTTGCGCACGCCCAGCGACTGCATGAAGGCCCCGGCGAACGGACCGGTCAGGCCATAGAGAAACACACCGATGGCCGCGGCCATGGAAACGGTCGCCCGGTCCCAGCCGAACGCTTGCTCCAGCGGGATCATCATCACGCCGGGCGCCGCGCGGGTGCCGGCGGCGAACACCAGGGCGATGAACACCGCGCCCACGGCGACAAAGGCGTACTTTTCCCCGAGCGAGCGGGCGAGGGCGGTCTGAACGGACTTCACGGCGGGACTTTCTCTAGGCGAGGCCGACACGACGCAGCAGCGCGTCGTGCGAGGCTTCGAGAATGCGCTGGGTGTGGGCCTCATCGTGCGCGGCGCTGGCCAGCGACAGGGCGCCCACCATCTCGGCGGTCATCGAGCGGGCGAGGTGCGGGTCATTGAGACCAAGGCCGTCGACCAGGCTCTGCATCAGCTCGACCAGGGTCTCGGCGTTCTGCTCATAGCTGTCGCGCACGGCGCCGCCGACGCGCACGGCGTCGTTGCTCAGCGCCGGGAGCAGGCACCCGGCCATCATCTCCAGATGCGCGGGTGAAAGGTAGTGGTCGATCTGGGCTCGGAAGGCGTCGGCAGGCGAAAGGCCGGCGGTGCGCTGCACGAAACGCTCCCGCATCCTCACGCTGGCCCGGCTCACCGTCTCGGCGACCAGCGCCTCCTTGGACTCGAAGTGGGCGTAGAAGGCCCCGTGGGTCAGGCCGGCGTCGGCGGTCACGCCCGCGACGCCCAGGCCTTCGGCTCCGCCGGCGTGCAAGGCGCGATGGGCGGCTTCGAGCAGCTTCTCGCGGGTCTGGGCCTTGTGTTCGGCTGAGTATCGCATGGCCCGCGATTTAGCTGATGGTGATCATACCATCAATAGATGATCGTGATCATATAATCTGTCAGGCCTCGAAGCTGGGCTGGCGGGTCAGCTGCAGGACCGGCCGTGCCCCGATCATCGAGAGGCGTAGGCCGCGATGGCGGATCAGGTAGCCGAGCGCCACGGCTGCCGCCGCGAGGCCCGAGGCGGCGGCGACGCCGAGCGACCAACGTGGGCCGAACACATCCGCCACCCAGCCGACCAGGGGCGCGCCGATCGGGGTGCCGCCCAAGCTCACCGCTAGGAGGATCGCCACCACCCGCCCGCGCATAGCCGGCTCGGTACGCAACTGCACCAGGCTGTTGGTCGAGGTGGTGAAGGTCTGGGCGGCCAGGCCCACCAGCACCAGGGCGCCGGCGAAGAACAGCTCGTTGGGCGAAACCGCCGCCAGGACCGAGGCCAGGGCGAAGACGCTCGCCCCGATCAGCAGGAACCGCACATGCGGCTCGGCCCGCCGCGCGGCCATCAGGGCGCCGGTGACCGACCCAATGGCCAGCACCGAGCTCAGCAGGCCGAAGCCGCCCGCATGCGTGTGGAAGACGCCGACCGACATGGTGGCGATGAAGATCGGAAAGTTCAGGCCGAAGGTGCAGAGGATGAACAGCATGGCCATCATCGCCTTCAGGTCTGGCCGGTTCCAGACGTAGCGGAAGCCCTCGACGAAGCTGCCACGCGCCGGCCGCACGCGCGGCCCGCTCGGCGTGACCAGGCGCTTCCGCAGCACCACCAGGGCCGCGATCACCGGCAGGTAGGAGGCGGCGTTGATCAGAAACACCCAGCCCGAGCCGACCGCGAGCACCAGGGCGCCGGCCGCCGCCGGCCCGACCAGTCGAGCGGCGTTGAAGGAGGTGGAGTTCAGCGCCACTGCATTGCCGAGATCGCCTTCGCCGACCACGTCGGAGACGAAGGTCTGCCGCGCCGGCGCATCGAAGGCGCTGACGCAGCCCAGCAGCAGGGCGAAGACGTAGACATGCCACTCGCGCACCAGATGGGTCACGGTCAGGACGCCGAGGCTCGCGGCCAGGATGGCGGTCAGCACCTGGGTCACCAGCAGCAGCTTGCGGCGGTCAAAGTAGTCGGCGGCGAAGCCGGTCAGCGGCAGCAGCACGATCTGCGGGCCGAACTGCAGGGCCATCACCCAGCCCACCGCCGTCGCGCTGTGGCGAGTCAGTTCGGCCAGCACCAGCCAGTCCTGGCCGGTTCGCTGCATCCACGTACCGACGTTGGAGAGCAGCCCGGCCGCTGCCCACAGGCGATAGTTGGGGTTGGCGAGGGAACGGAAGGCTCGCATGGCGCGGACCTAGCAGACGCCATGGGGCGCCACAAAGGCGATGGCGTGGGTCAGAAGGTGCTGGTGACGATCAGCGCCAGATAGTTGGTATTCCGGTCCCCCGACGGCGCGTTCGGCGCTTCGCGCAGGAAGCGGCCCTTGTTCACCAGGATGTAGACGCCTTCCAGCCGCACCGATCCTGGAACCAGCCAGTAGCGCACGCGGCCGTCCCACTGATGCCCGGCGAAATCGCCCGATCGACCGGTGGCGTCTCGGACGTTGGAGTTGGAGAAGCTGTCGGTCGAGGAGGCCAGCCACATCGGGTGGTAGCTCAGCATGCCATCCCAGCGCCGATCGAAGGTCGCTTCCCAGCGCGCGCCCGGCGAGCTGATGTTGGCGCGGCCGACCAGGCTGTAGAGCCCGCCCGGCGAGAAGTCGGCGCGGCGCATGCCGAACAGGGTGTCGAAACGGCGATACTTCGGCCCCGAGTCATCGCCCTCGACCCAGTCGTAGTCGAACGAGACGTGGGACTTCCAGGCGTCGGCGAAGGAGTAGCCCGCGCGCAGGTGAAAGAAGCCCGCCTCGGCGTCGAGCGTCGTGGCGCCGGGCAGGGCGCTGCTGCTGACCGAGCCGGTCTGGTAGCCGACCTCGGCGTCGATATCGAACCGCTCGGGCGCGGGATTGCGCAGAACGCGGCCGGTGAAGGTCGCAAGGTCCCGGTCGCGCGTCGGGCGGCCGACCGCGTCCTGTTCCTTGAAGCCGACGTAGCCGAACTCCAGCGTGGTCGCCTTGCTCACGTTGCGGTCGACCAGGGCGCCCCACAGGAGGGTGTCGTTGGTCTCCTTGTCGAGCCGCGCGCGGTTGTCGAGCACGTCGGCCTGGCTGTCCGGCAGGCGAATCTGCGGCGTCACGGCGTAGGCGGTGAGGCTAAAGTCACGGCCTAGGAAATCGCCGCGCAGGCCGGTGTAGCCGTTGGTGGTGTTGCGATAGTCGTCGGCGGCGACCAGCCGGCGCGAACCGATGTTGAGCAGGAAGCGCCCAGCCTGCAGCGTCGCCTTGCCCGGAAGCCCCAGCGGGTCTTTCAGGTCGACGGCGGCGTAGGCCTGCACGGGCTCAAACGTATTGACCTCGTTGGCGCCGGCCGAGGAGGGAAGATCGGCGTCATAGATGCGGCTGTCCCACAGCTCGCCGCCGATACGCAGCGGGCCGGCGGCGTACTCGGCGAAGAGCGTCGTGCGCAGGGTGATGTAGTCTTCGTTCCGGGGGACGCCCGCGCGGGCGGCGCTGTCGATGGTCTCGTAGCGCGCCCGGAATGTGCCGGAGAGCTTGAGGTTGGAAGGCGCGGCGACGGCGTCGTGCATTAGCCACGGCTTGTCAGCCGCTGAGGCGGCGCCGCCGAACGCCAACGCGGCGCAGACTCCCAAGACCGAGGCACGGGTGAACATTCACGATCCGGCCCCCTGGCGCCCGGACGGGCAGCAGATACCGGCGTTCGAGGCCAAAGAAAACGGCGGCCATGTCGCCACGGCCGCCGCGTCTCAAGGGTCGAGATCGAGCGTTAGAGAACGCCGAGCATTTCGGCGACCAGCGGGTGGCGCACGATGTCGCGGTCGGCCAGGCGCACGGTGGCGATGTTGTCCAGGCCCTCGAACTTGTCGGCCACGTCAGCCAGGCCGCTGATCCCCGGCAGCAGGTCGGACTGGGCCGGATCGCCGGTGACGACCATGGTCGAGTTCCAGCCCAGGCGGGTCAGCAGCATCTTCAGCTGCACGTAGGTGCAGTTCTGAGCCTCATCGATGACCACGAAGGCGTTGTTGAGGGTGCGGCCGCGCATGTACCCGACGGGGGCGATTTCGATGGCGCCCTCGGCGATCAGAGCCCGCACGCGCTTCATGCTCATGCGGTCAGTGAGGGCGTCGTAGAGCGGGCGCAGGTAGGGCGCGAGCTTGTCTTCCATGTCGCCGGGCAGGAAGCCGATGCTCTCGCCGGCCTCGATGGCCGGACGGGACAGCACGATCCGCCCCACCTTTCCGGCTTCCAGCGCCTCGACGGCCTTGGAGATCGCCAGATAAGTCTTGCCGGTGCCGGCCGGGCCGAGCGCCAGGATCAGGTTGCGGCTGTCGATGGCGTCCATCAGGGCCTGCTGGCCTGGCGACTTGGCCTTGATGGTCTTCACATAGCTTTGCTCGCGGTGGCCCTCCGGCCCGCCCATCGGCGACCAGTCGCTGCGCGCCTCGGGGCGGTCGCGGTGGCTGTGGTGATCATTGGCGTGCAGCCGGCGGACTTTGCCGTCATCGAACTGCGCGGTGTCCAGAGCGCCTTCGCGCACCATCCGCTTCAGAGCACGTTTGGTCATGATCATCCCCTCCGTGAGCCCGCAGCGCGGGCAAGAAAAAAGGGCGCGTCCACAATGGATGCGCCCTTCGGGTCGGTAACGATGATGGAGTCGGCGAGCCGGCATGCGCCGGGGGGCGGGTCGACCTCGACAGGAGGCGGGAGCGAACGGCGCCCCAACGCGGAAAGCGACAAACCAATCTCCATCGCTAGGCGATGCGAGCTGCGAAAAGCGCCTCTCGAATCGCCTCACTAGATTGATGGTAACGCGGTTTCGTAACGGTTAATCGAGCCTTCACCATATTGTCTTGGAGCGCCCTCAACATGCCTGTCTACGCACTGGGCGCCGAGGCGCCGGATCTGCCCGATAACGGTGATTTCTGGGTCGCGCCGAACGCCACGCTGATCGGCAAGGTCATTCTAAAGCCCGGCGCCAGCATCTGGTTCAACGCCGTCCTGCGCGGCGACAACGACCCCATCACCATCGGCGAAGGCAGCAATGTGCAAGATGGCTCGGTTCTGCACACCGACGCGGGCGCGCCGCTGACCCTCGGCCGTGACGTCACCGTCGGGCACATGGCCATGCTCCATAGCTGCATCATCGGCGACAACAGCCTGATCGGCATGGGCGCCATCGTGCTCAGCCGCGCGAAGATCGGCCGCAACTGCCTGATCGGCGCGGGCGCCTTGATTCCGGAAGACAAGGAGATTCCCGACAACTCCCTGGTCGTCGGCGCGCCCGGCCGCGTGGTCCGGACGCTGGACGATACGCAGGCCGCGCGCCTGGCGGAGTCAGCTCAGCACTATGTCGACAACTGGCGGCGTTATGTGAGGGATATGCGAGCCGTTTGAACGGTGGAGCCGCCCCCGTCCTTCGAGGCCCGCTCGCGCGGGCGCCTCAGGATGAGGGCTACTGCTGGCTCGGTGTCGCAGTCGAAAGCCTCATCCTGAGGTGCGAGCGAAGCGAGCCTCGAAGGACGAGGCTTTCGCGCTAGGGCAGGGGCTTGATCCAGATGTTGCGGAAGCTCACCGGCTCGCTGGGGTCGGCATGGGCCTGCAGCTTCATCGGGGCGGTGTCGTAGGCGATGTAGACGGGCGGGCCGATGTAGCGGGTCTCGCCCCTGAGCGTCACGTTGTCCTGGATCAGCACGCCGTTCTGCCGGACCGTGGCGCGGGCAGGGGTTTTCACCTTGCCGTCGGAGTCGAAGGTCGGCGCGGTCCACAGCACGTCATAGGCCTGCCACTCGCCAGGCGGCCGCGAGACGTTCACCAGCGGCGGATACTGCTTGTAGATGCTGCCGGCCTGACCGTTCGTGTAGGTCGGGTTGTCCCAGCTATCCAGCACCTGCAGTTCGTAGCCGGAGTCCGCCTTGCCGGGCGCTGCCAGGTGCACTCCGCTGTTGCCGCGAAGCTGGCCCTTGCCGGTGATGTCGGCCGGAATGCGCCACTCCAAATGCAGCTGGTAGTTTTTGAAGCTGCGGCGGGTGCGAATGTCGCCCGCTGACTTCTTCACCGTCAGCACCCCGTCCGCCAGCGTCCAGCCGGCCGGCGCGCCGTCCTTCACATTGATCCATTCGTCGAGGTTGGTCCCGTCGAACAGCGCGATCGCCCCGGCCGGCGGCGGCGCGGGCGCCAGCGGCGGCGGCGTCACCTTTGGCGGCACGGGCGTGTAGAATTCGGTGTCCTGCGGCTTGGGCGCGACTGCCTGGGCGGCGGCCACCGAGGCGGCGAACATCACCAGGACCGACAGTCGGCCCACGGCGCTAGCGGCCCGCATCTTCGAACTCGGCATGTTCGGTCCTTCGCGTCACGGCAGGGGCTGCAGCCAGATGTTGCGGAAACTCACCGGCTCGCTCGGATCGCCGTGCGCCTGCAGCTTGATCGGGGCCTCGGCGTAGGGCCGGTAAACCGGCTTGCCGATGTAGGCGGTCTCGCCCGCCAGGGTCACGTTGTCCTGGATCAGCACCCCGTTCTGGTGCGCCGTCAGCCGCGCGGGGGTCTTCAGCCTGCCGTCCGCCTCGAAGGTCGGGGCGGTCCAGATGATGTCGTAGGCCTGCCATTCGCCGGGCGGCCGGGTGGCGTTCACCTTGGGCGCGAACTGCTTGTAGACGCTGCCGGCCTGACCGTTGACGTAGGTGGCGTTGTCCCAGCTATCGAGAATCTGCAGCTCGTAGCCGAGGTCGCCGGCGCCGGTGGAGGCGACGAACACCCCGCTGTTCCCCCGCGCCTGGCCGCTGCCGGTGATGTCCTTCGGAATCCGCCATTCGATATGCATGTGATAGCTGCGGAAGCTCCGCTTGGTGCGGATGTCGCCCAGCTTCTTGTCGACGGTCAGCACCCCATCGGTGATCGGCCAATGGGCCGGGCTTCCATCCTTGTGGCTGACCCATTGATCGAGGTTCGAGCCGTCGAACAGCACCACGGCGCCGGCCGGCGCCGGCGCGGGCTTGAATGGCTGCGGCGACACCTTCGGCGGAATCGGCGTCCAGACCTCGGTGTCCTCGGGCTTGGGCTTGGCGGGCTGGGCGGTCGCCATCGAGGCGGCGAATATCGCCAGGACCGCGAGGCGACCCAAGGCGCTAGGCGCGCTTCCGTGAGGGCGCGCGGCGCTTCGCGGCCGGTCGTTTCGGTTCGCCTGCATGCCCTGCCTCCCGCTCCACGGTCTTGCGAACCGCGGCCGCCACGGCTTTTGATTTTCCGGGCCGCTCCGGAGTCTCAGCCTTCACGATTTTTCGCAGTTCGGGAACATTCTTCTCGCACTCCTCGAGAATGGCCTCCAACTCATGGTCGGTCAGCTTCTCGATGCCGATGAAGGCGTTCTCGGCGCGGGTCACCCGGATCAGCTCATCGAGCTTGGCCTGCAGGGCGGCGTTGTCGCGGTTCTGGGTGTTCTGGATCAGGAACACCATCAGGAAGGTCACGATGGTGGTGCCGGTGTTGATCACCAGCTGCCAGGTTTCGGAAAACTTGAAGACCGGCCCGCTCACCGCCCACAGCAGCACCAGGCCAACGCAGACCGCGAAGGTGAGGGGGCGACCGGCGGCCTTCGAGACCCGATTGGCGAGCTTGGTGAAGCCCTTGCTCAGATTCACGGCGATCTCCCCACGGCCAAGGTTGCGCCGCGCGATCTGAACGATTAGCCGATGGGCCAGTTCCGGAGGCTTCCAGCATGGTCGCAAGCATCATCGACGGTAAGGCGTTCGCCGCCGGCCTCCGCGAGCGGATCGCCGCCGAGGTCGCCGAGCTGAAAGCCGCGAAGGGCGTCGTTCCCGGCTTGGCCGTCGTGCTGGTCGGCGAAGACCCCGCCAGCCAGGTCTACGTCCGCAGCAAGGGCGAGCAGACCCTCGCGGCCGGCATGCACTCGGTGACCCACCGTCTGGCCGCCGAGACCTCCGAGGCCGACCTCCTGGCCCTGGTCGAGACGCTCAACGCCGATCCCTCGATCCACGGCATCCTCGTGCAGTTCCCGGTGCCGGCCCACATCAGCCAGGCCAAGGTCGTGGCGACCATCAGCCCGGACAAGGACGTCGACGGTCTGCACGTGATCAACGCCGGCCGCTTGGCCAGCGGCCTGCCCGGCCTGGTGCCCTGCACCCCGCTCGGCGCGATGATGCTGCTGCAGGACGCCCTCGGCGGTCAGCTTGCCGGCAAGCGCGCCGTGGTCATCGGCCGCTCCAACCTCGTCGGCCGCCCGATCGCCCAGCTGCTGGTCGACGCCAACTGCACCGTCACGATCGCTCACTCCAGAACGCAAAACCTTCCGGCCGTGTGCCGTGAGGCCGATATCCTGGTGGCCGCCGTCGGCCGTCCGCAGATGGTGCGCGGCGACTGGATCAAGCCGGGCGCCGCCGTCATCGACGTCGGTATCAACCGCGTGCCGGGCGCCGAGCCGGGCAAGACCCGGTTGGTCGGCGACGTGCACTTCGAAGAGGCGATGCAGGTCGCCGGCCACGTCACGCCCGTGCCGGGCGGCGCCGGCCCGATGACCGTCGCCTGCCTACTGCAGAACACCCTGACCGCGGCGAAGCGGCTAAACGGGGTTGAGGGCTAGGCGGCCGTCCTCATCGCGTTCACTGCCTGCCGGCTATGGTTGCGTGCGCTCTCTGACATTCGGTCGAGCGCTCCGGTGATGAATGCACGCTCGTCTGCCGGCGTCGTGAATAGCCTGCGCGGACAGACCCATGGGCTCATCTGCACCATGAAGACCCAGTAGCCTTGCTCGAGAAAAAGGTCGGTGACGGCGGACCATTCGGCACTGCTGCTCACCGGACCGCTGATGCAGTGGAGGCCCTCGTCGTCGACGGTGAATGACGTTGGATACCGGAGCTGCAGATTTCGCGTCGCCATTTCGCGGCGAAAACGCTTGAGCACGAAGC
>JAFKGN010000088.1 GCA_017307205.1 Caulobacterales bacterium
GAGAACGGGCTCCCACGGAACCCACCCGAAGGCATGGTTCGCCGCGTCGAAGCTCGTGGTCGGGTCGTAGGTCGGAACGTCCGGCGCGATCGATTTCGCGTCGAGCTTGCCCATGGCGACCAACACGTTCGCCGATGCGACATACTCGTCACGCCGGCCGGTGACGAGCGCCAGCTGCGCCGTGCGCAGTTCCTGTTCGGCGTTCAGCACGTCGAGGGTCGTGCGCAGACCCACTTGGTTCTCGGCGCGGACGCCTTCGAACGCGACGGTGGTGGCGCGGACCTGTTCCTGGTTCGAGACCAGGTTGGCGCGGGCGGCCAGAAGCTGGTTCCACGCCTGCGAGACCGACTGCAAGACCGCGCGGCGCGCCGTCTCGACGGCGATGCGGTCGGCGTTGTTGCGTTCGATGGCGGCGCGGATCTGCGAGGAGACCAGGCCGCCGCTGAACAGCGGCATACTGGCGGTGATGCCCGTGGAGATGGCGCTGCCGTACTGGCCGAACTGCTCACCGCGGCCGTTCACGAGCGCGGCGGAGTAGCCGTAGGAGGCGTTGGCGGAAAGCGTCGGGCGGCGCGCCGCCTGGGCTTGGCGAACGCGCGCGCGGCTGGCCTGTTCGGTGAGCTCGGCCGCGAGGATTTGCGGGTTGGTGGCCTCGGCCGCCTGGAACGCCCCGTCGACCGTTTCCGGAATCAGCGGCGCCAGCGAGGGCTCGGGGGCAAGGTTCGTCGGGTTTTGCCCCACCACGGCGGCATAGGCCGCCCGGGCGTTGGCGAGCGTCGCGCGCGCCAAGGACAGCGACGCCTGGGCCGCGGCGAGGCGAGCCTCGGCCTGGGCGACGTTGGTCACGGTGATCTCGCCGACGTCGAACCGCGCCTTGGCTTCTTCGCGCTGACGGTTGAGCACGGCGACGTTGTCGTTGCTGATCTGCAGCGCGGCTTCGGCCCGGCGGACATCCACGTAGGACTGAATCACGCTGAGAAGAACAGTGGCTTCAGTGCGCCGAAGTGCCTCGCGGCCAGATTCCACGTCCGCCGTCGCCGCATCGATCTGCGAGGAGACACGACCGCCGGTGAAGATCGGCTGGTTGATCTGCACCTGGCCTTGCGAGCCCTTACGATCGACCGAGCTGTTGCCGACGCCGACGTTGGCGGCGTTACCCTCAGTGTGGCTGGTGGTGGCGCTGGCCGTCGCATTGAGTGTGGGACGCAGGCCGGTCTTGGCCTGAACAACGGATTCGTCGAGGGCGCGCTGCGTGGCGCGCTGGCCCTGCAGGGTGGGGTTGGTCTGGTAGGCGAGCGCGATGGCGTCAGCCAGGGTTTCCGCGTGCGCGCCGGCGCCGGTCAGAACACCCGCGGCGACAAAGGCGACGCTGCAAGCGGCGGCGGACAATCCCGCCCGTCGGCTCTTCGACATGCAATTCCCCAAATGACCTAAGCCAAAAGGCCCCCACAACGGCCTCTAAGGCTGGACGCGCGATGCGCCCAATTAAGCTTTTGTCACGCCTGCGTTGCGAAGTTGTTTCGCCGCCGACGCAACTGCACCGATGTTGGCTACCGTCGCTAGAAGGCGAAGGCGGGTCGCACCTCGAAGCCGGCCATGAGCGGCGGCGTCGCGTCGAACAGGTTTGAGCGGCTGACGCCGTCTTCCGCGCGGCGATAGAGCGCGGCGCGGCCGACCGGCCCCTGACGCTCGATCACACCGAGGCGGCCGTTGGGGGCCAGGGCGGCGGTCCAGACGGCGGGGCAGGACGACACGGCGCCCTCGCAGACCACGACATCGTAACCGGAGCCCGGCAGGGCCGAGAGATCGTCGCCGTCGACGCGCTCGACCGTCAGGCCGATGGCTTCCATCACGGCGGCGGCGTAGGGCGCGGCGATCGCCAGGGCGCGCTCGCCGGCGCGCGGCTTCAGCGCCTGCAGCAGCTTGCCGAGGTCGCGCGGGCTGAGCAGCCAGCGGCCGGGCGCGTATTCCACGGCGGTGTCGGCGTAGGCGAGATGGCTCTTGTCGGCCGGCACACAGGCTTCGCGGGCCACCACGCGCAGGGCGTCCTGCAACGGCAGGTCGGTGACGTCGCTGACACGGATCTGGCTTTCGACCATGTTCAGCCGCGCGGCGGTGAAGTCCTGGCTCATGCGACGTCTCTTGCAGGCAAGCGGAATGTTGGGGGGCTTATAGGGCGCGCCTTAACGCTCGCGCAATCGGCGCCTGTCAGACATTGCCCC
Organism: Caulobacterales bacterium; assembly: GCA_017307205.1. Lineage (GTDB taxonomy): Bacteria > Pseudomonadota > Alphaproteobacteria > Caulobacterales > Caulobacteraceae > Caulobacter. The sequence continues at coordinate 2,223 of JAFKGN010000088.1, forward strand.
GAAGCGGGGGGTCTGATAGCCATCCGCCCTCTTTCGCGACCCGCCGGCTTCGAGCCGGTGCGTTTGCGACCACCATGGCCTGGTGGCGGAGTGGTTACGCAGCGGACTGCAAATCCGTGCACCCCGGTTCGATTCCGGGCCAGGCCTCCAATCTTCCAGTTTATCTAAGGGCGACCGCGCGGCTCCTCGCTTGCTCGCGCCCCTTAGCTGTGGCGAATAGCCGCCACAGCAACGATCCGGCGACGCAACGCCGGGCTTTGTGGTCGCTTTCGGGGAAACAAGATGGTTCGCAGGACTCAACTTTTGGCGTCGCTTTCGGTCGCCGTGCTGGCGGCGGCGATGAGCTGCGCCGCGCCGTCCTTCGCCGAAGAGGTCGAGGCCCCCGGCGATTCGACGGTGTTCGACCCGGTGATCGTGACGGCGCGCAAACGCGAAGAGGTCGCCCAGACGGTGCCGATCTCGATCACGACCTATGACCAGCGGTCGATCGAACGGCTGAACATCGACAACCTGCAGGACCTGCGGACGACCGCCCCCTCGGTCTACATCGCCCAGTCGACCTTCCGCACCGACACGATCAACGTGACCATCCGCGGGCAGCGGAACTTCGAATCTACCGGCCTGCAGTTCGATACCGCCAGCGCGGTCTATGTCGACGGCGTCTACTACGCCCGCCCGGTGGGTCTGAACGGCGCCCTGTTCGACGTGGCCAGCGTGGAAGTGCTCAAGGGCCCGCAAGGCACCCTGGTGGGCCGCAACACCACCGGCGGCGCGATCCTCTACGAGACCAAGCGCCCGACCGACCAGTTCGAGGGCTATCTGAACGCCACGCTCGGCGACTATCGCCGCCGCGAGCTCGAAGGCGCGGTTAACGTGCCGCTCGGCGACAAGCTGGCCTTCCGCGCCGCCACCGCCTGGAGCGAGCAGCAGGGCTACATCAAGAACTACTATTTCGACCCGGCCACCGGCTACACGAACAACACGCCGGCCCAGGGCGTGCGCCGGATCGCCGGCAACTTCTCCCTGCAATGGAAGCCGGACGACAGCCTGACCGTGCTGCTGCGCGCCAACCTGGCGGCCAACCACAGCACCGGCGTGGCCTACACCGACATCGGCTACTACGAGGGCACGGTGAACGCCGCCGGCAACCGGCCGTCGATCTGCAACATCCCGGGCACCTGCACGGGATTCACCGACCTGCTCGGCCACCGGATCGAGCCCTATTATTCGAACGTGGCGACGCGGACGGTGAACACCGACCCGGCGACCTACAACGCCCTGCTGAACTCGGTGGCCCGGGTGAAGTCGCGCGGCTTCTGGACGACCGAACAGGCGCTGACCAACTACAGCGTCGGCCACTACGAGACCTATTCGGCGCAGATCGACAAGGCGCTGAACGACAAGCTGGACCTGCAGGTCACCACCGCCTACCGGACCTGGGACACCAAGGGCATCGCCTCGAGCCGTGGCCTGCCCTACGCCACCAACATCTTCGTCTACGGCACGCCGAACTATCAGTCGTACCAGACCGAGGCGACCCTGAACGGGCGCAGCTTCGACGACCGCCTGAAGTGGACGACCGGCCTGTTCTATTTCCGCGAAACCAGCGAGCGGGACGGCGACTCGGTCTTCCTCTACCTGCCGTCCGGCAACATCCCGGCAGCGGCGGCGGGTCGGCAGATCACCTATACCGACGCGACGCGCAACGGTGGTGAGAACCGCAGCTACGCGGCCTATGCCCAGGGCACCTACGACCTGACGCCGAAGACCCGGCTGACCGCGGGCGCCCGCTATACCGTCGATGAGCGCGAGGCCCTGCTGGCCACCCAGACCATCCGTACGCCCGCCAGCCCGGCGACGACGGCGACGGTGCCGAACGGCGTGTTCGATCCCGCCTCCTACATCCTGAACGGCATCGCCTACGCCGGGCAGACCCGCGCCTGCGCCCTGACCAACACCTCAGGCGTGCTGCTGCCGCTGTCGCAGTGTTCGGTGGATGTGGAGCGGACCTTCCGCAAGCCGACCTGGACCGTGGCGGTCGACCACAACCTGACCGACAAGACGATGGTCTATGCGACCGCGCGGACCGGCTATCGCGCCGGCGCCATCAACAGCGGGGCGATCAACCCGGCGGTCATCGTGGCCAAGCCGGAAGAGGTGCTGGACTACGAAGTGGGCCTGAAGTCCGACTGGACCCTGGGCGGCATGCCGGTGCGCACCAACTTCGCGGTCTACTACACCGACTATAAGAACATTCAGATCCAGACGAGCCTGCCGAACGTAACCATCGCCTCGGCGCCCGCGCCCGGCGGCGGCAACCAGCCCTGCACCCAGGCGCTGTTCAACGCGGGCCAGTGCGTCGGCGCCAGCAACGACAACGTCACCCTCAACGCCCGCAAGGCGCGCATCCAGGGGGCGGAGTGGGAGTTGATCGCCCAGCCGATCGAAGGCCTGACCCTGAGCACGGCGGGCAGCTATCTGGACGCGGTCTATACCGACTACACCTTCACGCCGCCGGCCGGCTATCTGCTGCCCACCGGCACGACCAACCTTTCCGGCACGCCCTTCCCGCTGCCGAAATGGCAGGTGAGCTATGGCGGGACCTACACCCTGCCGGTCACCAGCCTGGCCGGCCTGAACTTCGACGAGATCACCTTCAGCGCCCGCGCCTACTGGCAGGCCGAGAACGAGGCGGACGAGCGGCCCTACAACCGCCAGCAGCTGACCACCGACTACACCCTGGTGAACCTGCGCATGGACGTGGCGAACATCGGCGGTTCGAACGCGGACTTCGCGGTGTTCGTGACCAACGCCGCCAACAAGAAGGCCTGCCAGGCGGAACCGCAGGGCGTGCTGGGGTCGTCGCCGCAGGGCAGCTTCGGCGTGGCGGGGACCAGCGGCGTGACGCAGTGCCTGCCGCTGCCGCCGCGGATGGCGGGAGCCACCCTGTCGTACAAGTTCTAGTACGGGATCAGGCGATCAGCGGGAGCGGCTGGAAGCTCCCGTTGAGCAGTGGCGTCGCCGGGGGCACGCCGAGCCAGGACTGCTCCATGGTGGCGTAGACGCGACGGAAGTCCGTCGTGAACGGCAGGTTGTCGCCGGCGTCGAGCTTGGTGAGGCTGGGCCGCTCGCCGTAGTGGCCGCCCTTCACCTTGTCGCCGATCACGAACATGACGTTGGCCGCGCCGTGGTCGGTGCCGAGGCTGGTGTTTTCCGGCACGCGGCGGCCGAATTCGGAGAACACCATCAGGGTGACGTCGTTGGCGCGGCCGAGACGGGCCATGTCCTGCATGAAGGCCGAGATGGCGTCTGAGGTGTAGGTCAGCAGCCGGCCGTGCAGGTCGTTCTGGGTGACGTGGGTGTCGAAGGCGTTGTTGGCGTAGGCGGTGTAGTAGAGCCGCGCCGGCAGGCCCGCCCCGATCATCGCGGCGACGCGGCGCAGGCCGAGGTCGGTGATGCCGTAGTCGACCGGCGAGCGGTAGTCGCCCCAGGCCTTGCGGACCAGGGCCGAGCTGTCGTTGGCGCTGCGGGCGATATCGCGCAGAAAGCCCTGGGAGGCGGTGACCGCCCTGCCCTGCTCCGGCGGGGCGCGCAGGGTCTCGCCCTCCTCGAAGAACATCTCGCGAGTGAAGTTCGCCGGGTTGTCGAACACCACCGGCACATGGCGATGCGCGCGCACGGCCAGCGATTGGGTGGCGCCGATGTTGATCAGGAAGTTGGCCGGGGCGTTCGGCGCCATGGCGTCGGCGAGACGACCGACCCAGCCGTATTGCTCGCCGCTGTTGGGGGCGGCGGTGTGCCAATAGGCCATCGAGGTGAAGTGCGAGAAGGACGGGTCGGCGTAGCCGGCGCCGTGCACGATGGCGACCTTGCCGTCCTTGTAGAGCTTGTGAAGCCCGGTCATGCCGCCGTTGAGGCCATAGTGGTCGTCGAGGGTCAGCAGGCGCTCCTTGCGAAGACCGATCTTCGGACGATGGCGGTAGTAGGCGTCGTCGCCGTACGGGACGACGGTGTTGAGGCCGTCGTTGCCGCCGGACAGCTCCAGGATGACCAGGATGCGGTTGGGGTCGGCGCGCGTCTGGCCGAAGGCGGCCGGGGCGAACATCAACGGGGAGGCCGCGATGCCGGCGGCGGCGCCGGCCTGCAACAGACCGCGACGGGTGAAGCCGTGATGGGCGTGGTCGTCGGTCATGATCAGCTCAACTGATACTCGGGCAGGCTCATGATCAGGTGAGCCAGCATGCGAAGCGAGTCTTCCATGTAGGTATCGGCGACCGTCATGTCCGGCGTGCCGAGGTCCTGATCGAGGAAGCGGACGAGACGGGCGCGGGCCTCGGGGCCTGGAGGCACGAGCAGGAAGCGGGCCGTGAAGTAGTCGACCGTCTCGGCGGTGGTCTGCAGCTTGGCCTGGCGGACCATGGACGACAGGTCGAGATGGGCGGTGTCGCGCGGGATGGCCTTCACGCGCTGGATGGCCATCTGCCACCCGCGAAAGCTGGCGTAGCGGGTGTTGAAATCCTCGTCGCGGTCGGCCTGGCGATTAGCCTCGGCGACGACCACGCCCTCCGCCTGGCTGGTGGCGTTGGTGATATCCAGGCCGTCGCGGATGCGATCGGCCACGCGGCTGATCTCCGGATCGCGGGCGTAGCGATCGGGCGGCACGAAGTTGATGTCGGGAAAGAGAACGTCGCGGGCGAAGTTGCCGCGTTCGAGCAGCAGGCCCGGAGTGATCCAGGCGCGGCCCTGGGCCCAGCCGGCGACGGTGGGCGGGGCCAGCAGGCGCTGGCCAAGGGCGCCGGTGGCGGCGTTGAAATCGGGCACGCCGGGCACACTGGTCTGACCGAGCTTGCGATAGGTCGCCACCGCCAGGCTGACCGGGCTGTGGATCACCGCGCCCATCGAGGCGTCGCTGTAGAAGTCGCGCGACAGGAACACCGTCTCGAGGAAGGGGGCGATCCGGTAGTCGTTGCGCCGCAGGACGTCGCCGAGTTGCTTCTGAAGCTGGGGATCGAGGTCCTCGCGGACGAAGAAGCGATAGAGCTTGCCGGCCGTGAACTCGGCGGTGACCGGCTGCTGCATGATGATGTCGATCACCTGCACGCCGTCGAAGTTTCCGGTGCGGCCGAGGAAGGTCTTCTGCCCCTCGTCATGCGCCTCGGGCCGGACAACGAAGCGCGTGTCCTCGTAGTCCCAGCCGGTGAAGGCGCGCGCCGCCTCTCGGACGTCCTTCTCGCTGTAGTGGCCCACGCCCATGGTGAACAGCTCCATGATCTCGCGGGCGAAGTTCTCGTTAGGCGCGCCTTTGACGTTCTTGCGGGCGTCGAGGAAGCAGAGCATCGCCGGGTCCTGGGCGACGGCGACGGTGAGGTCGCGGAAGCTGCCCAGGCCCTTGTCCTGGAATAGCTGCAATTGGATCAGCAGCTTGCGATAGTCCCGGACCTTGTCCTCGTTGACGGCGAAATGGCCGTGCCAGAACAGGGCCATCTTCTCCTGCAGGGGCGCATTGCTGGCGACCATGCGGTTGGCCCACCAGTAGGAGACGCGGCCGGTCTCCAGATAGCTGGCGCGCAGCCAATAGAAGAAGCGGTTGGCCACCGGCTGGATGCGGCGGTTGCCCGAAGCCTTCACCTTCACGCCGAGCGACTGACCGGTCTGCTTGGCGAGATCGGTCGCCGCGGGGCGGCTCTCGGGAAAGGGCTCGAGCCCCGGATCGTGGACGCCGGAGTGATCGAAGGGCGCGAGGTGGCGATTGTCGGCCCGATCGACGGCGATGAAGGTGCGGACGGCCTCGGCCGGCGTCATGGCCGCCAGGCGGGCGACCTGCTCGGGCGTGCCCCCGAAGCCCGCGCGCGACAGGAGATGGGCCGCCTTCTGGGCCGACCATTCGCTCGCGGCGATCGGAGTCAGCTCATTCGCCATGCCTAAGCGTCTTTCAGAGAAACCAGCGCCCCCGCCGACGGTCGATTGTCTGACCCACACGGCCGCGCCGATCAACCCCCGAGAGGCGTCTGGACCTCGCGACTACCCGAGACGGCCCAAGATCGATAAGAGGGACGGCTTGAACGTTTTCATGAGGTCCCTCTCCGCGCCCGCGGAGCCGCCCCCGATGTCCGACCAACCGCCCCGCCGCCCGATCCTGAAGCTGAAGAACCCGCCGCCGCTGCGCGTCGAGCCACCGGCGCCCGCGCCGGTGAAGGCCGCGGCCGTGCCGAGCGTGCGGTGGAAATGCAAGCCCTGCGGCGCCAACGTGCCGCTGACCGGCGACGAAGCGCCCACCGACAGCATCCGCTGCCCCGCCTGCAACGCCCGCCTGGGCACGGCGGAAGACTTCGCGTCCAACTCGCCGCGGGTGCGGGCCCGCCGGATCGAAACCGGCGCCTGAAACAGCGCGCCGCCTGGGCAGCCGGGCAATCTGCATAGCAAAACGGCCTCCCGTCACCGGGAGGCCGTCGCTTTTTCGGAAGTCCGCCTCGGCTATTCCGCCGGGGCCGGGGCGCCATGGCCTTCGCCGGCCGGGGCGTCCTTGTCGTAGGCCTCGATCAGGCGCGCCATCCATTCCGGCGACTTCGTGAAGCGCGCCAGCAGGTTGTAGAACACCGGCACCACGAACAGCGTCAGCATGGTCGCGAAGATCGAGCCGCAGAAGATGGTCACGCCGATCGTCTGACGGCTGCCGGCGCCGGGGCCTTGCCACAGCATCAGCGGCAGGGCGCCAAAGGCGGCCGAGATCGAGGTCATGATGATCGGGCGCAGGCGCAGACCGGCCGCCTCGATCACCGCTTCCTTCACCTCGAGACCTCGGTCTCGTAGCTGGTTCGAGAACTCGACGATCAGAATGCCGTTCTTGGCGGCCACCCCGATAAGGATGATCAGGCCGATCTGGCTGTAGGTGTTGACCGTCGAGCCGGCCATCAGCAGGCCGAACAGCCCGCCGAGCGCCGCCAGAGGCACCGTCAGCATGATGATCGCCGGGTGGATCCAGCTTTCGAACTGGGCGGCGAGCACCAGGAACACCATCAGCAGGGCGAAGCCGAAGGCGATGCCGATGCTGTTGGACGATTCCAGATAGTCACGAGCCGCGCCGTCCCACTGGACGACGATGTTGCCCGGTTGCTTGGCCGCCTCGGCCTTCAGGAAGTCGATGGCCTCGCCAGTTGTGTAGCCGGGGGCGACCGAGGTCGAGAGGTTGATGGCGCGCATGCGGTCGACGCGGCGGCGGTCGGGCGCATCGCCGATCACCTGGGTCTTGGTGACGCTCGACAGCGGGATCAACTCGCCGGTGCGGGCGCGGACGTAGAGGTTGGCGATGTCGCCCTCGGTCCGACGCTCGGCGCGCTCGGTCTGGAGGATGACGTCATACTCTTGGCCGCGCTTGATGTAGGTCGTGGCGCGCAGCGAACCGAGCATGGTCTGGAGAGCGCCGCCGACGGTGCGGGCGGAGACGCCGAGGGCGGCGGCCTTTTCACGGTCGATGTCGATCAGCACGCGGGGCGAGGTCGGCTCGTACTGGATGCGCGGACGCACAAGGCCCGGGTTCGCCTCGGCCGCCGTCAGGATCGGCTGCAGCCAGCGGTAGATGGTGGTGTACTCGTCGCCGGCCGCGATCATCGAAAGACCGCCGCCGCCACCGCCGCCGCCACCGCCTCGGGCGAAGCCCGACTGGACGCTGGCGTTGGCCCGCACGCCGGTGACGGACCCGACTTCGCGGTTGATCCGCGCGGCCACGTCATCGGAGCTCATGGTGCGGTCATGGAACGGCACCAGACGCATGTTCACGGAGCCGGAATTGAAGCTGCCGCCGCCGAAGCCCGGGATGGTCATCGAGTAACGCTCGACGATGTGCTCGTCCTGCAGCTTCTTGATGATCGGCTCGATCTTCGCGCCCGCCGCGGCGGTGTACTCGAAGCCCGCGCCCTCAGGACCCGAGAACTGCATGTTCACGACGCCGCGGTCTTCCGGCGGCACCACTTCCTTGGGCAGGTAGACGAACAAGCCTACGGCCGCGCCGGCGAGCACGACCACAACAGCGCCGACCACGATCGGCGCCAGCTTCCAACTGAGGATGAACTGCAGCGAGCGCTCGTAGGAACCGCGAAGGCTTTCCATACCGACGTTGACCCGACGGGCCAGCCAGCCTTCCGAATGGGCCGGACGCAGCAGCTTCGACGAAAGCATCGGCGACAGGCTGAGCGCCAGGATGGCCGAGAAGAACACAGCGCCGGCGATGGCCACTGCCAGTTCAACGAACAGGCGGCCGGTGAAGCCAGGCATGAACATCAGCGGCGCGAACACCGAGATCAGCACGATGGTGGTGGCGACCACGGCGAAGAACACTTCCTTGGCGCCACGCTCGGCGGCCACGGGCGGCGGTTCGCCCTCGTCGATCCGCCGCTGGATGTTCTCGACCACGACGATGGCGTCATCGACCACGAGGCCGATGGACAACACCAGGGCGAGCAGCGTCAGAAGGTTCAGCGAGAAGCCCAGCGGGGCCATGATGATGAACGACGACAGCACGCAGATCGGGGCCACCACGGTGGGCACGATCGCGGCGCGCAGGCTGCCGAGGAAGATGAAGTTCACGAGCGCGACCAGGGCCAGGGAGATGGCCATGGTGATCCACACCTCGGCGATCGATTCCGCGGTGAATTTGGTGTTGTCGATCGCCAGCGAGATTTTCGTGCCCTTCGGCAGGCCCTCGTTGATCGAGACGATCGCCTCTTCAACGTTCTTGGAGATCTGCATGTCGTTGGCCTGCGATTGGCGGGTCAACGACAAGCCGATGCGGTCACCGCCGCCGGTCTTGTAGATGCGGCGCCATTCGTCCACGCCTTCTTCGACCCGCGCGATATCGCCGAGACGAGTGACATAGGCCGACGTACCCAGGGCGCCGCCGGTGGAGATCGTGCCGGTGCCGGTGGCGCTGATCGGCAGATTGGCGAACTGCTCAGGCGTGGCGTAGTTACGGTTGACGCGGACGGTGAAGTCCGTCGCTTCGCCTTCCAGCGTACCAGCCGGCAGCTCGACGTTCTCGGAACTCAGAGCGGTCTGGACATCGTCCACCGTGAGACCACGAGCGGCCAGGGCGGACGGGTCGATCCAGATACGCATGGCGTACTGCTGGGCGCCCTGGAGATTGACCTGGGCAACACCGGGGATAACCGCCAGGCGTTCGATGAGATAGCGGGTGGCGTAGTCGGCCAGTTCACGCCGCTCCATCGTCGCCGACTCCAGGTCGAGGATGATGATCGGCTGGGAGTCGGCGTCGGCCTTGGCGATGGTGGGCGGATCGGCTTCCTGCGGCAGCTGACGGGTGACGCGGCTCACCGCGTCGCGCACGTCGTTGGCGGCGTCGTCGAGGTTGCGGCTCAGCAGGAACTGGATGCTGACGTTCGAACGGCCGTCGCGGCTGGTCGAGGTGACCCGGTCGATCCCCTGAATGCCGGAGACCTGACGCTCGATCGTCTGGGTGATGCGCTGCTCGATGACCTCGGCCGAGGCGCCGTTGTAGCTGGTGCTGACAGACACCAGCGGCGGGTCGACGTTCGGCAGTTCGCGCACCGGCAGGGCGAAAAACGCCGCCAGGCCGATGACGCACAGGATGATCGCGGCGACCGCCGCGAAAACCGGCCTGCGAACGGAGAGGGTCGAGAGCATCATGACTTTAGGTCCTTAGCTCAGGCGCCGGCCGCAGCCGCGGGGCGTTGCCCGCCGCCTTGACCATCGGGACGGCGACGTTCGCCGTTGAAACCACCATTTGGGCCGCCGGCGCCCGCCGGACGAGCGCCCTGGCCTCCGGGAGCGTTCGGCGAGAAGCCCGCAGCCGCGGCACCCTGGCCGGGGCCGCGTTGGCCCGGGCCGCGCTGGCCGGCCGGAGCCGCGCCCTGCGCACCGCCACCAGCCTGGCCGGGGCCCGCGCCTTGACGGCCGCCCTGACCGGGCTGACCGCCGGCCGGACCACCCGCACGGGCGGTGATGAGCACGGACTGGTTAGCTTGCAGGCGGTTCACGCCGTCGGCGACGATCTGTTCGCCCGGCTCGATGCCGCTGCGGATCTCCACGAAGCCGTCCTGACGCTGGCCGGCGACGACGACGCGCCGTTCAACCGTGGCCGGCATCCCACGCGGGGCACCGCCAGCTCCGGCGCCGTTGGGACGCTGACCGCCGCCTTGGGCGCCGAAACCTTGACCGCCCTGAGCGCCGCCTTGACCAGCCTGGCCAGGTTGGCGTTGCCCCTGCTGACCGGCGCCCTGAGGACGGGCGCCCCGGTGAAGGACGAAGACGAAGGCCTGGTCGGCGTCGAACTGCACGGCGGCTTCCGGCGCCGCCAGCGCCTGACGGCTGGATTCTTCGATGCCCACGCGCATCAGCATGCCGGGCTTCAGCAGGTTGGCGCGGTTCGGCAGTTCAGCCCGCGCCTTGATCGAGCGGGTGCGCTCGTTCACGCGGGTGTCGATCTCGGCGATGACGCCGGCGAAGGTCTGGCCCGGGAAGGACTCAGACCGCGCGATGATCGGCGTGCCCTTCCGCAGACGCGACAGGAAGCGATCAGGAATATCGAAGTCGACGCGGACCACCGACAGGTCGTCGAGGGTGGCGATGGCGGTGCCCGGGTTAATCAGGGCGCCGGGCGCAACGTCCGACAGACCGATCACACCGCTGAACGGCGCGCGGATTTCACGGTCGCCACGACGGGCTTCAGCGGCGGCGAGGCCAGCCTTGGCCTGATCATAGGACGCACGATAGGTCTCACGCGTGGCCGGGGCGGCGATGCCCTTCTCAGCCAGGGTGTTCCAGCGTTCGAAGTTGAGGCGAGCGGCTTCGAGAGCGGCCTGGGCTTGATCAACGCCTGCGTCCTGTTCGGTGGCGCGCAGCTCGACGAGCACC
>JAFKGN010000102.1 GCA_017307205.1 Caulobacterales bacterium
CCGCCAGGCGGACACGGCGTGAGAAGCGGGCGGCGGCGCTGAGCGGCAGCTCATCGGCCGTGGCGAAGGTCTTGCCCATGAACAGGGCCGGGTTGAGCGGCTTGCCCTCGCTGCGGATCTCGAAATGCAGATGCTCGCCGGTGGAGCGGCCGGTGTTGCCGACGAGACCGACGGCCTGACCGGCGGCCAGGGTCGCGCCCGGCACGACACCCTTCTTGATCGAGCCCAGGTGGCCGTAGAGCGAGGTCAGACCCTCGGCGTGCCGCACCTCGACGAAACGGCCGTAGGTGCTGGAGCTGCCGGCGCGCAGCACAGTCCCGGCCAAGGTCGAGCCGACCGGCAGGCCTTCAGGGGCGGCGATATCGACGCCTTCGTGCATGCGGCCGCGCGGCTCCCAAGGGAGGCGGCGCAGGCCGAAGGGTGAGTTGATCTCATATCCCGGCGTCGGGGCCTGGAACGCGAAGATCGGCGCGGCGATTTCAGTCAGCGGACGCAGGACCGGCGTCGGGGCCGTCAGCGCCGGCTGATCGGCCAGGAATCGGGGCTCGCCGCCGACGATGATCGGGTGGGCCAGGGCTTGCGACAGGGCGGAGGCGACGACGACGGCGCCGGCCAGCATCATGAAGGATTGGCGGGCGCGCACGTCGTGCACGGGCAGGCTCAAGCTGAGCAATCAGGACCTCGTAGGCTTTCGGCCCCAGCATGTTCGGTCCCGACGAGGTAAGACGGACCGGCTGCGACACACGTTCGTTAACCCGCCAATGGCCCGCCAAACGGGGCCAAAAGAGGGCCGTTAACGTGTCACCGCCGTTGCACACGGCGGAGTCATCGACTTGAAAAGCTTGACCATTCGGCCGACGACGGATCGTCGGCCGAGTTAGATCAGAGCGCCTTGATGATCCCTTCGACCATCTTCTTGGCGTCAGCGAACAGCATCATGGTGTTGTCGCGGAAGAACAGCTCGTTCTCGACCCCGGCATAGCCCGAGCCCATCGAGCGCTTGATGAACAGCACCGTGCGGGCCTTCTCGACGTCGAGGATCGGCATGCCGAAGATCGCGCTGGTCGGGTCGGTCTTGGCGGCCGGGTTGGTCACGTCGTTGGCGCCGATCACGAAGGCCACGTCGGCGGTCGAGAACTCGGAGTTGATGTCCTCCAGCTCGAACACTTCGTCGTAGGGCACATTGGCTTCGGCGAGCAGCACGTTCATGTGGCCCGGCATGCGGCCAGCGACGGGGTGGATGGCGTACTTCACCTCCACGCCCTCTTCCTTCAGCTTGTCGGCCATTTCGCGCAGGGCGTGCTGCGCCTGGGCGACGGCCATGCCGTAACCTGGGACGATGATGACCTTCGAGGCGTTCTTCATGATGAAGGCGGCGTCGTCGGCCGAGCCCTGCTTTACCGGGCGGGTTTCCTTGGCGCCGCCGGTCGCGGCGGCCGTATCGGCGCCGAAGCCGCCGAGGATCACCGAGATGAAGCTGCGGTTCATCCCCTTGCACATGATGTAGCTGAGGATGGCGCCCGACGAGCCGACGAGCGCGCCGGTGATGATCAGGGTGACGTTCTCGAGCGTGAAGCCCAGGGCCGCCGCCGCCCAACCCGAATAGCTGTTCAGCATCGAGACGACGACGGGCATGTCGGCGCCGCCGATCGGGATGATCAGGGTGATGCCGATGATCAGCGAGAGGGCGAAGATGCCCCAGAACGCCCAGATCGCTTGACCGCCCGACATCACGAGGATGACGATCAGGGCGACGATGCCGACCGCGATCAGAATGTTGAGCAGGTGGCGGGCGGGCAGCAGGATCGAGGCGCCGCTCATGTTGCCGTTGAGCTTGGCGAAGGCGATAACCGAGCCGGTGAAGGTGATGGCGCCGATGGCCAGACCCAGGCTCAGTTCGATGATGCTGTTGAGGTGGATATGGCCATCCTCGCCCAGGATGCCGTAGGCGGCGGGCGTGTAGATGGCGGCCACGGCGACCAGGCAGGCGGCCATGCCGACCAGGCTGTGGAACGCGGCCACGAGCTGCGGCATCGAGGTCATCGCCACCTTGCGGGCGATGAGCGCGCCGACCCCACCGCCGACGGCGACGCCGGCTGCGATCAGGCCGAGGGTCACGGCGTCCAGCGCGCCCTGGCCCCAGAGGGTCAGCAGGGTCGTGCCGACCGCGATGACCATGCCGATGATGCCCATGGTGTTGCCACGGCGGCTGGTCACGGGGCTCGAGAGCCCGCGCAGCGCCAGGATGAACAGCACACCGGAGACGATGTAGGCGATAGCAGCCAGATTGGCGTTCATTGGAAGAGCCCCCGACCCGCCGTTATTTCTGCTTCTTTTTGTACATGGCCAGCATTCTGGCCGTGACCAGGAAGCCGCCGAAGATATTCACCGCCGCGAAGCCCGCCGCGACCGCACCGGCGATCTTCGAGGTCCAGACGCTGGGGGTGATCGCCTCGCCCGGGGCGCCGTGCGCCGCCGCCGCCAGCAGGGCGCCGACGATGATCACCGAGGAGATGGCGTTGGTGACGGCCATCAGCGGCGTGTGCAGCGCGGGCGTGACGCTCCACACCACATAGTAGCCGACGAAGATGGCGAGCACGAAGATCGCCAGTCGGAAAACGGTAGGGTCGACAGCTTCCATATCGAACGCTCCTACTGAAGGGCCGGATGGACGACAGCGCCGTCCTTGGCCACGACGGCGGCCTTGAGGATCTCATCGTCCCAGTCCGGGGTCAGGGTCCCGTCCTTGATCAGCAGGGCGGCGAGATTGACGAGATTGCGCGAGTAGAGCGCCGAGGCGTCAGCGGCCACGGCGCTGGGCAGGTTGGTGAAGCCGATGATCTTTACGCCGTTCTCGGTGACGACCGTCTGATCCGGCTTGGCGCCGGCGACGTTGCCGCCCTGCTCCACGGCCAGATCGATCAGCACGCTGCCCGGCTTCATCGAGGCGACCTGCTCGGCGGTGACAAGCACCGGCGCGGGACGGCCCGGGATCAGGGCGGTGGTGATGACGATGTCCTGCTTGGCGATGTGCGTGGACATCAGCGCCGCCTGCTTTTCGCGGTACTCGGCGCTCATTTCCTTGGCGTAGCCGCCGGCGGTCTGGGCCTGCTTGAACTCCTCGTCCTCGACGGCGAGGAACTTGGCGCCCAGGCTTTCGACCTGTTCCTTGGTGGCGGGACGCACGTCCGTGGCGGTGACCACGCCGCCGAGGCGGCGGGCGGTCGCGATGGCCTGCAGGCCGGCGACGCCGACGCCCATGATGAAGATCTTGGCGGCCGCGACGGTGCCGGCGGCGGTCATCATCATCGGCAGGGCGCGGCCGTAGGCCTCGGCGCCTTCGATCACGGCGCGGTAGCCGGCGAGGTTGGCCTGCGACGACAGGCTGTCCATCGACTGGGCGCGGGTGATGCGCGGGATGAACTCCATGGCGATGGCGTCCACGCCCTGGGCGGCGAGCGCGGCGATGGCCGCCTTCTCGCGATAGGGCGCCAACTGGGCGACCAGCAGCGTGCCCTTCTTCAGAAGCTTGGCTTCCTCAGGCCCCGGACCCCGCACCATCACCGCGAGGTCGGCCTTCGCCAAGGCGTCCTTGGCCGTCTTCACGACCGTCGCGCCGGCGGCGACGTAGTCGGCGTCGGGATAGGAGGACGCCAGACCCGCGCCGGCTTCCACCACCACGGACAGTCCCATGGCGGCGAGCTTCTTGACGCTTTCAGGCCTGGCCGCCACGCGGCTTTCGCCCGGCGCTCGCTCACGAATGACAGCGACGACGGCCATGATTCCCCCGGAATCCGTTAGATTGACTGCTGTATACAGCCCTCCGACTTGGTTAGCGGAGGGCGCCCGAAAGCACTAGTGCGCGGCGGACTTTTTTTCGCGCAGAACCAAAATGCCGATCACCAGCACGACCACGCCGGTGATCAGGCCGCCAAGGAAACCGGCCTTGGTGCAGAACCACAGCGTCGCCATCAGCAGGGCCACGGTGATGCTGAGCGAGCCCCACTTGGTCATCTGGATGAACGCGTGGAACGTGGACTCCTGCTCCTGGATGTCCATTTCGCCGCGGTGATAATCGGAAGCCATGCTCGCCTCGCCCTAAGTCACGGTTCGATTAGCGAGGCTCGGCTGACGGCGCAAGCGCTTCGTCCCCGATCAGACGCAAAGCGACGGCCAAAACTGCCTCCACTGTCACCGTTTTCATGGCCTCGGAGGGCGCCATTCCCCCGACTGGGGGCGTGATCGCGGTAAGCCATTGCGAATAGTCGAGGGCCTGGCTGGGCCCAAACAGGCCAATGGTGGGGCGCTGCAGCGACGCCGCCAGGTTCATCGGGCCGGAGTCGACGCCGATGAAGAGGTCGGAAGCGACCATCAGGTGGGCGGCGGCGTCGAGCTTGAAGGCGCTGACGTCGATCTGACCGGGTTTCAGCAGGGCCGTCACGGCTTCGGCGCGCTCCGGATCGCCAAGCCAGAACACCGTGCCGCCCAGCCGCGCCTTCAGTTGCTGCGCGAGAGCGGCGAACCGGTCGAGCGGCCACAGACGGTCGGGATCGGTGGTGCCGACGCCGAACATGATCCACGGGCGCGGCAGGTCGGCGAAGGACGCGATGGCGTCTCCGCCCGTGCGCGGCAGCGGCAGCAGAGGCTCCCGGCTGACGACCGGCAGGCCGTGCGCCGTCTCGAAGGCGGCGAGCTTGGGGATGCGATGGTCGGGCTGCATGGCCTTGGGCAGCGTCGGGCCGGTCACCACCCACTCCTGCTCGTGGCCGAGGCCGAAACCGGGGCGTTCGGGCACGCCGGCCAGGAGGGCGCCGAGAGGGCCGGGCCAGGTCTTCTCAAGCGTCCAGAGGGCGCGCGGCCGGTACTGGCGGCAGAGGCGGTAGAGCGCACGCGCCTCGGCGAAGCGCCGCCACGTCCCTTTGTGATTGATGACGTAGACGATCTCGGAAACGCTCGGCTCGCTGCTGAGCAGATCCTTGGCGCGGGTGCTCGGGCGGGTGATCAGCACCACGGGACCACCGGCACGCTCCGCGATGGCGCGGATGGTCGGCAGGTGCCACATCAGATCGCCCACCCCGCGGTCGGGAGCGAAGACGAGGGTCGGCGCCGAGGCCTGCGCCATCAGTCGACGAGCGCTTCGAACTGATCGACCAGTCGCTCCAGCCGGGCGCAGCCCGCAGCCCAGAACGCCTTCTCCCGGGCGTCGAGCCCGAAGGGCGCCAGGGCCTCGACATAGGTCTGGGCGCCGCCGCCGGCGAGCAGGGCTTGATACTTCGGGGTGAAGCCGGCCGGGTCCTCGCGGCGCTTCTCCATCAGGGCCTCGACCAGCAGATTCCCGAAGGCGTAGGCGTAGACATAGAACGGCGAGTGCACGAAGTGGCCGACATAGGCCCAGTAGTACTCATAGCCGGGGTTCAGCTTCACGGCCGGACCGAGGCTCTCGGCCATCACCTCACGCCAGAGGCCGCCGATCTGGTCGACCGACAGCTCTCCCGCCTGGCGCGCCGCATGGAAGCGAGTCTCGAAGCGGTGGAAGGCGATCTGGCGGACGACGGTGTTGAGCCCATCCTCGATCTTGCCCGCCAGTAGAGCGCGACGGTCGGCAGGCGTGGCCTCGGCCAGCAGGCGCTCGAACACCAGGCCTTCCCCGAAGATCGAGGCGGTTTCGGCCAGGGTCAGCGGCGTGTCAGCCAGCAGGGTGCCGAGCGGCGCCGCCAGGGTCTGGTGGACGGCGTGGCCCAGCTCGTGGGCCAGGGTCAGCACATCGCGCCGCTCGCCCATGAAGTTGAGGAAGACGTAGGGGTGACGATCGGCGGTGACGGGGTGCGAATAGGCCCCCGACTGCTTGCCTGGGCGCGGGCGAGCGTCGATCCACCCCTGGGTGAAGAAGCCGCGCGCCGTCTCTGCGAAGGTCGGCGACAGGGCCTCGAAGCTGTCCAGCACCATGCTCTTGGCTTCATCCCAGCCGTAGACGCGGGGCGAGGCTGCATCGAGCGGGGCGTTGCGGTCCCAATAGTCGAGCGACTTGCGGCCCATGACCTTGGCCTTCAGCGCGTAGTAGCGGTGCGACAGGCGCGGATAGGCCTCGACGACCGCGGCCTCCATCGCGTCAACGGCGGCGGCGTCGACCTCATTGGCCAGGTGGCGGCCCTGGGCCGGGGTCTCGTACTTGCGCCAGCGATCCTCGACCTGCTTCTCGAAGGCCAGGGTGTTGAGGCTGAGACCGAGCACCGAGGCACGATCCTCCAGCGCCTTGGCCAGCCCCTGCGCGGCGGCCTTGCGGCGGCCGACATCGGGATCGGACAGGCGGTGCAGGGCATCGGGCAGGGTCAGGGTCTCGCGGCCGACCTTGGAGGTCAGACGGGCGAGGGTTTCGTCGTAGAGCCGGCTCCAATTGGCCGTCGCCGGGGCGCGGTCGACGATCATCCGCTCGGCCTCGGCCGAAAGCTCGTGCGGGCGGGAGAGCCGCACACGGCGCAGCCAGGGCGACCAGCGTTGAGCGGCGGGATGGGCCTTCAGGGCGGCGGCGATCTCGACGTCCTCGAGCTGATTGAGCTCCAGGGTGAAGTACAGGCTCTCGGCCCCGATCTGCGAAGCGCGGGCCCGCAGGTCGGCCTCGAACTTGGCCCAGCCCGCATCGTCGCGCGCCGTCGAGGCGGCCAGGGACGCGTAGGCCCCGACGCCCCACAGCTTGTTGAGCGCCAGCTCGTAAAGCTCGATCCCCCGGTCGATCCGCTCGCCCAGCACCTTCGGCTCGGCGCGGACGGCGACGAACTGACCTTCCAGCGCCTTCAACTCGGTGTTGAAGGCGACGGCGGAGGCGAGATCGGTCTCGATGCGGGGGTCGTCGCGGCCGACGTAGAGATCGTCGAGCCGCCACTCGGGCAGGGATTCGGGCTTGAAGGGCGCGTTCATGGCCCTGGCGATATGGACCCGCGTGGGTTGGCCGACAAGCGCGACCGCGCCCTGTCCGCGCAGCCTTCCGCCGCCGCCACGCCCGAGGCGAAACAGGCCTGCAGCAGGTAGCCGCCGGTGGGCGCCTCCCAGTCCAGCATCTCACCAGCGACGAAGACGTTGGGGATCGCCTTCAGCATCAGATGCTCGTCCACCGCCGACCAGGCGACGCCTCCCGCGGTGGAGATGGCGCGCTCCAGTCCCCGCGGCGCCGTCAGCGTGACCGGCGCGGCCTTGATGGCGGCGGCCAGGTCGTCCGGCAGGGCGCCGCCGAACGCCTCCCGCAGCAGGCCGATGACCACCGGCGTCAGCCCCGCTGCCTTGCGCAGGAAAGTGGAGGTCGACTGCCCGCCGCGCGGGCGGGCGAGGCGCGCGGCGAGCGTATCGCCGCCAAGGTCCGGCGCGAGGTCGAGCTTCAGCACGGCCTTTCCGTCGCGTTCGATGGCGTCCCGCAGGGGCGCGCCCAGGGCGTAGATCGCGCCGCCCTCCAGACCGTAGCCGCTGACCACCGCCTCGCCCCGCACCGTCCGACCTTCGAAGCTCAGCGCCAGCGGCTTCAGTGGTGTTCCGGCGAAGCGCTCGGCGAACAGTGGCGACCAAGCGACCTTGAATCCGACATTGGCGGGGCGGAATGGGGCAAGGTCGACCCCACGCTCCGCGAGGATCGAGGCCCAGCTTCCGTCCGAGCCGAGCTTCGGCCAGCTGGCGCCGCCGAGCGCCAGGATCGTCGCATCGGGCCGCACCGGCGGCAGCCCCTCGACCCTCAAAGCCCCCGCCTCGTCCCACCCCCGCCACTCGGCGCGGGTGCGGAAGCTGACGCCCTGCCCTTCCAGCCGCCGCAGCCAGGCGCGCAGTAGGGGCGAGGCCTTCATCGCCTTAGGGAACACCCGGCCGCTGGTGCCGACGAAGGTGGGTTGGCCCAGGCTCTCCGCCCATTCGACCAGCGCCCTCGGCGGAAAGGCCTCGATCAGCGGCGGGATGCGATCGGCCGCCCCGTAACGCGCCATGAACCGGTCGAGCGGCTCGGAATGGGTGAGGTTCAGGCCGCCGCGCCCGGCCATCAACAGCTTGCGGCCAAGGCTCGGCATCCGCTCATAGACGGTCACCCGCGCGCCGCGGGCGCTGAGCGTCTCGGCGGCGATCAGGCCGGCCGGGCCGCCGCCGATGATGGCGACGTCAAAGGGTTCGGAGCGGGGCACGGGCCCCTATAGCCCTGCCTCGGTCAGGCGGCCATCCGGGCGGCGCTGGCCAGCAGTTCGCGCACCTCGACGGCCTTCTCAGGCGAGCGGGCGACTTCGTCGCGCAGTTCCGGCGCGCGGACCAGGCGCATGGCCTCGACACGGGCGCGCTCGGCCGCGGGGCCGAGCGGCGCGGATTCTCCAGTGGCCAGCTTGAGCAGCAGGCTGAGCCGATGCACCGCCGGCGCCTGGGCCTTGGCCAGCAGCATCACCAGCTTGCTCTCGTTTTCGATCATGCCGCCGATATCGCCGAGACGGGCCTGGATGGGCTTGGCGTCCTCGTCGACCAGACGGGCGCGTCCGACGTCGCGCTGCAGCCGCGCGAGGATGGCCAGCTTCTGAGCCGGCGTCTCGGGACCGAACCGCAGCTCCTTCTCGAAGCGTAGCGCCTGCACATGGGCCGCGAGGTAGCGCGAGGCCGCCCGCTTATTGGCCGCGCCGGTCACGTTCTCGCACAGGCGGATCAGGGTGGCGGCCTCCTCGGCGGCGGCCTTGCCTTCGCCCAGCAGGTTCAGAACAAAGTCGCCGGCCACCAGCATGCCCGAGCGGGCGGTGAAGGCGTCCTGGATCTCCTGCTGGGTCAGCATCCGGCCGGCGGCGGCGGTCAAGGCCATGGCCAGGGCGCGCAGCAGTTCGATCTCGTTGTCGGCGTCGGTGGGATTCAGGCGACGAACGCCGTGCAGCTCGCGCAGCACCCGCTTGGCGATGGCGGCGCGCGCCTGTTCGAAGTGCGGACCGTCCAGCCAGTTGGCCAGACGCGCGGCCGGACCGGGCAGCTCGGGAATGCAGCGGGCCAGGCCCGGGTCGAAGGTCAGCAAGGCCTCGACCTGTTCGGCGCCCGCCAGGCGGGTCATCGCCGCCAGGGAGTGGCCAAGGTCCATGGCCGCGCCCAGGACCTCGCCCATGCCGGCGCGGGATCCGAGGATTTCAGCCAGCGGCCCCTCGATGGCGAACAGGGCCGCGCCCCGGGCAGAGGGAGGCCCCTCGGGCGCCTGGTCTGCCAGGTCGAGCAGACGGTTGACCTTGTCGCCCCAATCCTTGGCCTCGGCGATGTGCTTGGCGACGGCGGCGCCCAGCAGGTAGGCGCGCTCCGCGTCGCCGACCACGCGCACCGCCGCGGCGGCGAAGCCTTCCTTCTCGATGTCGGGAAAGGCGCCGCGCTTCTCGTCCTTCATCACCCGCGCGATGCCGCGCTCGCTGAGGCTCTGGAAGGTGCGCATGATGTCGTGGGTGGAGACGCCACGGGCCTGCGCCTCCGGCACGGCCACCTTCTGAATCGCGTGCTGCAGTTCGGTGCCTGAGGCGTCGAGCAGCTCCAGCAGGTCGGCGCGGTGCAGCAGTTCGAAGGGCGTCACCTTGTGGCGGGCGAGCCAGGCGTCGAGCAGGCGGGCGATCCGGTCGCGGGCGTGGGCCGTGTAGAGATCCTGCGGCGACACGCAGAGCGGCTCGAGATTCTCGGGCGCACGGCGCGACTTGCCCTCAGTCTTGTCGCCCTTGTTCAGGATGGTGATGCTTTTGAACTCGCCCGAGGCGGTGTCCATCGTCTCCTTGGTCACGCGGACCGCGGCGACGCCCTGCTCCTCCAGCAGTTCCTCGGCGACCGTCACGGCGCGATTGCGGTCCTCCGTGGCCATATCGAGGACCCACGGCGCGCCTTTGCCTCGGCGGATAAAGACTTCGTAGTGGACCGGGTCGCTCATGCGGCTCTTCGAAGGGGGCGATGCTCTTATCGGGCTCCCTAACCGACAAGCCCTTAAGGCCGCATTGAAGACCCGCGTTCGCCGCGCCGCCATTTCCTTGCCATATGAGGGGTCCAAGGAAGCAAGCTACGCGTTGAAGCTGGCTTCGACCGCGCCTACCTTTCGGTCGATACTCGGAGCGCAAGCAACAGAGCCCATGGCTGACATCACTCTGGTCGACGACGACGAAAACATCGTCACTTCCGTGTCCCTGGCCCTCGAAAGCCACGGCCACCAGGTCAAGGCCTACTACGACGGCGCCTCGGGCCTCGCGGCTCTCGAGGCCAATCCCCCGGATCTGGCCATCCTCGATGTGAAGATGCCGCGCATGGATGGGATGGAGGTGCTTCGGCGCCTGCGCCAAACCTCGGAAGTGCCGGTCATCATCCTGACCTCGAAGGACGAGGAGATCGACGAGATCCTCGGCTTCAACCTCGGGGCCGACGACTACATGCACAAGCCGTTCAGCCAGCGCCTGCTGATCGAACGGGTGAAGGCTGTGCTGCGCCGTGCGGGCGTCACCGGCGACGAGCCTGGCGCGACCCCCGCCAACGCCGATCCGGCCGCCAAGGCCATCAAGCGCGGCCGCCTGACCCTCGACCCGGCCCGCCACGACTGCCTGTGGGACAACAAGCCGGTGCGGCTGACGGTCACCGAGTTCCTGCTGCTGCAGTCCCTCGCCCAACGGCCCGGCTTCGTGAAAAGCCGAGACAACCTGATGGACGCCGCCTACGACGATCAGGTCTATGTCGATGATCGAACCATCGACAGCCACGTGAAGCGCATGCGCAAGAAGTTCCGTCAGGTGGATGGCGAGTTCGACGCAATCGAAACCCTCTATGGCGTCGGCTATCGCTACCGAGAATCCTGATC
This sequence comes from Caulobacterales bacterium, assembly GCA_017307205.1. Taxonomy (GTDB): domain Bacteria; phylum Pseudomonadota; class Alphaproteobacteria; order Caulobacterales; family Caulobacteraceae; genus Caulobacter. Next base: position 10,805 of record JAFKGN010000102.1, read on the forward strand.
CGGCCCACCGGCCGCGCCCCCGCAAGTGGAGGCAATTGCTGAAAGGGCTCAGGCTGGCGCCGGGCTCGAAGCTGGGTCGCGCCATCTTCGTGCTGAATCTGCTCGGCCTGACGATCCTGATCGCCGGCGCCCTGATCCTGAACGAGTTGCGCCGCGGCCTGATCGAGGCGCGCATCGACAGCCTGACCACCCAGGGCGAGTTCATCGTCAAGGTGCTGGACCAGACGGCGACGGTGGGTGAACCCCTGCCGGCGCTGAAGGCCGCCGAGGCCAGCGACTTCCTGCAGCTGCTGTTCATCCCCCGCTCGCAGCGGGCGCGGCTGTTCGACGCCGAAGGCAACCTGCTGGCCGACAGCTACATCGTCGCCGACCGCGTGGAATGGAAGGTGCTGCCGCCCGCCCGCCGGCCCGGCGAGCGTTTCGCCCTCACCCTGCAGGACGCCGACGCCAAGCCGCGGGCGGTGGAGAAGGCGCGCACGGCGCTCCGCACCGAGATCGACAAGGCGATGCGTGGCGAGGCCGTTTCGGGCGTGCGCATCGCCGAGAACGGCGACCGCGTGGTCTCGGTTTCGATGCCGATCCAGCACGTGCAGGCGGTGCTCGGGGTTCTGACGCTGGAGGCCGGCGACGTCGACGAGATCGTCGCCAAGGAACGGGCGGCGCTGCTGCCCTTCATCCTGATCGCCGTCGGGGTGACCTCGCTGTCCTCCCTGCTCCTGCATCAGCTCATCGCCCGACCGGTAACGCGACTGGCCCGCGCCGCCGACCGCGTGCGCCTGCACGGCGAGCGCGCCATCGCCCTGCCCGACGTCGCCCGTCGTGACGACGAAATCGGTGATCTGACCCGCGCGCTGCAGGACATGACCCTCACCCAGTCCGAGCGGATCGACGCCATCGAGCGCTTCGCCGCCGACGTGGCCCACGAGATCAAGAATCCGCTGACCTCGATCCGCTCGGCGGTGGAGACGTTGGACCTCGTGAAAGATGACAAGTCCCGCCGCCGGCTGCTCGACATCCTCAAGCAGGACGTCGGCCGCATGGACCGGCTGGTCACCGACATCTCCAACGCCTCGCGTCTCGACGCCGAGCTGTCGCGCGACGCGCCGCATCCGCTTGATCTTCACCGCCTGCTCAGCGACGTCGCCTCGCTCTACGAAGCGCAGGTCGGAACCGAACCGAGCTCGAAGAAGGTCCACGTCAGGTTCAAGGACTTCGACGGCCTGGAGCCGCCTCTGGTGATCGGCCGCGAGACACCGCTCAGCCAGGTGTTCCGCAACCTAATCGACAACGCCCGTTCGTTCAGCGCGCCCGAGGGCGAAGTCCGCATTGGTCTGCGGCGGGAGCGCGGCCGGGTCATGGTCACGGTCGAGGACGACGGTCCCGGCATTCCCCCGGAGAACCTCGAGACCGTGTTCGAGCGCTTCTACACCTCACGGCCGAAGGGCAGCGCCTTCGGCGGCAACTCGGGCCTCGGCCTGTCCATCGCTCGCCAGATCATCGAGGCCCACAATGGCGTGATCCGCGCCGAGAATCGTCTCGACAGCGACGGCGCAGTGCTCGGCGCGCGGTTCATCGTCGTGCTGCCTCCGGCGCGCGGCTGATCGCCATGGACCAGCCCCTTCATGCGGGATTGCTGGCGGTGCGCGGCGAGGGCCGTTGGCGCGGCGTCCTGATCGAAGGCCCCTCCGGCTCCGGCAAGAGCGACCTGGCCCTCCGCGCCCTGGAACAGGGCTTCCGCCTCGTCGCCGACGACCGGGTGATCGTCTGGGCGTCGGGCGGTCGCTGCTTCGGCCGGGCTCCGGAGCCCCTGGCGAGCCTCATAGAGGCGCGCGGCCTGGGCGTCGTCGCCGAGCCGGCGCTGCCGTTCTGCCAGGTCGAACTCGTGGTTCGCTGCGCCGATCGCGACGCCGTCGAGC
>JAFKGN010000103.1 GCA_017307205.1 Caulobacterales bacterium
GGGTCTCCAAGCTCCAGGCGGACCTGCTCGAGTGGACCCCGAACGGCGACCGCTACAGCTGGGAGGTCGAGGGCTGGTACGGCGGCGACATCAATAGGTTCGTCTTCAAGACCGAGGGGGAAGGCCAGTCACGCGAAGGCGTGGAAGCCGCGGAGGTTCAGCTCCTCTATTCCCGCGCCGTCGCCCGCTACACCGACGTACAGGCTGGCATCCGCTACGACCTGGAACCACGCTCGCGCGCCTACGCCACGCTCGCCGTGGACGCGATGTTCCCCTACTGGTTTGAGGCCGAGGGCTCGCTCTTTCTGTCCGAGAAGGGCGATTTGCTGGCCCGTGTCGAGGGCAGCTACGATTTCCGACTAACGCAGCGGCTCATCTTGCAGCCGCGGGCGGAACTTGAGTTCGCGGCCCAGGACATTCCTGAAAGCGAGATCGGCTCGGGCCTGTCGAAGGGCGAGCTTGGCCTGCGGCTTCGCTACGAAATCCGCCGGGAGTTCGCCCCCTACATCGGCGTCTCTTACGAGCGCGCGTTCGGCGACACCGCCGAATTCGTGCGCGCCCACGGGGAAGACGTGGAGAGCACGCGTTTCATCGTGGGCCTGAGAGCTTGGTTTTGAGTTGCTATGAAGCAACACCGCTCAGGAGGTTGACGTGAAAGACGCACACCACGGCGAGGCCAGCATGAGCACAAAGGGGCGGCGGCATCACTATGTGATGCTTGCCGTCAATCTGTCTCTGAGTCTGGCGGTTATGTATTTCGCCATGTTCACGATGATATTCAGCTGGGGCGAATTCATCCAGAACATCAATTTCTTCTACATGGCGCTCGTGATGTGGGCCCCGATGGCCGTCGTCATGTTGCTGACGATGAAGTCCATGTACATGAACTCGAAGCTGAACGTGCTTTTGCACGTCGCCTTCGTCGCCATCTTCCTGCTCTCGCTAATCGGCATCCGGGCGCAGGGCCTCGTCGGTGATCGCCAGTTCGTGCAGTCGATGATTCCGCACCATTCGGGCGCGCTGTTGATGTGCAAGGAGGCTTCGCTCAAGGATCCGGAACTGCGCGACCTCTGCTACGGGCCAGACGGCATCATCGCGTCGCAGACTCGGGAGATAAAGCAGATGAAGACGATCCTCGAACGTCTTTAGAGATCGCGGGCTCTTGACCTTCCTATCGTGGGAAACCCTATCTGTTCGGGCGAGGCTTTGACTGAGGAGATTCCCATGCTTCGCTACCAAATCGACGACATGAGCTGCGGCCATTGCGTGCAGGCCATCACCGCGGCTGTAAAGAGTGTCGATCCGGCGGCCCAAGTCGCCATCGACCTCTCCCGCAAGTCGGTCGAGGTTACTACGACCGCCGCCGGCCCGGACGTAAGCGACGCCATCCGCGAGGCGGGATACGCGCCTGCGGAAGCTACGGAAGCCGCGCCGGTCGCCAAGGCGTCCTGCTGCGGCGGGAAGCGCTCACCCTTGGGGGCTGATCCTCGATGATTCCTCGCCGTCATCTGCTCGTCGCCGGTGCCGCCGCTCTGGCGGCGCCGAGCGCCTGGGCGGCCGCGCCACCGCCCTTGACCGTCTACAAGACCGCGTCGTGCGGCTGCTGCGGCGGCTGGATCACCTCCATGGCGCGCGCCGGATACCGGCCGAAGGTGGTGGTGGTCGATGACGTCACGCCGCTGAACAAGCGCTACGGCGTACCCTTCGAACTCTCGTCGTGCCACGTGGCGACGATTGGTGGCTACGTCACCGTTGGCCACGTGCCGCCCGCCGACGTGGGCCGCCTCCTGAAGGAACGGCCGAAGGCGCTGGGGATCACCGTGCCAGGCATGCCCTTGGGCTCGCCCGGCATGGAGACGCCGGACGGCCGCAAAGAGCCCTACCAAACGCTCCTGCTGCTGCCGGGCGGTAAGACGCGGGTGTTCGCGCGTCACGGCTGAGGCGGCATGCAGTCGCGAGCGTCCCAGCCGCGTCCTATTGCTTGGTGATCGCGGTGATCTCGCCGGAGCCATCCTTCAGGGTCAGGTCGAAGGCGACCTTGTCGCCCGGCTTGACGCTCTGGACAAGGTCGGGCGCCGCCTTGAAGGCCATGGTCATCGCCGGCCAACCGGCCTCCGGAATTGGACCGTGGTCGACCGTGATGGCGCCGGCGCCGACATCGACGGACTTCACCGTCCCGGTTCCCTTGGCCGTCTTGGTGGCCTGCGAGCCGGCCATGTTCATCCCCGCCATATCGCCGATCGGGGCGCCAGGCGTGCCCGCCGCTGGCGCGGCCGGCGCTTCGGCGATGGTCGTCTCGGACTTCTGACCGCACGCGGCCAAGGCGAGGGCGGCGCCCAGGACGCCGCCGGTCAAGACAATACGCTTCATGGTTGGTCTCCCTTTAGGTTTGCAGCTGAGGACGCGGAACGTCGCCGTCGCAGCAGCAGGTAGCCTGCCGGCACGACAAACATCGAGAGCAGCGGCGCGGTCAGCATGCCGCCGATCATGGGGGCGGCGATGCGGCTCATCACCTCCGAGCCAGCGCCGTGGCCAATGAGGATCGGGAAGAGGCCCGCCAGGATCACCGCCACGGTCATCGCCTTCGGCCGGACCCGCAGAAGGGCCCCTTCGCGGATCGCGTCTTCCACCTGGGCCGGTGAGGGCGCCGGGCCGCAGTCGCGGAGCGCCACCTTGAGATAGATAAGCATGACGACCCCGAACTCGGCGGCGACGCCGGCCAGGGCTATGAGGCCGACGCCTGTAGCGACCGATTGGTGGTAGCCCAGGAGATATAGGGTCCAGATGGCCCCCGTGAGGGCGAAGGGCAGGGTGGCCATGATCAGCGCCGCCTCGTCCAGACGGCCAAAGGTCATGACGAGCAGCAGGAAGATGATCACCAGGGTGGCGGGGATCACGATCTTCAGCCGCTCGGCCGCCCGCTGCAGGTATTCGAACTGGCCGGAGTAGGCGACGGAGACGCCAGGCGCGAGCTTCACCTTGCCGGTGACGGCCGACTGCAGATCGGCGACGACCGAGGCGAGGTCGCGGCCCCGGACGTCCACATAAACCCAGGTAGAGGGTCGGGCGTTCTCCGTCTTCAGCATCGGCGGTCCGTCGGTGACCTCGACCGCCGCCACGGTCCCGAGGATGATCTGCTGACCCGCCGGGGTCAGGATCGGCAATTGACGCAGGCCCTCCAGGCTGTCTCGGAGCTCGCGCGGATATCGGACGCTGATCGGGTATCGCGCCAAGCCTTCAACCGTCTGACCGATGGTCTGCCCGCCGACCGCGGTGGAGATCACATCCTGGACGTCGGCGATGTTGAGGCCGTAGCGCGCCGCGGCCGCCCGATCGATGGTCACGTCGACATAGCGGCCTCCGGTCAAGCGCTCGGCCAGGGCCGAAGAGACGCCGGGCACGGTCTTAGCCACGGCCTCGATGTCGTGGGCGATACGGTCGATCTGCGCCAGATCCTGGCCCGAGACCTTCACGCCGATCGGGCTCTTGATGCCGGTGGCCAGCATGTCGATGCGGTTGCGGATCGGAGGCACCCAGACGTTGGCGAGTCCGGGAACCTTCACCGTTCGGTCCAGCTCCTCGACCAGCTTCTCGGGCGTCATACCCGGGCGCCACTGGCTGCGTGGCTTGAACTGGATGGTCGTCTCGAACATCTCGAGCGGGGCAGGGTCGGTGGCGGTTTCCGCCCGGCCTGCCTTGCCGAAGACGGTCTGCACCTCCGGGACCGTCTTGATGAGCCGGTCGGTCTGCTGAAGCAGCTCCGCCGCCTTCTGAGCGGAGATCCCCGGCAGGGCCGAGGGCATGTAGAGGAGGTCGCCCTCGTCCAGCTGAGGCATGAACTCCCCGCCCAGCCGGCTGAGCGGCCAAGCTGTAGTCGCAAAGGCCACGAGCGCAATCAGCAGCGTCGTCTTCGGGCGCCGCATCACCCAATCGAGCCCCGGCCGGTACGCGGCCATGAGCCAGCGGTTCAGGGGATTGGACGCTTCGGCCGGGATTCGGCCGCGGATCAGCCAGCCCATGAGCACGGGGACCAGGGTGACCGAGAGGATTGCCGCGCCGGCCATGGCGTAGGTCTTGGTGAAGGCCAACGGCCCGAAGAGCCGCCCCTCCTGGCCTTGCAGGCTGAAGACCGGCACGAACGACAGGGTGATGATCAAGAGGCTGAAAAAGAGCGCCGGCCCGACCTCGGCCGCCGCCTCGGTGATTACGCGCCATCGTGTCTCACCGACCAGGTGCTCGCCGGGATGATCGGCCTCCCAGCGCTCGATTCGCTTGTGCGCGTTTTCGATCATCACCACAGCGGCGTCGACCATCGCGCCAATGGCGATGGCGATGCCGCCGAGCGACATGATGTTGGCGTTCACGCCCTGCACCCGCATGACGATGAAGGCGAAGAGGACGCCCAGGGGCAGGGTGAGAATGGCGACGAGCGCCGATCGTGCGTGCCAGAGGAAGAGCACGCAGACCAGCGCCACTACGACGAACTCTTCGATCAACTTCTCGCGGAGATTGGCGATGGCGCGGTCGATGAGCTGCGAGCGGTCATAGGTCGTGACGATCTCGACGCCGGGCGGCAGGCTGCTCTTGAGCTCGGCGAGTTTGTTCTTCACGGCGGCGATCGTCGCGCGGGCGTTCTTGCCCGAACGCAGCACGATCACGCCGCCGGCCACCTCACCCTGACCATCTAGCTCTGCAATGCCGCGACGCATTTCGGGGCCGATCTGGATCGTCGCCACCTCGCCGAGGCGCACAGGGACGCCGCCGGCCGCGGTTCTGAGCGGAATCGCGCGAAAGTCGTCCAGGGTTTTCAGGTAGCCGCCGGCCCGGACCATGTACTCCGCCTCGGCCAACTCCAGGACCGAGCCGCCGGTCTCCTGGTTGGCCCGCTGGATCGCCTCGACGGTCTCAGCGTGGGTGACGCCGTAGGCGGCCAGCCGCACCGGGTCGAGGACGACCTGGTACTGCTTGACCATGCCGCCGATCGAGGCGACCTCGGCCACCCCAGGCAGGGTCTTCAGCTCGTATCGCAGGAACCAGTCCTGCAGGGATCGGAGCTGGGCGAGGTCGTGGCGCCCGGACCGGTCGACGAGGGCATATTCGAAGATCCAGCCAACGCCGGTGGCGTCGGGCCCGAGGGCCGGTTTGGCGGAATCCGGCAGCCGCCCTTGCACCTGGTTGAGGTATTCGAGCACGCGCGAGCGGGCCCAATAAAGGTCGGTCCCGTCCTCGAACAGCACGTAGACGAAACTGTCGCCGAAGAAGGAATAGCCGCGCACCGTCTTTGCGCCCGGCACCGAGAGCATGGTGGTGGTAAGCGGATAGGTGACCTGGCTTTCCACGATCTGCGGCGCCTGGCCGGGGTAGGTGGTGCGGATGATCACCTGGACGTCGGAAAGGTCCGGCAGGGCGTCGACGGGCGTGGCGCGCAAGGCGAGGAGGCCCGATGCCAGCAGGACCGCGGCGCCCAGGAGCACGACGAGGCGAAAGCGGACAGAGAGGCGGATGAGGGCGGCGATCACCGGCGCGCTCCCACCGGAACGATCCGCCGAACCACAGGCCCGTCCGGTCGTTGCTCAAAGCCGAAGGCGACTTGGTCGCCGACCCTGACGCCAGCGGCGAGCCCGGGCGGATCGAGCTTGAAGGTCATGGTCATGGCGGGCCAGCCGATCGCCGGGACGGGCTCGTGGCTGAGGGTCACCTGGTCGCCCTTCAAAGCCTCGACGCGGCCACGGCTCTCAAGGAGCGTCGGCGCCGCGGTGGCGGACTGAGGCGTGATCGCCGGGGCGAGTGGCCGGGCCTGCAGCCCAGCGAGGCTCGCCTCCGAGTCGATCAGGAATTGGCCCGAGGCGACGATCCTTTGGCCCTCCTGCAAGCCGCCGAGGATCTCCGTAAGCCCGCCGTCCTCGCGCCCGATCTTCACCTCGACGGGCTGGAAGCGCCCGCCGTCCAGAGCGAGCATGACGATCGCCCGTCGCCCGGTCCGGATCACCGCCTCGGCCGGCACGACCAGGACCGGCCTCGTCGGTCCGTCGAGATGGACGGTCCCATACATGCCCGGCCGCAGCCGTCCGCCGCGGTTGGGCAGCTCGACCCGAGCCTGCAGCGTTCGGCTTTCCGTCTGGGCCGAGGGCAGGACGGCGCTGACCCGTCCGGAGAAAGCCTCGCCCGGAAAGGCGGCCAGCTCGACGCGGGCGGAGGCGCCGGGGCGCACCAGGCCCGCTTGGGCCTCGGGAACCGCAGCCGTCATCCACACGGTGTTCAGGCCGGAGACCTGGGCCAAAGTCTGGCCCATGCTGACGGTCATGCCCGCGCGGACGTCGAGGGTCTGGATCGCGCCAGCCACGGGTGTGGTGACGGTGACGACTGCATGTGGGCGGCCCGAGCGGGCGACAGAGTCGATCAGGGGATCCGGCATGCCCAGAAGGCGCATCCGCTGGCGCGCGGCCGCCTCAAGTGTGGCGTCGCCTGACCTGCGGATCGCAAGATACTCGGCCTGGGCACCGCCCCAGCTCGGGACCAGCAGATCGGCGATGGGCGCCCCGGCGGTGACAACGTCGCCGGGCGCGCGGCCATAGACCCGCTGCACGAAACCCGCGGCCCTGGCCTGCACGATGGCCACGTCACGCCCGTTGAATTCGAGGAGGCCAGGTGCGGTGAGGTCCTCGGCGAAAGCCGTCCGCCGCACCGTCGCATAGCGTGCGCCGAGGCTTTGGAGCTGCGCCGGATCGATCCGCACGCCGGCCGTTCCGGGCGCCTCGTCGGCGTATCGGGGCACGAGCTGCATGTCCATGAAAGGCGATTTGCCGGGCTTGTCGAAGCGCTGCCCCGGAACCATCGGATCGTGCCAATAGAGGACCTTGCGCCCGGCCTCCGGGCCTACGCTCGCGGCCGGCGCGGCTTGGCGCAGGTGCGCTAAGCCATAGCCGCCGAGGGCGCCGATGAGCGTCAAGGCGGCGGCTCCGACCGCCAGCTGAGCACGGGTGAGATTGAGAGCGCTCATGGCTCGCCAGCTCCGTAGTTGAGATTGATGCGCACTGCGTCGCGGACCGCGGCCGCCTCGCGGTCCAGGGCGTCGACGCGCGCTTCCGCCAAGCCCAAAAAGGCCTGGAGCACGTCGGAGAGGCTGGCGCTCGCCGCAGCATAACTGGCCGTTTCCAGATCCGCCTTGCGTCGGGCGAGGGGCACGAGCGTCGCCTGCGCGCGCATCATGCGGTCGTGGCGCATGGCATGGTCGGCGAGGTCGGCGTCAAGTTGGGCGCGCAGCTGCCGGCGCATGGCCTCCCGCTCGGCGGTCACGCGGCCGGCGCTCGCGGCCTTGGCGGCGATCGTCGGGTCCTGTCGCTTGCCGGGGAATATCGGCAGGCTGACAGTTGCGCCGAGGGAGACCATGTCGCCCCACATCTGGTCGCGGCGATGATAGGCGAGCTCCCAACCCCAATCCGGCCGCTTGTCCGCCCGCGCGGCCGCCAGATCGGCTGCGGCCTGACCGCCCATCGCGTCGTAGGCGAGCAGCGCCGGGTGATGGTCGAGAGCCGCGCGCAGCCCAGGGGCGTCTATGGTCTGCGGCGGCGGATCCCCCAGCGCCTCCGGTTCAGGCTCACCGGTCCAGCGCGTCAGCTCGGCGCGGGCCTTGCCTGCGGCGGCCAACAGGTCGGCGCGGCGGTCGCCGAGCGCCGCCGTCAGTTCGTCCGCTTCCAAGACCGCGGCCGGGCGGCTTGAGCCAGCCGCCAGCTGGGCTGGCGCGGCATCGTGCAGCGGCTTGAGCGCCGCCGCGATCTCGGCCAAGGCCGCGAGCTTACGCTGGGCGTAATATAGGTCGATCCAGGCCACGGCGACGGCGAGGCGGACGTTGCGGGCCTCCACGGCCTGCCCCGACTCGGCTGCGCTGACATCGGCGGCTGCGCGCTCGCGCTCGGCGCGCCGCTTCGCGCCGTTGGGGACATCCTGCATCACGCCGACCGTGGCCATGGTCATGCTTTCCGGCCCGAACCGCCAGGCGGGCGGACCGGAGACGGGAAAGTTGTCGAGGCCAAACCGGAGCTTCGGGTCTGGCAATCGACCCGCCGCGCCTGCCGCCGCTCGAGCAGCTGTGACCTCGGCCGCCTTGGCCTGAAGGGTGGGAGCCTCGCCGGCGCGTTGCAGCGCCGCTGAATAGGTGAGGGGGGCGGCCTGGGCGGCGCTCGATAGGAACGCGGCGCCCAGCATCAGCCAAAGAGGCCGCATGAGGAACTCCTCTTGAGAGAACAAGGGATGACGTGAAACGCCGACGGCCGGGCCAGCCGGCCGCCGGCGCCCTCGCTCACCGCGCGCCCAATGGGATCAGGGCGCGTGAGGGCGATCACGGTCAGCCGGCGGGGCCGCTCTTGGGCTCCGCCGGGGCATGATCCCGCATCATCGACATGCACTGCTCGCGCATGGCGTGGTCGCCCTTCATCATCGGACAGTCGCAGTCGCGCATGGGTGTGGCTTGGGCCGCGGGCGGCCGAGCGCTTGGCGCCAGGCTGTAGTTACCACCCTTGCCATAGGGCTGGGCGGAGGCGGCGCTCGCGACCACGGCGAGACCGAGGGCCAGCGCCGCTGCGGTCAGTGAAATACGATAGGTCATGGGGAACACTCCCGGTTGGGATCGATCATCATGGCCGGACGGAGTCCGGCCGGGCTCTGCACGCAAAGCGCCGCCCGCAGGCGAGCAGCGCTGGGTTCAGGTGATCGGTCTGGGAGGTCGTTCGAGGCGTCCGGGGTCGTGGGGCGTCAACGACGCCATCCGCCCGGGCGCGGGCGCGAAGTGATCAGCCTTAAGGAGGCTGACGGGCGGCATGCTGGGGAGGGCCGCCGTCACGCCGCACATGGCGATGCACGCGAGAAGGCAGCTCATGTCATCGTGCTTCGAGGGGGTCACGTCCTTGGCGGGGTCGCAGCAGGGGTCGGCCTCGCCGTCGGCGTGATCCATCCCCGGCATGTCGGCCATCGCCATGCTCATCATCGCGTCGCCATGTCCCTGGCAGGTCGCCTGGGCCGCCGCGGCGGACACCGGGCTGGCCAGGAGGCCGAACACGGCCAGAAGGGCGAGCAGGAAGCGCATCGCCCGTGAGCCTAGCGCCACAGCGACCGTTGTCACTTGGTTTCGCGATGCTGTGTCTTGCGGGCGCGCCATAGGATTCACATCGCCGCCGGCGGCGCGAGCGTGCCGAACCAGGCCACGAGCGCGACGACCCCGAGGGCGGCGGCGGTCTCCAGCGCGATACTGCGGCGGAGATCCGCAAGCGCCGCGCCTTGCCGCGATGGTTCGTCCAAGGCCAGGGCCAGGACAGGCGTCAGCCGGAAGCGGTTTGCGGCCGCCAGGCCGAGCATGGCCACGAACAGGAGGAGCTTGAGGCTCAAGAGCCGCCCATAAGGGGTGGTCCAGAGGCCGTCGATCCGGTCCACCCCGACCAAGAACCAGCTGTTGGCGAGTCCGGTCGCCACCAGGACCGCCACCAGCAGCGCGCCCACGCCCGAAAAGCCGTGCAGGGCCCGGTGCAGGGCGACCAAGCCCGCCGGCGCGGGGCTGCGGATGCGCAGGATCAGCGCGAAGGCCACAAGCGCGCCGATCCAGACGGCCCCAGCCCAGCTGTGAAGGATGTCGGAGACAAGGTGGATGACACCGCCTGGCCCCTCCGTCGCCGCGCCATGACCCATCCAGGCGAAGGTTGCGGTCGCGAGAGTTCCGAGCGCGGCCGCGACGATCCAGCTGGCTCGCGCTGGCCTCAGCATCACGGCGAGGATCGTGGCCAGGAGGGCGACCCCCGCCCTAAGGACGCCCGCCTTGCCGAGGTCCATGCTCGTCACCACGGCGCCGAGCGCCTCGGGTTTGAGTCCCTCCACCATCGATCCGGCCAGCACGCTGGCCTGGGCCGCGATCCAGAGCAGCGTCGCGAGCGCCAGCAGCGCGCCCGCGCCCGCCAGCAGCCTGCGGGTCCACGGCGCCTCCGCGGCCGAGCCGGGACCCGTGGAGGGGCGGGCATAGATGAAGAAGAGCGATGATCCCATGAGGACCATCGCTCCCGCATACTGCATCAGCCTGAGGACGACGACCGCAGACTCGAGCACGTCAACCGACCTTGAAGGCCACTTCGCCGTTCATCTTGTGGCCGTCGGCCGAGGCCGCCGTCCAGACGATCTTGTAGGCGCCCTTCGCCAGAGCCGCTTCGGGCGTGCCGGTAATGCTCTTGCCGTCCGTCGAGACGGTCGTCTTCACCGGCACCTTCATCCCGCCATGTTCCGGCATGGTGAGCTCGAACTTGGAGAAGGCCGGCACAAGCTTTTCGTTGAAGGTCAGGGTGATGACCTTCGGCGCGGCCGCGACGGCGGCGTTGGCTGCAGGATTGGAGCTCACCAGCTGGGCGTGAGCCCAGGCGGGGCTGGTGGCGAGGAGAGCCGTGGCGCCGGAGAGGGCGGCAAGGCCGAAATAGCGGTTTCTCATTTGGGTCTCCCGACGAGGTGTCTGTGAGGGTCTACGCACCGCAGCCTCCTGAGCCCTCAATCTAGTTGGCTCCGCCTCATCTGGCTGTCGCCATGAATCAACGGGGAACGGGCGCGTTTCATTTGATGCTGATAGCATACCCCCCTATATTATCTCTACACGTAGAGGGTTTTCGATGGGCCACACCGTTCGGGAGAAAAAAAAGCTGATCGCCCGCGTACGGCGCATTCGCGGACAAGTGGAAGCAGTTGAGCGCGCCTTAGAGACGGAGACCGACTGCGCGGAGGTGCTTCAGCTGATCGCGTCGGTCCGCGGGGCGATGAACGGTCTCATGGCCGAGGTTATGGAAGACCATATTCGCAATCATGTCGTCGATCCGGCGCACGACCCTGATCCCGAACGCGCCAAAGGCGCCGAACAGCTGATCGAGGTCGTCCGCAGTTACTTGAAATGACAAGGAAGCCAGCCATGGCCGACCAAACGAAGCGCGACCGGGCAAGCCTGGCCGACCAGGCGGAGGTCCGGACGACAGCGCCAGCCGCGCTGAACGAAAACACCCATCGGCATGATTCTCATGATCACGATCATGATGACGAAGATGGTCACGACCACGAACACCCATTCGAGCGGCAAGAAGCCCTGCGTATTGGGTTCGTGGCTGTCGCTGCGGCGCTGGTCTGGTTCAAGGTGTGGGAGCCGATCCCTACCATCAGCGTGATCGGCGTTGTCGGCCTTCTGGTTGGCGGTTGGCCGATCCTTAAGGAAGCGTTCGAGAACGTCCTTCAACGCCGCATGACGATGGAGCTGTCGATGACGATCGCCATCGTCGCGGCTGCTGCAATCGGCGAATTCTTCACCGCCCTGGTCATCACGCTTTTCGTTCTGGTGGCCGAGGTCCTCGAAGGCCTGACGGTCGGGCGGGGGCGCAAGGCGATCCGGGATCTTCTGGAGTTCCTGCCCAGCGAGGTTTCCGTCCGCCGAACCGGCTCCATTCGGACGATTTCCGCTGCCGAGCTCAATATTGGCGACGCCATCCTGGTGGCTCCGGGCGGCCGTATCCCGGTCGATGGCGCGGTCCTGTCCGGCAATTCTTTCGTCGATGAATCCCGCATCACCGGCGAATCGATGCCGGTGGAGAAGATCGAAGGCGCCGCAGTGTTCGCCGGGTCGATTAATCAGTCGGGCGCGCTTGAAGTGCGCGCCGAGCGGATCGGGCGCGACACCAGCTACGGCAAGATCATCGAGGCGGTAGAAAGGGCCGAGCGCTCGCGCGCACCCGTCCAACGCCTGGCCGACCGCATGGCCGGCTACCTGGTCTATTTCGCCCTCGGATCGGCGGTGCTGACCTATCTGATCACTCAGAACATCTACTCAACGATCTCCGTGATTATCGTCGCCGGCGCCTGCGGCATCGCAGCCGGCACCCCACTTGCGATCCTCGGCGGCATCGGCCGCTCCGCTCGGCTCGGCGCCATCATCAAAGGCGGCGTCCATCTCGAAACGCTCGGCAAGGTCGACACCGTGGTGCTCGACAAGACCGGCACGCTCACATTCGGCCGGCCGGAAGTGCAAGCCGTCGTAGCCGCGCCCGGCGTCAGCGCCGAAGATCTGCTCGACGCGGCTGCCGCAGCTGAGCTGCGCTCGGAGCACCCGCTGGGCAAGGCCATCATCACCCATGCCAAGGCCCAAGGACGCCCGGTTGCTGAGCCTGAACACTTCGCCTACACGCCCGGGCGGGGCATCGCCGCCAGGGTGACGGGCTCCATGATCCTGGTCGGCAACCAGGCTTGGATGCGGGACAACGGCGTGGCGATCACAGCGCCGCTGAACCTCGGCGTCGAAGCGGCCTCGGAGGTCTATGTCGCCAGGGACGGAGTGCTGCTCGGCGCGATTGCAGTGGCTGACACGGTGCGCCCCGAAGCCAAGCGCGCAATCGAAAGCCTGACGGCTCTCGGGATACGCACTCTCCTGCTGACCGGCGACGCGCTTCCCGTTGCTCAGGCTGTGGGCCGCAGCCTCGGCATCAAGGAAATTGAAGCCGGCCTCCTGCCGGAAGACAAGCTCGCGCGAATCCAGGCGCTCATCCAGCAGAAGCGGACGGTTGCCATGGTCGGCGACGGCGTCAACGATGCACCCGCACTTGCCGAAGCGAGCGTCGGCATCGCGATGGGTTC
>JAFKGN010000104.1 GCA_017307205.1 Caulobacterales bacterium
GGCGGTCAGGGCCGCGGCGATCAGGAACATCATCCAGGGAATGGCGACGACGTGGCCGCGCACCAAGCGCACCGCGCGCTCCACCAGCCAGTCGACCGTGCCGTTCTTCTGGGCGATGGCGAACAGGTAGGTCACGCCCACCAGGGTCACGAAGAGGTCGCCTGGGAAGCCCGCGAAGATCTGCTTGGTGGTCAGGCCGAGGCCCAGCACGCCGATGAAGAACGTCGCCGCCAGGGCCAGGGCGCCCATGTTCAGCGGCAGCACCGTCGCCAGCAGGAACACCACCACCAGGGCGACGACGGATAGGATCTGGATGTTCACGCGTCCGCCCCTGAGCCGGCCGCTGTGCCCGCGACCTTTGCGGCCAAGCTATCCAGTGTGCGGCGATTGACGCAACAGCGCGCGCCGTAGCAAATCCGCGCAGTTCATGCCGAGGGCCCGATGTCCGACAATCTCTACGCCCTCTTCCGCCAGGCCGCCCCCGGCGACGACAAGACGTTCCTGCGCACCCCGGCGGGTCAGGCCCTGACCTACGGCGACCTGGAAAGCGGCTCGGCCCGCTTCGCCAACGCTCTGGTGTTGCTCGGTGTGAAACCGGGCGACCGGGTGGCCGTGCAGGTCGAAAAGAGCCCGGAGACGGTGCTGCTCTACCTCGGCTGCCTGCGCGCGGGGGCCGTCTACCTGCCGCTCAACACCGCCTATACCCTCAACGAGTTGGCCTATTTCATAGGCGACGCCGAGCCGGCCGTGGTCGTCTGCGATCCCCGCACCCGCGAAGGCGTGCTCGGTCTTGGAACCGGCGCTGAGGTGGTCACGCTCGACGCCATGGGGCAGGGCAGCCTGGCCGATCTGGCGGCCGATCAGTCGCCGAGCTTCCGCACCGTCGCCCGCGAGGCCTCGGACCTTGCCGCCATCCTCTACACTTCCGGCACGACCGGCCGGTCTAAGGGGGCGATGCTCACCCACGCCAACCTGGCGTCGAACGCCCGCACCCTGGTCGAGGCCTGGCGCTTCACCCCGGACGACGTGCTGCTGCACGCCCTGCCGATCTTCCACATCCACGGCCTGTTCGTGGCGCTCAACGTGCCGCTGATGGCCGGCGCGTCCCTGATCTACCTGCCGAAGTTCGACCCTGAGGCCATCATCCGCCTGCTGCCCGAGGCCACGGTGATGATGGGCGTGCCGACCTTCTACGTCCGGCTTCTGCAGGACGAACGGCTGACGGCGGAGAGGGTGAGCAACTGCCGCCTGTTTGTCTCAGGGTCTGCGCCCCTGCTGGCCGAAACCCACCACCAGTGGTCCGCCGCCACCGGCACGGCGATCCTTGAACGCTACGGCATGACCGAGACGGGGATGAACACCTCCAACCCCTACGACGGCGCCCGTGTCGCCGGCACGGTCGGCCCGCCGCTGCCCGACGTATCGCTGCGCATCGCCGATCCCGAGACCGGTCATCCCGTGCCGCAGGGCGAGATCGGCATGATCGAGGTGAAGGGGCCCAACGTCTTCGCCGGCTATTGGCGCATGCCCGAGAAGACCGCCGCCGAGTTCCGCGCTGACGGCTACTTCGTCACGGGCGATCTTGGGATCATCGATGACGCCGGTTACGTGCAGATCGTCGGTCGCGGCAAGGACCTGATCATCTCCGGCGGCTTCAACGTCTATCCGAAGGAAGTCGAGGGCGAGATCGACGCCCTGGATGGCGTCGTCGAATCCGCCGTCATCGGCCTGCCGCATCCTGACCTCGGCGAGGGCGTCACCGCCGTCGTCGCCGTGGCGCCAGGCGCGGCCCTGGAGGAAGCGGCCCTGCTCAAGACGCTGGCTGAGCGCCTGGCCGGCTTCAAGCGGCCCAAGCGCGTGATCTTCGTCGAAGACCTGCCGCGCAACACCATGGGCAAGGTCCAGAAGGCCGCCCTGCGGGAGCGCTACAGGGAGCTCTACGCCTAGCGCGAGGTGCTCAGGGCGTTATGCGACAGCACGTCACATAACGCCGACGTCCGAAACATACTTTGATCGCCGGGCTGTACAGTCGGGTGTAGAATCGCCTTTGTTGGCCCAAGTGATTGGGTCAAGGCTGCGCATGCGAAGCGCCATTTTTATTTCTGTTCGTCCTGTAGATTACTTCGTCCTCGCCGACCGAGTTCCAGACAGGGTGTCGTGGAATGGCTGAGAACAATAATCATCTTCAGTCGCAGGTGCGGCCCAGCGAGCGCGCCAAGGGCGTGGCTGCGATCCAGTCTCTGCTCCGCCTGATGTCGCTTATGCGCGACTGCTACCCGCAGGACGACTTCGAGAAGGTCGCCGTCTTCCTCAGCGTCGTCAGCGCCAGCACCGGCTGGACGTTACGCGACAAGCAGCTGCTGCGCGGCATGGGCGCTGGGCCTCTGCCGGACGGACTGCAGCGCCACATCAGTGCGCGCGCCGTGGCGGAATCCCTGGCCATGCCGCGCGAGACCGTGCGGCGGAAGCTCCGGGAGCTCGCGGCTTCCGGCAAGATCATCGAAGGGCCCGAAGGCTTCCGCATTCCCAGCGACGCCATCCACAAGGACCGCAATCTCGAATTCTGCCGTGGCATCGTCGCCGAGTTCCAGGCGGCGCCGCGGCGCATCAGCCAGTTTGATGAGTTGGATGGCTGAGCGGCACACGCATAGCGGTGTGACCCAATTTGGGCGCAACCAGTAGGAGAAAATTACGAATTACTGGAACACTTTCCAAATCGAGACCAAGGACTCGCCAAGGGGGCGTCCCATGTTAAACAGTATTAGTTCTGCGTTTACGATTTGGCAAGCATTGGAAAGCGATCCAAAGGGCGGGTCAAACTCAAAGTATAATTCAGCAGAACGGTTGTTGATGACGGCCACTCCAGTATCGATCGCCGAAATTTCTATAATTCTTCGAATGCTGGCCCATGGCTTTGCTGCTGGCGGCCGCTCCGACGGCGCCGATTGCAAGCGGATGATCGAGATGTGCGACCGTCTCGAAGCCTATGCCAACAGCACCGGCCCGATTGCATTGGCGGCCCTGGCCCAACCCATGCGGCCCATCGGCGCCTACCACGCCGAGCACGAGCCGACGCTCCACGAAATGCACAGTCCCGCTCTCCGACGACAGGCAGGGTAAGGCCTCACCCCCGGCGCACTCAGCGGCGCCTCAGGCGCCGCGACGACGCGCCATCCATCCGGCGACCCCGCCGGCGCAGAGCACGCTGAGCGCGGCGCCGACCGCGAAGGTGGCTTGCGGGCCGTAGCTGTCCCACAGCAGCCCCGCTGCGACGTTGCCGACGAGGGCGATGAGCCCCGAGATCAGGCTGAACAGGCCAAAGGCCGAGCCTCGCAGATGGGCCGGTGCGGCGTCGGCGATCAGGGTCATCAGCAGGCCCTGCGAGAAGCCCATGTGCAGGCCCCACAGAGCGACGCCGCTGTAGTAGGCGATCTGGCCGGTCGAGACCGCCAGCACCACGTCGGCGGCCGCGAGAAACGCCAGGCTGAGCAGCAGCAGCGAACCGCGACCGATGCGGTCGGACAGCGCCCCCACCGGGAAGGCGGCCAGGCCGAACACGATGTGCAGCAGGATGATCGCCGCCGGGGCGTAGGTCTCCGGAACCCCGACATCCAGGCCCTTCATCACCAGGAAGGCCTCACTGAAACGGGCAAGTCCGATCACCGCCGTCAGCACGATCATCGACCAGGTCGCCGTGTCGAGCTTGAGGGCGCCCTTCAGCGAGGGCGGCGCCTTGCCCGCCTCGTCGCCCCGCGGCGGGTCCGAGACCCCCAGCACCAGCAGGGCGATGGCGAAGAAGGCCGGGATGGAGGCCAGCCAGAACACCTGTTTGATATTGCCCGCCAACAGGGCCATCAGCCCGATCGCCAACAGCGGCCCGACAAAACCGCCAACGGTGTCCAGCGACTTGCGCAGGCCGTAGGCGCGGCCGCGGATCTCCTTAGGCGTCACCGCCGCCACCAGGGCGTCGCGCGGCGCGGTGCGGATGCCCTTGCCGATGCGGTCGACGCCCTTGGCGATCAGCACGCCTTCCACCGAGGCGGCGAGGGGGAAGATCGGCTTCGACAGCGCCGCCAAGCCATAGCCGGCGACGGCCAGCCACTTGGGCCGCGAAACCCGGTCCGAGACGAAGCCCGCGCCGAACTTCACCGCCGTGGCCACCGCCACCGAGAAGCCTTCCACCAACCCGATCAGCGCCGCCGAGGCGCCGAGGCTCACCACCATGTAGATCGGCAGCAGAGTCTGGATCATCTCCGACGAGACATCCATCAGCAGGCTGACGACGCCGAGCACCCAGACGGTGCGGGGAACGGAGATGCGACTCATTCGCGCCTAGTCGCCGATGCGTCGAACCGAGTCCAGGCGCCTCAACGGCAGAGTTTGTAACGACTCATGTCCAGGTGCAGGTGGTCGGCATGGGCGGCGTTGTAGTCGGGGCTCAGAGTCGCCCCGAACAGCCGGCAGGCGCCTCCGCGAGTCACGCGCAGGAAACGGCCTTCGGGGCCGGGGTCGCGGAAGTTTCGCGCCACGGTGATGCGGCGCCCGTCCGACAGATGAAAGCCGGAGACATCGAGCGCGCCGGCGGTGGCGTGCTGGCTCGGCCGCGCGCCGGGGCGGCCGTAGATCGTGCGGCAGGCGTAGGTTCCCAGGTGATCGACCGTGGTGATCTCGGCATCCAACAAGGCGCGGGCCGCCGGCTGGGCGATCTGGCGTGACCATAGGGCATAGGTGAGGGCGAGCGGGCAGGTCATGGTCGGTCCGGCGGGAGACAGGCGCGACCCGGCCCCCAGCCGCACCGCATTGGCCGTCGAGCAGAAGCCGGTCTCCCGGCGCTCCGCCTCCCGGAAAGCGACGCCGCCGGCGGTCAGGGCCGCGCGGCAGGCGGCGGGATCGTCCTGCACGCGCTCCAGCTTGGCGGCCGTCGCCAGGCCCAGCGGCTCGTCCAGCGAGAAGGGTTTCCAGGCAAGATCCTGCGGCGGGGCGTAGCGGTCGACCGCGAAGGCCAGCAGCATGGCCGCGAAGGCGACATCGACGGCGAAGGCCGCGACCTCGGCCAGACCCACCGCCTCGGGCGATGGACGGCGCATCAGACGCTGAAGGGCGGGCGGCGGGGTCACCGCAGGCCAACGGCCAAGCGCAACTCCGGTTCAGCCCTTAAGTGACGGCCGCGCGCCGACTCGCTATCTAGGGCGCATGCCCGAAGGCGACGCCGCGACCACTCCGAAAGCCGACAAGGCCCCGCCGCAGAAGTTCGGCCAGGGGTTCGTCCTCGACGCCTGGTACTTCGTCGCCCTCGGCCGCGAGGTGACGACCAAGCTCAAGCGCTGGGAGCTGCTCGGCGAGCCCGTGCTGCTCGGCCGCGACCGCAAGGACCAGGTCTTCGCCATGCGCGACATCTGCCCTCACCGGGCCGCACCGCTGTCGGCGGGCAAGCTGGTGCGCGAGCCCAACGGCGATGAGCGGGTCGAGTGCCCCTATCACGGCTGGCGCTTCCGCACCGACGGCGTCTGCATGACCGTGCCGTCGCTGGTCGATGATCAGGACATGGACGTCGGCCGCATCCGCGTGCGCCGCTATCCGGCGGCCGAGAGCCAGGGGATGGTGTTCGTCTGGGTCTCCTCCGATCCGCGCTTCGCCGGCGATCCCCCGGAGCCGCCGCCGATCTTCCCGGGCGTGGTGGGCGGGGCGCCCAAGCTGGTCGACCGCATGGTCTTCGAATCTCACATCGACCACGCCGTGGTCGGTCTGATGGACCCGGCGCACGGGCCTTATGTCCACGCCCAGTGGTGGTGGCGTTCGTCGCATTCGCAGCATGAGAAGTCGAAGAAGTTCGAGCCGCGCGAGGCCGGCTTCGCCATGGTCCGCCACCAGCCGTCGAAGAACAGCCGCGCCTACGCCATTCTCGGCGGCGAGCCGCTCACCGAGATCACCTTCCGTCTGCCGGGTCTGCGCTGGGAGCACATCGTCATCGGCAAGCGCCAGGTGCTGGCGCTCACCTGCCTGACGCCGATCGACGACAAGAATACCCGGATCACCCAGTTGATCTGGTCCGATCACCCGGTGTTCGCCTTCATCAAGCCCTTCATCCAGGCCGGCGCGCGCGCCTTCCTGCGGCAGGACGCCGGGATGGTGAACCTGCAGAACGAGGGGCTGAAGTACGATCCGGCGCTGCTGTGGATCGACGATGCCGACAAGCAGGCCAAGTGGTACCAGCAGCTCAAGCGCGAATGGGCGAACAGCCGGCGCGAGGGCCGGCCATTCAACAATCCCGTCGAGCCCGCCACCCTGCGGTGGCGGTCCTAGTTCGAAGTCTGCCTAGGCCTTGATGCCGGAGAGCAGCAGGCGAATCTGGTCGCCCATGCGCGTCTTCAGCTCTTCCGCGCCCCAGCCGTCGTAGATGGCGAAGCGATAGTTGGCCGTCGCCACGTCCTGAAGCATCTGAGCGACCAGCGGCGTGTCGATCTTCGCGGACAGTTCGCCACGCCGAATGCCGTCGGCCAGGGCGTCGAGCACCACTTGGCGGATCGGCGCGCGCGCTTCACGCATGCGCATCTCGGTCTCCGGACTGCGGGTCCACGAGCAGCCGATGCGCGCCTGCAGCAGCGGCAGCTGCTGCAGATGGTAGCCGTAGGACACGCCAAAGGCGCCAAGCAGGGCGTCCTCGACATTCGCCGCCTTGGCGGTCGCCGCGCGCATGGCCTCGATCGCCTTGGCGTCATCGCTGAGGATGATTTCCTCGAACAGGGCGTCCTTGTCGGGGAAGCTGGCGAACACCGCGCCGGTCGACATGCCGGCCGCCTGGGCGATATGGCGGATGGTGGCGCCCTCATAGCCCAGCTCGGTGAACAGGCTGCGGGCGGCGGCCAGCACGCGCTCGCGGGTGCGCAGCTTGGCCTGGGCGCGAACGCCGCGTTTCGGCGCGGCTTGGCCCGGAGTGGGGTAGTCGGACTTCGATTCAGCGATCATCGACGGGCAGGGCCTCGCATGGCGGTGAATGAAGTGTGGGCCGTCAGAGCTTTCCTCATGTGGGAAAGGGATACGAACGGCGCCGAGGGGGAGCTCGAAGCCAAGGGTCTCTCCTGCCTCCCCGCTGTTTAAGATACGCCAGACGACCCGCGGTGAGGTGTCGATCCTGTCCGGCGAAGCGGTGCGCGACGCGCACTGCGAATGACTGGCCGCGCGCACACACAAACGGCGCACTGAGCAACCTTAAGAAGGCGCCCTGCGGGGCAAATACGCCTCGAAGTCGGTGCGGACAACGCCAAACCGACCCGGATCGTGCGTATAATATAGCGGAGCTTCTAGGCCTTTCCATGGCGCCAAGCTTTCAAACTCCGTAGAGTGCGAGGATGGACACGCTGTTCAAGATCCTGATCCCCGCCTCACTGCTCGCGGTCACCGTGACGTTGTTCGTAGGTCTGTACGCTCTGTTCCGCGGGGGCGATTTCGGCCGCTCCAACTCCAACAAGCTAATGCGTCTCAGGGTTGCACTGCAAGCCGTAGCAGTGGTCATCCTGGTTGCAGCCTTCTGGTGGCGGAGTCATTAGGGCGGGGCCCGCAAAACTCTATGCGGTTTTTCGCACTAAAGACGCTCTAACTGATTGAAATTCAGCCTTTTCCGACAGATTCGGAGCCCCTCCTTCGTGGTCGTCCTCAACCGTATCTACACGCGCACGGGCGACGCCGGGACGACCCGCCTGGCCACCGGCGAACCGGTGAGCAAGGCCGGCCCCCGCATCGCCGCGAACGGCGACGTCGATGAGCTCAACGCCTGCCTCGGCCTGGTGCGGCTGCACACCGCCGGCGACGCGCTCGACGCCATCATCGCCCGCATCCAGAACGAGCTGTTCGATCTCGGCGCCGACCTCTCGACGCCCGAGCGCACCGGCGCCCTGCGCGTCACCGCCGGCCAGGTCGCCGCGCTTGAGGCCGATATCGACGCTCTCAACGCGCCTCTCTCGCCCCTGACGTCCTTTGTCCTGCCCGGCGGCTCGCCGGCGGCGGCGCACCTGCATCTGGCGCGCACCGTCTGCCGCCGCGCCGAGCGCACCTGCGTCGCCCTGGCCGCCGTCGAAACGGTTGAGGCCGAGAGCCTGAAATACCTCAACCGCCTGTCCGACCTGCTGTTCGTCGCCGCCCGCGCGGCCAACTCCAATGGGGCAGGCGATGTGCTCTGGGTCCCAGGCGCGACGCGCTAGGCCGCCTCAGCCGAGGTCCAGCCGCTCCGGGTGGGCGAACACCTCGAAGCCGTCGGGGCGGCAGACCGCCACGAGGGTGATCCCCGCCGCTTCCGCCACCTCAATCGCCAGGGCGGTCGGCGCCGACACCGCGCAGATCATCGCCGCGCCGTAGGCGGCGGTCTTCTGCACCATCTCCACCGAGACCCGACTGGTCAGCAGCACCACGCCGTCAGCCGGAACCGCCTGCCGCGCCAGGTCGCCGATCAGCTTGTCGAGGGCGTTGTGGCGCCCGACATCCTCGCGCACGGCGACAAGACCGCCGTCGCGCCAATAGCCCGCCGCGTGGGCCGCGCGGGTCGCTGCGCCGACCGCCTGGGCCTCCGCCATCGCTGCCATCGCCGTCAGCAGGTCTTCCGCCCGCAACAGAGGTCCGGCCCCGACCGTCGCGACCGGCCGCACCGCCTCGGCCAGGCTGTCGACGCCGCACAGGCCGCAGCCCGTGGGGCCCACCATCCGCCGCCGCCGCGCCGCCAGCCGCTGGCCCGGATCACGCGCCAGCCAGACCCGCGCCTCGATGCCCTGCTCCACCTCGACGACCTCGATCTCGAGGATGTCCGACAGCGTGTCGACAATCCCCTCGCTCAGGGTGAAGCCGATGGCCAGGTCCTCGACATCGGCCGGCGTCGCCATCAGCACGGCGCTGGTCGTCCCGTCATGGACGATGGCCACCGGCGCCTCCTCGGGCACGAGCCGTTCTTCGACCGCCGCGCCGCCGCGTCGCCATTTCAACGGGGCGACCGGGCGCGAGGTGCGTGAGAACGGCCTCATGGCGCGGTCGGCGCGCGCCCGACCACGCCTTCGCGCGCGACCGCGAGCTCCGCCCCGCGATTGGAGGCGACGGCCTTGCGCACCTTCACGGGGATCGACTTGTAGCCCGGCGTGAAGCTCTGCGGGTCGTGATGCTCCAGGGCGATCAGCGGCTGGGTCTCGGGGAAGTAGGAGGCGCAGCAGCCGTTCGGCATCGGCTGGGCCACCAGGGTCAGGCCCTGCACCACGCGGTCGTCGCGAGCGAACTCCAGGGCGGTGGCCACGTCGACCAGGTCGCCTTCCGCCAGCCCGAGCCGAGCCATCTCGCCGCGATTCATGAACAGCACGTCGCGCCGCCCGAACACCCCGCGATAGCGGTCGTTCAGGTTGTAGATCGTGGTGTTGTACTGGTCGTGCGCCCGCACGGTGGTCAGCCGCAGCACGTCGGCATCTTCCGCCGCCGCCTCGCCGAAGCCCTCGTGGGTCAGGAAGTTGGCGCGGCCGTTGGCGGTGTTCCACTGCCGCAGGGCCGCCGAGTTGGTCAGGTGGAAGCCGCCCGGCTTGCGGATGCGGGCGTTGTAGTCGGCGAAGGCCGGGAACACCGCCTCGATCTTGTCGCGGATGCGGTCGTAGTCGGCGACCAACTCGTCCCAATCCACGCCGCCCTTCGCGCCCAGGGTCGCCTTGGCCAGTTCGGCCACGATCCACGGTTCCGAGCGCACGTTCGGACCCGGCGGTTTCAGGAAACCGCGCGAGGCGTGGACCATCGACATCGAGTCCTCGACCGTCACCGCCTGCACGCCCTCGGCCTGCACATCGATGTCGGTGCGCCCCAGGCACGGCAGGATGTAGACCTGCTTGGCCAGCAGCAGGTGGGTGCGGTTCAGCTTGGTGGTGATGTGCACCGCCAGGTCCATGTTGCGGAACGCCTCGGCGCAGGCGGCCGGGTCGGACGAGGCCACCGCCAGGTTGCCGCCCAGGCAGACCACCGCCTTCGAACGTCCCTCGCGCATGGCCGCGATGCTCTCGACCACCGAATGTCCGTGCTCGCGCGGCGGCGCGCAGTCGAACACCTCGCCCAGCCGGTCGAGGAACGCCGCGCTCGGCCGCTCCCAGATGCCGACCGTGCGGTCGCCCTGCACATTGCTGTGGCCGCGCAGCGGGCAGATGCCGGCGCCCGGCCGGCCCATGTTGCCCCGCATCAGCAGCAGATTGGCGATCTGCTGCACGTTCTGCACGCCGGTGCGGTGCTGGGTGATCCCCATGCCGTAGCAGACGATGGTCGCCTTCGAGGTGGCGTAGGCCTGGGCCACCTCCTCCAGATCAGCGCGGGTCAGGCCGCTGGCGGCCTCGATCTCGGCCCAGTCGGCGGCGCGCAGGTCGTCGGCGAAGGCCTCGAAGCCGGCGGTATGCTCGGCGATGAAGGCGTGGTCGACCGCGTCGAGGTCGAGCAGCGCCTTGCCGATCCCCTTCAGCGCCGCCGCGTCGCCGCCGATCTTCACCTGCAGATAGGTATCGGCGATGGGCGTCGAGGTCAGGGTCGTCATCTCGACCGGCGACTGCGGCGAGGCGAACCGCTCCAGCGCCCGCTCCTTCAGCGGGTTGAACACGATGATCCGTCCGCCGCGCTTCACGAAGTTGCGCAGGGTGCTCATCATCCGCGGGTGGTTGGTCCCGGGATTGTGGCCGATCGAGAGGATCAGGTCGGCGTGCTCGAAATCGTCGAGACTGACCGTCCCCTTGCCGATGCCGATGGACTTCGGCAGCCCGACCGATGTGGCCTCGTGGCACATGTTCGAGCAGTCGGGGAAGTTGTTGGTCCCGTAGAGCCGCACGAACAGCTGCAGCAGGAAGGCCGCCTCGTTCGAGCAGCGGCCGGAGGTGTAGAACTCTGCCTGGTTCGGATCGGGCAGGGCGGCGAGCCCCGCGCCGATCCCGGCCATCGCCTCGGCCCAGCTCACCGCCTCGAAGCGGTCGCTCGCCGGGTCATAGCGCAGGGGCTCAGTGACGCGGCCCTGATCCTCCAGCCAGTGGTCGGACCGGCTCCACAGGTCGGCGACGGTGTGGGCGGCGAAGAACTCCGGCCCGACGTTGCGCGTCGTCGCCTCCCAGGCCACCGCCTTGGCCCCATTCTCGCAGAACTCGAAGGCCGAGGTGTGGTCGGGGTCGGGCCAGGCGCAGCTTGGGCAATCGAAGCCGTCGGGCTTGTTCTGACGCAGCAGGGCCTGACCGGCGCGCGTCGCGGCCTGCTGCTCCTTCAGCGCGTCGGCGACGCCGCGCAGCGCGCCCCAGCCGCCGGCGGGCAGATCGTAGTCGTGGATGCCGTCAGGACGCTTGTCTTCCATCCACACCTCCGTCGAGGCGGCAGGTTAGCGCGGCGTCTGGCCCGGCGCGAGTTGCGACGGCGCCTGCTGCACCTCGGGGTTCTGCGGCGTGATCTTCTGCGCGCCCGGACGCCCGGTCAGCATCTGCAGCGGCACCGGCGTCGCGCAGGTGCGGGTGTGCCAATCCCACCAGCCGCCATGCGCCTCGCAGCGCTGGCCCGGCCAAACCCACATCAGGTGATAGGTCCAGATCGCGATGCCCGCGATGGCGAAGATGCCGATGAACACCAGCTTCAGGCGGTTGATGGCGCGGTTCATGCGGGGCGGGAACTCCAGGGACGCGGTTCGCGTCTAGACGTCAGGGGCGGCTGAATTGCGGCTGACGCTCTCCTTGCGGAAACTTGCAATGCGTTCAAGAGGCGCTATTCCCGCAAGCCGAACAACAAGAGGCGAGGGCGCGCGATGAAGGTGCTGGTCCCGGTCAAGCGGGTGATCGACTACAACATCAAGGCGCGGGTGAAAGCCGACCAGAGCGGGGTCGAGCTCGCCAACGTCAAGATGAGCATCAACCCGTTCTGCGAGATCGCCGTCGAGGAGGCGACCCGCCTTCGCGAGAAGGGCGTCGCCGAGGACGTGCTCGCCGTCTCCATCGGCCCGCAACAGGCGCAGGAGACCCTGCGTACCGCCATGGCCATCGGCGCCGACCGGGCCCTGCTGCTGCAGTGCGACACGGATCTCGAACCCCTGGCCGTCGCCAAGGCGCTGAAGGCCGTGGCCGAGACGGAAAAGCCCGACCTGATCCTGATGGGCAAGCAGGCAATCGACGGCGACAACAACGCTGTCGGCCAGATGCTGGCGGCCCTGCTCGGCTGGCCCCAAGCCACCTTCGCTTCCAAGGTTGAAGTCGCCGGCGGCAAGGCGACCGTCACCCGCGAGGTAGACGGCGGTCTGCAGACCCTGGAAATCGACCTGCCGGCGGTGGTCACCGTCGACCTGCGCCTCAACGAGCCGCGCTACGCCTCGCTGCCCAACATCATGAAGGCCAAGAAGAAGCCGCTGGAGATCAAGCCGGTTGGCGACCTCGGCGTCGATGTCGCGCCGAAGCTCAGCGTCGTGAAGGTCACCGAGCCGCCGAAGCGTTCGGCCGGGGTGAAGGTCGAAGGCGCCGCCGATCTGGTGGCGAAGCTCAA
>JAFKGN010000105.1 GCA_017307205.1 Caulobacterales bacterium
TCCAGCACCATGATCGCCGCGTCGGCGGCCGTCAGCGTCCGGTAGGTGTCTTCCGAGAAGTCTTCGTGGCCCGGGGTATCCAGCAGATTGAACATCAGCCCGGCGTGGTCGAACGTCATCACGCTGGCGCTGACGCTGATGCCACGCTCGCGCTCGATCTTCATCCAGTCGGACCGGGTGCGGCGGTTCTCGCCGCGGGCGCGCACGGCGCCGGCCGCCCGGATCGCCCCGCCGGCCAGCAGCAGGTTTTCCGTCAGCGTCGTCTTGCCGGCGTCGGGGTGCGAAATGATCGCGAAGGTGCGCCGGCGCGCGGCTTCGGCGGTGGTGCTGAGTGACATGGCGTCCGGTTAGCCGCCGCCCCCGGCCTTGTCACGCCCGGAGTCTGAGTTGCCGCCCTGCAGGCCGCGCAGGAAGTTGTTCACATTGCCCAGCAGCGGCGTGTCGCCCGCGCTGGACTCGGTGCTGCGCTTGTTCAGCTCGGCGTCGGCCATCGCCCGCGTGTTGGGCGGCAGGGCTTCGTACTGCTTCTGCGAGCGAGCGTCGTACATGGCGAAGACGCAGGCGGTCTTCAGCTCGGCGCTCTCGGTCGCCATGCACTTCTGCATGTAGCTGGAGGTCGCCTCCTTCTGGCCCGTCCGCAGGCTGATGGTGATCAGCGCCGGCAGGAACGGCCGCTCGTCCTTGTATCGCGCCGTCGCTTCCTTGATCACCGCCCCAGCCCGCGCCAGCGATCCGGTATCGATCAGCATCTGCACATGGTCCTGGTAGCCATCCAGCGTCTGGTCCGGACTCTTGTGGGCGATCGTGAACGCCCGCTCGGCCTGCGCGTAGGCCCCCGCGGCCGCATAGATCCGCGCTGACTCGTTGGCGACGAACGGCTGGTTGGCATAGACGGTCCGCAGCGCCGGCCCCATCAGCCGCACCGCCCGGTCGAACTCGCCTTCCCCCGCCGCCGCCTGCGCCTGGGCCATGGCCTTCACCGCCGTGCGTGCGTCGATGAACGCCTTGCTGGCCTGCACGCCCTTCAGCCACTTCGTCCGCGTCTCCGGGCTCAGGCCCGCGTCGGGATAGGCCGCCCGCGAATAGCCGCTGATCCCTCGAACCCGCGTCTCGGGCGAGCGGTGCTGCTGCTGGAAGAACTTCACCCCCACGCCCAACAGCCCGTTGCTGAGGTTGGTGCGGATCGTCCGCGACTGGTTGCGCAGCGCCGACGCCGCGCCGCCCAGCCCCTGCGACTTCTGCATGTCATCCGAGAGGATCTTCAGCGAGTCCGTCAGCTGAGACTGCACCAGGGCCGCCGAGGCGCGCCGTGCGTCATAGTCCGCCTCCATGTGCCGGAAGGCCGCCGCCGCCCCAGCCTCCGACGAATAGCCGGCCAGTTGCGCCACGTCGTAGCCGCCGGCGTCCGCCTCATCCTCATTGGCCCGCGCCCACGGGCTCTCGACCAGCAGCGACAGCATCAGGTCCATCCGTCGCCGCGCCGCCCCGGCCTGCGCCGCCGCCTTCCGCACGCGCCGGTCGTCCTCGTTGGCCACGCCCACGCCATTGCCAATGTTGCGCGCCCGCAGCTGCGAGATCTCCACCGCCTGGCGATAGGTCCGAGCCGTGCGCGTCGCCAGCTGGCGCATGGTGGCCATCGATTGCTCGCGCGCGAAGTGGTTGAGGCGGATGTGCATCAACTCGTGGGCCAGCAGGAAAGCGACCTCGTCGTCGCTCTCGGCCTTGTCGAGCAGGCCGATCGACACCGTCATCGAACCGTCCGGCTTGGCGGCGGCGATGTAGTCGTCGGTCGCCACCAGATAGACCTTAAGGGCGCCGTTGCGGGCATAGGGCCAGCGGGCGTCGAGTGTCTTCAGCAGGGTCAGCACCTGCGCCTCGATGGCCGGGCTGCGCAGCCGCGCCCGCTGGATATCGCCCTGCTCCAGCGCTCCGAAGCCAAGCGCCCCCGTCGCCGCGGCCGGCGCGGAGAAGGTCCGCGTCTTGATCTGCTGGATGAACGGGCCCTTGCGCCCGTCCACGGCCGTCCCGCCGAACGGATTGCGCAGCTGCGCCTGCGCCGGCGCCGCGATCAGCGCCATCGCCGTCAGCACGCCGACCAGACGGTGGGGCGCGCCGCGCACGGCCTCAGCAGCCCTTGCCGGCGCCGGCGACCACGCCCGCCACCACCCGGCCCGGCGCGCGGGTCGGCATGTTGGCCGCCGCCGGCTCGCCCACGCAGACGCCGGTGACGATCACATCCAGCGGCCGCACGATGTAGACCCGCCCGTCGGCGCCGCGCACTTTGTAGCGCCCGCCCGCGCTGTCGAGCACCGGCGTCGGCAGGGCCGGCAGCTTGCCCTCCGGGGCGCTCGTCCCATCCTCGTGGAACAACCGCAGCGAAGGGTTGGCCAGCTTGACGATCATCGCCTGGGCCGGTTTCGCGCCGGGGGTGGCGGGCGCGTCGGCGAAGACGGGCGGCGCGGTCAGGAGCAAGGCCAGGCCGAGGGCCGGCGCGATGAGACGACGATGCATCAGGGCTCTCCCGGAGCTGCCCCCTCCCCGGCCGGCGTGGACGGCCGGCGGGTCAGGGAAAGGCGGTCTTCCTCGAAATTGAAGAAGCCGCGGATACGTTTGCGGACGTTCAGCAGCGGCGCGGTCCAGCGCCGGGCGGCCAGGGTGCGGCCGACATCACCCGAAATCGCTTCATGGGCCGAATAGGCGCCGTGCGCCCAAACCAGCCCCAGCACGGCGAACCAGTTCAATGGCATCAGGTGCCCGGCCGCGCAGACATAGACCACGACGGCCACCACCAGCCCGGCCACGCCCAGCATCGCGGCGTAGATCGGGCCGTAGACACGCGCGTTCAGCCGATGCGGCGCGACCGCCTCCGCCTTCGCCCACTGGTCGTTGCGGATCATCAGCAGCACCAGGCTGACGAAGCTCAGCAGGGCCACCAGCACCGCCTCGACGAGGTCGGCGTCAACGCCGCCCAGGCTCTCGCGCCGATAGCCGCCCAGGCCCCAGTCGAGCAGATTGGCCAGGGCCATGGCATGGTAGTGCACCCCAGGGATCGGCCCTTGCACCGGGCTGGCGATCCAGTCGCCGCTGCCGGCCATCTGCGAGCCGACCAGCACCACATTGTCCGACAGCAGTCGCTCCAGCCGCGGCCGGTCCGTCGCCAGCCGCCCGACCACCGCCTCATAGGCCGCCGACGGCGTATAGGGGCAGGCCTGCCCTCGCCCGCCGCCGCCCGGCTTGGGCCGCCAGATCAGGGCGTCCAGGTAGGCCCCGACCAGCCCTACATCCTGGCAGTCGCCGATGCGTTCGGCGTCGCTCAAGGCGGCCGGATCGCGGGCGCCCCAGACCACATCCATCGGCTCCCGCTCGGCGTCGAAGGCGGCGGTATCCGCCTCGGTCCCCTGCGCGGCCTGCCACGCCGCCTTCAGCACCGGCTCGCCGCACTGGTCGAGCTCGCCGAAGCAGGCGGCGGCGTAGAGCGCCATGGCCGGCGAGATCTGGCGCGCGTCGCTCCCGGCCAGACCGTCAAAGGTCAGGGGATAGCTGCTCAGCGCCGCCTCGACCGGCGCCAGCAACGCCACCTCGTCCAGCGCCTGCTGCACCGGCGTCAGGGCCTCGGCCGCCGAGGCCTTGCCGATGACGACGGCCACGCCGCCCGCCCGGATCATGCAGGCGATCTTCAGCAGCGGCGTATCGCGACAGATCGGCCGGTCGCGCCAGGCCGCCGCGTGCGAGGCGCGCCCCGCTGCATTGATCAGGGCGCCGTAGTCCTCGTCGGCCAACTGCTGCGCGGCCGTCGCCGCCGCGTCGAGGCCGTGGCCGTAGTAGAGCATGTCGAGGAACACTGCCCTCGGCGGGCGCAGGCCCGGCGGCGCGGCCAGGTCGCTCAGCATCTGCGCCTGCTGCCCGACGCTCGGAAACGCCCCCACCCAGCCCCACGGGCGCATGGCCGGCATGGTGGCGTCGCCCAGATAGACGATCCGCACACGCGGAGCGGCGTTCGGATCAGCGGTGCGGACCCGCTCACCCGGGCGATGGGTGGGATAGCGATCGGCGAACAGTCGCTGGACGATGCTGTCGGAGCCGCGCTGCGAGGAGGCCTGCGCGCCCCAGAGGTTCAGCTTGGCGACGCCATAGCCCATCGCCCCCAGAAACAGGGCGACCAGCAGCGCTCGCCATATCGGTTTCATCAAGGCCCCCAGGAGGGCCTAATTTCCGTTAACCGATTTCAGGAAGTCAAGTGAGCGAACGCCGTGTGGCGAAGCCATGGCTCTCAGGCAGCGAGACGCCGCCACACGAGCCGGTCCGCCTCCAGGGTGGTCAGAACCCCGGCCTTCTGCCGGTCGAACAGCACCGCCATCACCTCGAACGCCACATCGGCGTAGCGCACGCTGATCTGCTCGGGCTTGGCGCCGATGCTTGGGCTGACGAACAGGGCGGCGTTCACGCCCGGCGCCTTTTGCTGGATCAGCATCGCCAGGCGCCGCGCCCGCTCCGGCTGGCTGATCGGCAGCACCGGATGTTCGGAGAACATCTCGGCCCCCAGCTTCGACACCGCGTCCAGCGTCAACACGGCGAAACGCTTGGCCACATGCGCCGGCGGACGCTCGGCTTCATCCAGTTGCAGAACGAAATTGTTCATCAGGAAGAACATGGAGGGGCACAAACGCGACTGGAGCTGGGCGCGCCTTGTTGTCACAGATGGGCTTACGGCCCGGTTTCCGAAGGCGGTTAACCGGCGTTTTCCACGGGCTCGGTGAGGAAGTGGCGACCTTCGCGGTCCTCGATCTCGACCACCCACACATCGGGGTCGAAGCGCCTGGCCCGCTCGATGTAGCCGTCCAGCTCACGCTCATCGGTGCTGGCGATGGGCTGCATCCAGATGCGCTCGCCGTCGCCGCGCACCGCCTCGCTGTAGAGCCGCGCCGTGCTGTCCCCGCGGTTGACCGCCTTGACCAGCACGGCTCCGGCCCGCGCGTCGCCCTTGCGGGCCACGGCGGCGAAGGCGCCGCCCAATTCGGCGCGGCGGATCAGGGCGCCGACCCAGACGTCCGTGGGCAAGATCATAATTTGTTGTCCTTGTTTGCTAACCGCGCCGCAAGCGCGATCCGGCTAGGAAGGGTGCGATCCGGCGCCCCTCGGCGCTTCCATACGCCGACAGAAAGTCGTGAATGCCGCGCCTTAGCGCCTCTGCCCTGCCGCTCCTCATCGGCGCCGCCGTCCTGGCCGCCTCCGTGGCGGCGGCGGCCCCCGCGCGCGCCGCGGCCATCGATCTGTTCTACGAACGCACCGTGATGAGCGCCGCCGACGCGCGCTGCAACCTGTTCACTCCGACGCTCGGCTCGGCCCTCAACGCCGCCCGCGCCCAGGCGCGCGGCGCCGCCCTGCGCTCCGGCGTCGAGAACAGCGCCCTGTTCGCCGCCGAGCAGCGCGCCGTGACCAAGGCCCGCGCGGTGGACTGCCGCTCGCCGGACATGACCACCGCCGCCGGCCGCGTCCGCACCGCCTTCGACGGCTTCCAGCGCCTCACCGTCATGACCTATCCGGGCGACATCGCCGGCTGGAAGGCCGAGCGCTCGCTGGCCCGCTACAACGCCGTCTGGTCGCTGTCGCAGACCACCAGCTTCGGCTGGGACAAGGCCAGCGTCGGCGTCGTCTCCGGCGAGAACGCCCTGGCCGCCGTGGCGACCTTCGCCGACGGGGCCCAGCCCTACGCCGCCCGCCTGATGCTGCGCGACACGCGCCGCGCGCCCGCCCCCTATCTCGACCGCCATCTGGCCGACGCCTCGGGCCGCCTGCCGCTCGCCGCGCGTCTGCCGCCGGCCGGCGCCATGCGCGCGATCAACGCCGATCAGAAGGACGCCGCGCCCGAAACCCTGCTGCCGGACGCCGGCCGCAAGGGCGCCGCCAAGACCGGCGTCGCCTTCCGCTTCCCGCCCTCGGCCATCACCGCCCTGGCCGGTCTCGACCCGCGCGAGTCCGTCGCCGTCGATTTCGTCTTCACCGGCCGC
The DNA here is from genome assembly GCA_017307205.1 of Caulobacterales bacterium. Classification (GTDB taxonomy): domain Bacteria; phylum Pseudomonadota; class Alphaproteobacteria; order Caulobacterales; family Caulobacteraceae; genus Caulobacter. The sequence continues at coordinate 6,009 of JAFKGN010000105.1, forward strand.
AAGGGCGACGTGGTCCGCCGCGCCTACATCGAAGTCGGCGACTTCGCCGCCGGGGCCGCGTTCGTGCAGACCGCCGCGCGGTAGGACCGCCCTCGTCCTTCGAGGCCCGCTCACGCGGGCGCCTCAGGATGAGGACTACTGAAAGCTCAACGTCATGCTCGAAATCCTCATCCTGAGGTGCGAGCACAGCGAGCCTCGAAGGACGAGGATTTCGCCCGCTAACGCGTCGGCGAGAACGGCACCACGTTATCGATCGTCGGCGGGCCGGCCGCTTCTTCCTCGGCGGGCGCTTCCGGCTCGGCCTCTTGTCCCGCGATCCCCACCGGCAGGCGCACGGTGATCGTCGTGCCGGCGCCCAGGCGGCTTTCCAGCTGCATCTCGCCGCCGTGCAACTCGGCGAAGGCGCGGACCAGCGACAGGCCGAGGCCAGACCCCTGGGCCCTCTGCTCGGAATCGCCCGCCTGTTCGAACGGCCGTCCCAGCCGCGCCAGGTCTTCCGGCGAAATCCCCACGCCCGTGTCGGCGACGATCAGCTCGAACTGGCCGCGATAGGCCTGGGCCGTCACGGTCACCGCCCCGCCCTTGGGCGTGAACTTCAGGGCGTTGGAGACCAGGTTCAGCACCATCTGCTTGATCGCCCGGGGATCGCCGTCGATCTCCAGCGACGTCGGCGGCAGCAGGCCGCGCAGCGCGACCCCCGCGGCGTCCGCCTGCAGACGCATCAGCCGCAACGCCGCCGTGATCGGCTCGCGAACGTCCATGATCTCGCGATCGAGTTCATAGCGCTCGGCATCGATCTTCGACATGTCGAGCAGGTCGCTGATCAGGTCCAGCAGGTGGCGGCCGCTTTCGTGGATCAGCTCGACGTACTCGCCGTAGCGGCCTTCCAGCGGGCCGAACATCCGCGCCCGCATGATGTCGGAAAAGCCCATGATGGCGTTCAGCGGCGTGCGCAGCTCATGGCTCATGTTGGCCAGGAAGCGCGAGCGACCGGCGGCGCGGCTCTCGGCCTCCGCCTTCTGCTGCTCCAGCGAGGCCTCGCGGGCCTGTTCGGCCGTCACGTCGCGCACGGCGGCCAGGATCTGACCGTCGCCGAGGCGGCGCAGGCTGGCGACCAGGCTGCGGTCCTGGGCCGTGCGCGGGGTGAAGGCGACTTCCGCCTGCCCGTCGGCGATCGCGGCTTCCAGCGCCAGGCGCAGGGTCAGGTCGTCTTCCGGCCGCCCGACGGCGGGCAGGCCGCCGCGCATCAAGGCGGCGTTGGGGGCGCCTTCGATCGGCGCGCCCCAGATCTGCCGCACCCGCCCCTCGCGGGTCATCGACAACAGCATGAAGGGCTGGGCCTCCAGGGTGTTCTGCAGGCTGCGCGCCTCGCGATTGAGCTCGCCCTCACGCGTCGCCGCGCCCCGGCCGCTGACAATCAACCCGGCGCCGACGCCCAGCGCCGTCGAGCCCAAGGCCAGCAGCCCCAGCCAGAGGGCAAGCTCAGCCGGCGGTGACGGCCCGTTCAGGCCGGCCAGCTGCGCCAGGGCGACCACTGCGGCCCCCATCAAGGCCAGGGTTGCGCCCTCGGCCAGGCGACGCGGCATGTCCTGCGGCGCGCCCTCGCCCATCGCGGCGGCCACCACCGGCGCCAGACACCAGGCGGCCAGCGGGCCGGAAACCCCGCCGTTGAAGTTGGCGGCCAGGGCGCCGCCCACGGCCCAGGCCACCACCGAGATTGATCGCCACGTCGCAGAGGGCGCGAACTGCAGGTCCAGCACCGCCGGCATTGCGGCCAACACCAGGCCGACGACCACGAAGCGGGAGACGCCCGGCGGCGTCAGCGCCAGGGCCAAGCCGAACACGGCGATCAGCGCCAGCCAGCCCACCCGCCACGCGAGCGCACGGGTCGCCGCCTCCGCGGAGGCGTTGAGCTGGCCGTTTCGGTGCGGGGCCCCGGACATGTCGCGAATCTAACGGCGCGAGCGCCTCGACGCGAGGGCGTGCAATCGTCAGGCGATCAACGCCTGGGGATGGAGTTGTGGATGGAAACTGATTCGTAAGCGCTTTTCTGCAAGTTCGCGGTTTGAGGCGTGCGTCCGCGGCTGTCGCGGCGCCCGCTTCCGCGCCAGAAGGGCCAAACCTTGTCGTCAGCGGCCATCACGCCGTTCCGCCTTCCCACCGACCCCGCGCCCGGAGCGCGGGCGGCGAACGGCGATGTTCTGGCGCCCCCCACCCAGGAGGAAATGCGCCGCATCAACCGGGCGCGCCGTCGCGCGACCAGGCTGGACGAGCAGAAGCGCGCCTTCCTGCGGATGGTCAGCCACGAGTTGCGCACCCCGCTCAACGCTATCATCGGCTTTTCCGAGATCATCGCCTGCGAGCTCTACGGCCCGCTCGGCGCGCCGCAGTACAAGGAGTACGCCGAGCACGTGCGCTCCAGCGGCCACAAGCTGCTTCGCCTGGTCAATCAGGTGCTGGAGATGGCCCGCCTTGAGGGCCACGCCCTCGACCTCAACCTCCAGGCCGAACCGCTCGACATCGTCATCGAGGACGTGCTCGTCACCCTGCGTGATGAACTCGCCGCCCGCGGCGCCAGGGTCGACGTTCTGCACCTCGACCAACCTGGCGCGCCGATGCCGTTGGTCATGGCCGATCCGCGCGGCTTGCGTAACCTGCTCGTTAACCTATTGCAAAATGCAATCACGCACGGCGCGGCCCCGGTCAGTGTCCATGTGCGACGCGCGGCGGATGGCGTTCAGCTGATCGTCGACGACGCCGGCCCCGGCGTGCCGGCCGCCGCCCTGCCTCGCCTGCTGCGCCCCTTCGAACACGCCGAGACCGCGCTCACCCGCGGCGGCGCGGGCGGCGCCGGCCTCGGCCTGCCGATCGTCGACCTGCTCTGCGACGCCATGGGCGCCACCCTGCACCTGCGCTCCGACACCGGTCAGGGCTTCACGGCGACGGTCACTTTGACGGCGGCCTAGCGAAACCCTCGCCCTTCGAGGCCTGCTTCGCAGGCGCCTCAGGGTGAGGATTTCGAATGCGACCTCACAGTAGACCGCATCCTGAGGTGCGAGCGCAGCGAGCCTCGAAGGACGAGGTCGGTCCCTCAGTGCGCCTTGTCGATCTGTTTCTCGATGGCGTCGTGCTGCGCCTCGCCGGCGTCCTCAGCCGCGTCGGCCTGCTTCTCCAACGCATCCTTCTGCGCCTGGGTCGGTGCTGCGTCCGCCTGACGCTCCAGCGCGTCCGACTTCATCTCGCCCGCTTCCTTGGCGGCGTCCGCCTGCCGGTGACCAGCATCCTCCTCGGGACCGCTGCAGGCGGCGAGCGTCAGGGCGGCGATGGCGGCGACGGGAAGGGCGAACTTCAACATGGACGTGCTCTCTTCAACGTTGATGGCCCACACCCAACGCCACCGACGCGTCGAGGTTCGCTTGATGCCCACAATCAAATGTTGACGTTTTGTTCCGACTTGGGCTTGCTATACTCAAGCTTGGGAGGGCTGCGGTGTTCTGGGCCATTCGAAACTGGTGGACGCTTTGGAGCGTCAAGCGTCGCATTCAGAAGTACGGCTTCACGGCGACCTATGTACCGCAGGGCTTCGGCGTCGGTGAACTGGCTTACACGACAGGTTTTCAGGATGCCTTGGACGCGCCGGAGGTCGTCACCTTCGGCTGGACCATGGAGGACGCCAACGGCGTCCTTTGGACCATCTTCCGAGCCCTGAAGGCGGGCGAGTTCACCATCGAGGATTTCGGTGTCTGGGACGCGCCGTGGGGCCCCGAGCCCAAGATCGTCTGGCGACGCGTGCATCGCAGCCAGATCCGACGTGAGTTCTTCAACATCAGCATCATCATGGGCGAACGCGCGGGCCGTCCGCGCGAAACCGTCGAGGCCTTCCAGCTTGTCGTCGGCGACAAGAACGGCGTGATGCCCTGGGAAGCCGGCTACGACGTGAACACCAAGCCGATCCAGCCGCGTCTTTGGGATCCCTACTCCGGTCCTCCGGACGAGGACTGAGGGCGTCTCACCCTTCCCGTCCGTCATCGCCGGGCTCGTCCCGGCGACCCATGCGTGGTGAGTCCGAAGAGGCGCATTCGCGCCCGCAGTAGCGGTGTTCATGGGTAGCCGGCACAAGGCCGGCTATGACGAAAATGGGTGGGCAAAGCGAGGAGCTTCGGCCTAGCCCTTGTTCGCCGTCGCCGGCGCGTTGCTGGCCTGCTGGGCGCCGGACGCGTTCTGGCGGAAGCGCTGCTTCATGCGGCCCACCCAGCCGGCGAAGGCTTCGTTGTCGGTGGTGATGCGGGTGAAATCGCCGGCGGCGGCGACGCCGCTCAGCGCCACGCGCAGGCCTTCCGGATTGCGGGCCGCCTCGATGAACCCGCTATAACGGCTGCGCAGGCGGGCCAGCGCCGCGTCGTCGTCGGCCAGGCTGAAGGCGATGCCGGCCCGCATCAGCTTGGCCTCTTCGTCGGCGGTCAGCAGGGTCGAGGTCTTCCAGCGGTCGGCCAGCGCGCCTTCGTACAGCGCGCCCGCGACCGGCCAGTTGCGGGCCTTCCAGGCGATCTCGGCCTTCACGTCCTGGGCTTCGCGCGTCTTGTCCTGCTCGACCATCTCCTCGGCGGCGTCGAGGCGGCCAAGGCCGATCAGGGCGCGGGCCGTCACCACCCGGCGCTCGGCGTTCAGCGCATTGGTCAGCAGCGTCGTGCGGCTCTGGTTGATGGCGTCCAGCGCGCTCTCGGGCTTGCGGTCCATCAGGTAGATCAGCGCCAGGTCGGTCGCCACTTGAGCCTTTGCCGCACCGTCGAGGCGGTTATCCACCTGATATTTCAGCAGATCGGCCGCCTGCGGCAGCAGGTCCACGTCGACAAGCCGGCGCACGAGGTTGCGGACCATCTGGTCGCCGTCGGCCCCGATCGGGGTCAATTCCTTGAAGTCGTAGAACAGCGCCAGCGCCTGGATCGGCTGCAGGCCGTCGGCCTGGCCTTCGAGAAACAGGGCGCGGAACGCCGCCGCCAGATCGTTCTGCAACGCCACGGCCTGCGGCAGGTCGGGCAGCCGCTGGCCGGCCGAGCGCATCGCCTCCAGCGCCTCGCGATAGCGGCCCTGGCGCAGATAGAGGTCGCCGAGCGCCCGGATGGTGTCCAGCTCCACCCCGTCGCCGCGCCAGCGATAGCGCAGGCTGTCGTAGGTCTCGGCCACCTGCGCGGGGTTCATCTCGCCGCGGTCGAGGCGGATCTGCGTGGCGTGCAACAAGGCCGGGGCCGCCACCTCCTGCATCGCCGCGCGCGACAGGGCGTCGAACACGTTCAGCGCCCGGCCGGTGTCGCCCATCGCCTGCATGAGCCGCGCCTGCACGAGGCGGGTCTGCAGCTGTTCCTCGGGAATGACGTCCTGGTTCAGCGCGTCGGTGATCGCCGCCCCGGCGGCCGGGAAGTCGCCGAGTTCCAGCGCCGCCTCGGCATCGGCGCGAGCGAACCGCGCATGCCACACGGGCGTGTTCATCGCGAGGGCCGAGCGGCCCTGCGCGAACTTCTGGCGCGCGTCGGCCCACTGGCCGGCCTGGGCCGAGATGTAGCCGCGCCACAGCGCCGTCGACGGATCGTCGGCGAGGATCGCGGTCGAGAAGTCGGTCTCGGCCTCCTTCACCCGGCCGGCCATGGTGCGGGCGATGCCGCGCAGCGCCCGGAACTCGCCATCGCCCTGCAGGTTCTCGCGCGCCTTGGCCGCGGCGTTCAGCACGCCGATGGCCTCGTAGGCCAGGCCTTCGCCGATCAGGAAGCGGGCCAGGGCCATGCGGGCGGTGACGGTGTCGCCCTCGCCTTCGCCGCTCTCGACGGCAGCCGCATCCTGCAGATTGTTGTAGCGGCGCAGGAAGCCACCGGCCGCGGTCTTGCCCCAGTCAGGATCGATCAGGCCCGGCATCGCCGCCGGCTGCGGCGCGCCCATCTCGGCGTCCAGTCGCGCATTGGTCGCCGCCGCCGGCGAAAGGGCCAGGCCCTTCGGCCGGCCGATGTGCACGAGGTCGCCCGAAGCCTGCACGCTCAGGTCGTCGGCATAGCTTTCCAGCGCCAGGCCCTGGATCGTGCCCAGCATGGCCAGGTCGACGTAGTCGCGACGCATCGGCATGCCCTTCGAGGGGCCGAGCGCGGTCACCACCGCCAGCTTGTCGCCCACCGCCGGGTCCTGCACCCAGACGGTGCGGGTGGCGCCGGCCACCACGGCGGCGAGGCCCGCGGTCGGGGCCTCCATGTCACGCTGCACCTCGATCAAGCTCGGGCCGGTACCCGGCGCGGGCGTGCCGCCGATGGTCAGGATCCAGTTGGCGCCTTCCGAG
>JAFKGN010000106.1 GCA_017307205.1 Caulobacterales bacterium
GCGCGCCTGGAGCTGGCAGGCGATGGTGCTGGCCGGAGCGGTGTTCGCGGTTATCCTCGGCCCGAACATGATCTGGAACGCCACCCACCAGTTCCACACCTTCGAGCACACGGTGGCCAACGCCAACTGGCACGCCGGCGACATGTTCAACATCGGCGAGATGCTGGACTTCCTGGCCTCACAGCTGGCGGTCTTCGGACCGGTGCCGTTCGGCGTGCTGCTGGTCGGGTGCGGCCTGGCGATCCGGCGGCGGAAGCTGGCCGCGCCGGACCTGATGCTGCTGTGCTTCTCCCTGCCCGCGCTGCTGTCGGTCACGGTGCAGGCCTTCCTGTCGCGCGCCAACGCCAACTGGGCCAGCATCGGCTACGTCGCCGGCGCCCTGCTGGTCGCCCACTGGCTGGTGCGCTGGCGCGCCGGCAAATGGACCGTCGCCGCCCTGGCCATCCAGGGCCTGATCGCCGTGCTGTTCCTGGCCTGCGTGCTGTCGCCGCGGTTGGGCGAGAGCATCGGGGCGGCCAACGCCTTCAAGCGCGCCAAGGGCTGGGAAGCGGTGACCCAGGCGGTGGTCGCGCGAGCCCAGCTGGAGCACGCCAACAAGCGCCTCGACGCCGTGGTCGTCGACGACCGGTTCCTGTTCAACACCGCCGCCTATTACGGCCGCGACTACTTCGGGAAGAACGGCGCCCCGCCGCTGAAGATGTGGGTGCACGAGGCCAAGGCGCAGAGCCAGGCGGAGGCCGAGCAGCCGCTGACCGCCCAGTTCGGCGGCCGGGTGCTGGGCGCCGCCCTGGAGGGCGGCTTCCGCGAGGAGTTCAAGGCCGACTTCGGGAAGGTCTATGGCGTCGAGATCGTCAAGGTGAGTCTCGACCGTAAGCGCAGCCGCCGCACCGACCTGTTCATCGGAGAGCAGTTCCGCCCCCTGCCGCGCGACCCGGCGACGGGCAAGCCGCCGGATCAGCACACCGAGTGGTGAGAACGGCCTACTTGCCGGCCACGCCCCAGACCTGGGCCAGCCGCCGGTCGCGGCCGCAGCCGGTGCGGTAGAGGTCGTACCGGATGGCATTCCGCTTCGCGTAGTCGCGATGATATTCCTCGGCCGGCCAGAAGCGCGGGGCATCGATGATCGGGGTGACGACCTTGCCCTGCTTCAGCTTGCCCTGAGCCACCACCTTGGAGGCCTCGGCAGCCTTCCGTTGAGCCGCGCCGGTCACGAAAATGGCGGTGCGATAGGACGGACCGCGGTCGCAGAACTGACCACCGGCGTCGGTGGGATCGACCAGCTTCCAGTACCGCTCGAGCAGCAGGCCGTAGGGCAGGCGCTTCTCGTCGAAGGTGACGCGCACCGCCTCGTAGTGGCCGGAGGTTTCGCTCGTGACGTCCTCATAGCTCGGGTTGTTTACGTGGCCGCCGATGTAGCCGGACTCGACCTTCTGCACGCCGGGGATGGCCTGCATGTCGTGCTCCATGCACCAGAAGCAGCCGCCGGCGAAGACGGCGGTCTCGGCCCGTGCGGCCGGCGCGGTGATCGCAACGGTGAACAGGACTGCGAGGGGCGCGAATAGCGCGGCGAGGCGAGAAAGCTTCATTTCGAGCGTCCATGCGGGTTGGGCCGAGGCCCGTTCGAAACTAGGTACGCTCAAACGCGACGAAAGGTTACACCTGTCGCTCGCCCAATTTACGGAGCTCTGATGAGCCAGGCCAGCGCCGCACAATCGACCCTGCAGCCGGCGAACGACGCCACGGGCGGGGTGCTGCTGGTGCTCGCTCACCCGGCGCTCGAACGCTCGCGCGCCAACCGGGCCATGGCCAAGGCGGTAAAGGGTCTGTCCGGCGTCACCTTTCACGACCTCTACGAAGAATATCCGGACTTCGTGATCGACGTGGAGGTGGAGCAGCAGCGGCTGATTTCGCACGACGTCATCGCGCTGCAGTTTCCGCTCTACTGGTATTCGACCCCGGCGCTGCTGAAGGAGTGGCTCGACCTCGTCTGGCTCCACGGCTTCGCCTACGGCAAGACCGGCGACCGGTTGAAGGGCAAGCGCATGTTCGTCGCCTGCACGACCGGCGGCGCCCAGGATCTTTACAAGGCCGAGGGCGGCAATCGCTTCAGCATGGAGGAATTCCTGCGCCCGCTGGAGCAGACGGCCTATCTGTGCGGCATGGCCTGGGAGCCGCCCTTCGTCGCCCACAGCGCCTCGATCTGCGACGATGGCGGCCTCGCCGCCCGCACGGTGGCCTATCGCAACCGCATCGTCGGCCTCACCGGCGGCATCGCCGAGGTGGTGAGCTGATGAACGAACATTCGCTGCTCATCCAGGCGCTGGTTTACCTCGCGGCCGGCGTCATCTCGGTGCCGATCGCCAAGCGGCTCGGCCTCGGCTCGGTGCTGGGCTACCTGATCGCCGGCGCCGTGATCGGCCCCTTCGCCCTCTCGATCGTCGGCGAGCAGGCCGACGTCATGCGCTTCGGCGAATTCGGCGTCGTCATCCTGCTGTTCCTGATCGGCCTGGAGGTGCGCCCCGCGCTGCTCTGGTCGATGCGCAAGACCATCTTCGGCCTGGGCGGCGCCCAGGTGTTGGCCACGGCCCTGGTCATCGCCGCCGCCAGCATGGCCTTCGGGCTCGACTGGCGGGTCGCCATCGCCGTCGGCCTGGTGCTAGCCATGTCGTCCACCGCCATCGTGCTGCAGACCCTCGACGAGAAGGGCCTGCGCCAGGGGCCCGTGGGCCGCGCCGCCTTCGGGGTGCTGCTGCTGCAGGACCTGGCGGTGATCCCGATGTTCGCCCTGCTGCCGCTGTTGGCGACGCATGCGCCCGAGCACGCCGCGGCCGGCGGCGGGCACGGGGGCGAGAGCCTGATCGGCGAACTGCCGGCCTGGGCCCAAACTCTAGCGGTGCTGGCCGCCGTCGCGGCGGTGGTGTTCGGCGGGCGCTATGTGGTCCGGCCGGTGTTCCGCTTCATCGCCTCGGCGCGGCTGCGCGAGATCTTTACCGCCTCGGCGCTGCTGATCGTCGTCGGCGTCGCGGCCCTGATGGGCATCGTCGGCCTGTCGCCCGCCCTGGGCGCCTTCCTGGCCGGTGTCGTGCTGGCCGAGAGCGAGTTCCGGCGCGAGCTTGAGACCGACATCGAGCCGTTCCGCGGCCTGCTGCTCGGGCTGTTCTTCATGACTGTGGGCGCCAGCATCGACTTCGCCCTGGTTATGCGTGAACCGGTGGTGCTGCTCGGCATCGTGCTGGGCCTGATCGTGGTCAAGTTCCTGGTGATGTTCGGCCTGTCGCGGCTCAGCGGGGCGTCGACGGCGACGTCCGCCACCATCTCGGTCGCCCTGGCCCAGGGCGGGGAGTTCGCCTTCGTGCTGCTGACCTTCACGGTCGGGGCCGGGGTGATCGGCGCGGAGCTGGCGGCGTTGCTGACGGCGGCGGTCGCCGTCTCGATGGCGTTCTCCCCGGTGGTCATGCTGCTCTACGAAAAGATCAGCGCCAAGCTCGAGGCCGCCAATGCGCCGCCGCCGCCGGATGACCCGACCTTCGAGGACGCCGAGCCCGACATCATCATCGCCGGCTTCGGCCGCTTCGGGCAGATCACCGGCCGCCTGCTGCAGGCCAATGGCTTCCGTTCGACCGTGCTGGACAGCGACATCGAGCAGATCGAGGTGCTGCGGAAATTCGGGCGTCCGGTGCACTACGGCGACGCCACGCGCCTGGACCTGCTGCGCGCCGCCGGCGCCGAGCGGGCCAAGATGCTGGTGGTCGCCATCGACGACCAGGAGAAGGCGGTCGAACTGGTCGAAACGGCCAAGAAGGCTTTCCCCAACCTGATCGTGCTGGCTCGGGCCTTCGATCGCCGCCACGCCTACGACCTGCTCCGCAACGGCGCCGACGCCGTGGAGCGCGAGACCTTCGAGGGCGCCCTGGCCCTCGGCGTCACGGCCCTGCGCCAGCTGGGCTTCCGCGCCCACCGGGCGCACCGCGCGGGCGACTACTTCCGGCGTCATGACCTGCGCAGCTTCGAAGAGCTGGCGCCGATGTGGGGTCAGGAGGAGAACTACATCCTCGCCGCCCGCGACAGCCAGCAGACCATGGAGCGCCTGCTGGCCAAAGATCTCGAGCGCATGAAGCCGACCGACACCTCGGGCTGGGACACCACGAGCCTGGACGAAGAGCTTCGCGAACGGGCGAACGACGGGCGGTAGGCGCTTGCGCCGCGTCAACGCGAGCCTTCGCCCGGTGTGATCGTTCGGTGTAGTCTGCGCCGCCTTCGCCTACGGAGTTTTCGCCTTGCCCGCCGCGTCCGCCATCCAGCCCGTCTCCTTCAAGCGCTACGAAAGCGACTTCGAAGGCTTCTCCCAGGACCTGGGCGGCTCGTTCGCACGCTACGGCTTCGCGGTGATCTGCGACCACGACCTGGATCAGGCGCGTATCGAAAGCGCCATCGGCGACGCCAAGGCCTTCTTCGCCCTGCCGGAGGACATCAAGAAGCAGTACGTGGTCGGCAAGGGCGGCCAGCGCGGCTACGTGCCGTTCGGCATCGAGACGGCCAAGGGCGCGGCCCACTTCGACCTCAAGGAATTCTGGCACATCGGCCGGGCGCTGCCGCCCGGGCACCCGTTCCGCTCACAGATGCCTGACAACGTCTGGCCCGCCGAGGTTCCCGCGTTCAAGGATGACCTGAGTTGGCTCTACGGCGCGCTCGACAACCTGGGCGGCCGGGTGCTGCAGGCGATCGCTGAGTACCTAAAGCTGAACCGGCAGTTCTTCGACCCGACGGTGAAGGACGGCAATTCGATCCTGCGCCTGCTGCACTATCCGCCGGCGCCGTTCGACGGGCCGAACGTGCGGGCCGGGGCGCACGAGGACATCAACACCATCACCTTGCTCCTCGGCGCCGAGGAAGCCGGGCTGGAGGTGAAGGATCGCGACGGGGCCTGGTTGCCGATCAACCCGCCGCCGGGTTCGGTGGTCTGCAACATCGGCGACATGCTGCAGCGCCTGACCAACCATGTGCTGCCGTCGACGACGCACCGGGTGGTCAATCCGCCGCCGGAGCGGCGCGGCGTGCCGCGCTATTCGACGCCGTTCTTCCTGCACTTCGCACCGGACTACCGGATCGAGACCCTGCCGAGCTGCATCACGTCGGACAATCCAAACCGCTATCCGGATCCGATCACGGCCGACGAGTTCCTCAAGCAGCGCCTGCGCGAGATCAAACTGCTCTAGGCGGGATGACCGGGCTCGCGCCCGGTCACTTGCTGATGCGCAGGTTCTCGATCGAGCCGGCGATGGCGCTGAACACGGCGTTGAGGTTCGAGGCGCTCTGCACGTCGTAGAAGAACTCAGGCTTGGTCGCGCAGCCCTGCAGCAGGGCCGAGGAGCCGGTCTTCACCTCCACGCGCACCGTATAGATTACGATGCCGGCGTTCTTCATGTTGGTGCACAGCAGCGACAGGCGATTGTCGATCGCCGTCGTGCGCGCGCTCGAGTTGCCGCTCGTCGAGCCCATCCGGTTGGCCCAGATGAAGGAATAGCCGTCGTAGTTGGAGTCGTTGGAGCTGTTGGTCGTGGTGTAGGTGTTCTCACCGTCGGTCATCAGCACGATGATCTTCGTGGTCTTGGGCGTGCTGTAGCTGACGCCGTCAGAGAACGGTCCGGTCGGCGACAGGACGTTCCAGCCCCAGGCCAGGCCGAGCGGGATGTGGGTTTCACCAACCGCGTTGAAGCTGTTGATCTTGGTCTTCAGCGAGGTCCAGTCGGTGGTCAGGCGCACCAGGGACTGCATGTCGCAACCCCGGTTGGGACCCAGACCGCTGCCCGAGGGGGCCTTGGTATACTTGCCCTTGAAGCCCTGACGGCGGCGATAGTCGGTGCTCACACCGCCGGTCGTGCCTTGGCTCGTGTACGACCCGTCCGACAGGTAGTCGTTGATCGCATAGTTGTCGTTGTCGGACTCGTCCGGCCAGAAGAACGGCGTGTAGAGCGACGCCGGCACATTCACGTTCGGCGCGGTTTCCTGCACGTCATAGGGCATGGCGCGGCTTTCAACGCACCCGCCCCAGGTCTGGCCCATCTGGGTCAGCAGCGTGAAACGATTGACGCCGGTCAGGCCGTTGAAAATGTCGGCGCCGATCGGGGCCGTGCCCTTGTCCATCCAGGCGGCGGATTTGTAGGCATTGATCTCGCTGGTCGAGGAGCCGATGCGCACGGCGCTCGAGAACGGCACGATGCCGATCTTCACCGGATTGACCTCGGTGGAACGCGCGGCGGCGGCCGCCAGGGTGTCGACAAAGTTGGTGGCCGCGGTCTTCAGATTGGTCAGCTTCGTGCCGGCCATCGAGCCGGTGGTGTCGAGCACCATCGCCACTTCGATCTTGTTCATCGAGCGCACCACCTCGGAGGTGACGCTCACCGTCATGTCGCCATTCATCCAAAGGTTGGCGACGATCGGGGTGATCTTCGCCCGGGCCGTGCCGACGACCTTGGGGCTGTCCAGCGTGAAGGATGAGCTCAACAGGGTGGCGTCGGTCGCCGCCGAAAGGTTGGTCGTCAGGTTCTGGCTGCCGATCGCCTGCAGTTCGGGATTGGTCACGGCGGTGGAGCGGGCGGCGGCCAGGGTGGCGGCGTCGAGCGCGTCCTGCAGACGGCGCTTCTCAGAGGTCGCCCGGTTGTAGTCGACCAGGCCGAAGGTGAGCACGGCCAGAGGCATGATGAGGAAGGCGAACTGCACGGCCACGCCGCCCGAGGTCGCGCCACGGCGGGGTTGGGCGATCAGGCTCGAAAGCTGGGCCAAGCGTCGCATCATGCCTATTCACGTCCGCGCGGGGAGCAGCCGAAGTCGACCGCACAGAGCCCCGCCTGGCCGTGAGCCTAAGCCCTGGCTTGTAAACGAACCGCGCAACAAGCACGGTGAACGCGCGTCAACCTTCGCGACGAGGTGACGCAGACTTGTGGTTGAGGACCTCTCGTCTCAGGAGAAATTCCCTACGCAACCAGGAGGTTGGCAGGCGCGTTGGCTCCCATTCGCGAAGGAACAACAGCCATGCCCCGCGCCCTTGCTCTGGCCCTGGCCGCCAGCCTCGCCTTGAGCCTGTCCGCCGGCGGTGCGGCCTTGGCCGCCGCGCCCGAACCGACCAAGGCGGCGCCGGCCGCTTTCTACAGCGGCCGTTGGTACGAGATCGCCCGCCTGCCCAACAACAACCAGCGCGACTGCCAAGGGGCGACCAGCCAGTTCACCGGCGGCGCGCCGGGGGCTTTCGACGTGGTGCAGACCTGCCATCGTGGCTCGCCCACCGGCCCGACCAAGGTCTTTAAGACCAAGGGCAAGGTCGACAATCCCGAGCGCAACAAGTTCACCATGACCTTCTTCGGCCTGGTGAAGCAGCAGTACTTCGTGCTCGACACCAGCGAGGCCGACGGCGGCTGGGCGATCATGGCCACGCCCGGCGGCAACTTCGTGTGGCTGCTGGCCCGCAGGCCGCAGCTCAGCGAAACCGGCAAGGCCCAGGCGGTCGCCCGCCTCAAGGCCCTGGGCTATCCGGTCGAGCGCCTGGAATATCCCGCCCAGGCTGACTGAGCGTCGCGGCTCAGTGGCCGCCTGACAGCTTCATCAGCACCAGGCCGGAAACGATCAACCCGGCGGCGGCCAAGCGCATGGGCGTCGCCGCCTCGCCAAGCACAGCGATGCCGACCGCGAAGGCGCCCACCGCGCCGATGCCGGTCCAGATCGTATAGGCCGTGCCCAAAGGCAGGGTGCGCATCGAGAGCGAGAGCAGGCCGAAACTGGCCCCCATGGTCACCAGCGTGATGACGCTGGGGACGAGCCGCGTGAAGCCCTCGGAGGATTTCATGAAGAAGGCCCAGACGACCTCCAGCAGACCCGCAATGATCAAAAACAGCCAAGCCATCGGCGCACCTCTCCTGGGTGACGCCGGGCCGTCCCGGACCTGAACCCCGCCGCGGCGGAGGGAGGACGTGGCCTCTCAAGGCGGCGAGGTAAGGCGCCGGCCTGCGTCATTCAAGGTCGCATGCGGCGTCCGCGACGCTTGATCCGCGAACGAAGCCGGAACATGATTGCGGTGTGGAAGCCGCCGTCATCACCCTTGTCCCGCTCAGCCGCCCGGAAACGACGGGTGAGGTGACGCGCGGGGCGCACCGCCTGCTGGCGGCGATGAACTATGCGGCGATCCCCGAGGTGGGCCTGCCCAACGGCCGCCGCGCCGACCTGATGGCCCTGGGCCCCAAGGGCGAGATCGTCATCGTCGAGGTGAAGTCGGGGCTGGAGGACTTCCGCACCGATCGCAAATGGCCTGAGTACCTGCCCTATTGCGACGCCTTCTATTTCGCGGTCGGGCCGCACTTCCCGCAGGACATCCTGCCGCCAGAACCGGGAATGATCGTCGCCGACGCCTTTGGCGGGGCGGTGACCCGCGAAGCGCCGAGCACGCCCCTGGCCGGCGCCCGTCGCAAAGCCCTGACACTGGCCTTCGCCCGGCTGGCGGCGATGCGCTCGACCCTGGCCTGACGACGAAGTCCGTGTCGACCTAGCCGCAGGGTTGGGCCTCGCCGCTGTCGAGGTCGAGGCGCAGGCAAATTTCGCGTCCATCCTCGCGGTCGCGGACGATCAGGGCGATATCGCCGTCAGCGTCGACCGGCGGGCTCCAGCGTTCAGCGAAGGCCACGGCGGCCTCCTCGAAGGAGTCCGCCTCGACCACATGTCCGTGACGGGTGTCCCCGCGAGGGCTGACGAAGAAGCTTTGGGCGGCGGTCATGCGGCTATCCCGTTCAGGCTTCTGGTCTCAACGCGATACGCCCGAAAAGGATTCAGCCGGTGACCCGTCCCTTGACCAGGGTGACGGTGACCGGCTCGCCGGTGACGGCCTTGGCCTTCCAGCTGGCGCCGACGCCGCCGCTGGGCGCAGCGGTGCAATAGGTGAACGGCGCGGCCATCGGCTTCTTCTGCTTGAGGCAGACCTTTCCGCCCTTCACCGACCAGACGCCGCTCGACGGCGTCTTTCGGCGGCCGGTGGCGGTATAGCTGCCATCCTCGGCGAGCCACAGATGAGCCTTGCGGCCGTCAGGATATGTCGAGACCACGGTATTGCCGAAGGCCGGCGAGACGTCTGGAGCCTTCACTTGGCGAGCGGAAGTCGGCGAGGCGCCGATCGCCAGGCTGGCGATAACGGTGAGGCCGACGAGCGTGATGGGGCGCAGCATCCAGGCTGAACGCCGAACCGCGCGGTTCGTGCCCTCTCACCACGCGGCGGGATCGAGCACGATGCGCCGGAAGCCGGCCTCGAAGACGGCGAACAGGCCGAAGGCGATCAGGCCGACCGCCGCGAGGCCGAGCACGAGCGTGCCGAACGGCTGGTCCTCCACCACCTGCAGGGCGCCGGCGAAATCACGGGCGCTGGCGGCGCGGGCGTCGAACCCGGCCTCGGCCAGGAAGACACCCATGGGCGCGAGCGCCAGACCCCGGCCGACATAGCCGAGACGCGCCAGGGACACCGCCCAGCGACAGGCGACGGGCGAACAGCCGAGCCGCTTGGCGAAGGCCTGGAACAGGCCTTGGCAGACGCTTCCGACCGCGAACACCAGGATGGCGCCGCCGCTGCCGATGAGCAGCATGTCGCCGTGGGGCCAGGCCAGGACCGCGGCGGCCACGGACTGGGCAGCGTCCTGATCCCCCGCCTCATTCAGATCCTCGAGCCCGTCGAGCAGGCCGAAAAGCGACCAGGCGAGAATGGCATGCGCGGCCCCGCTGACGGCCTGGCCGGCGCGAACGACCAGGCCGCGTAGGGCGTGCCCGTGACCGTCGGCATCGAACACGGCTTGCAGGAAGCGCCAGGTCGCGAACCCGACGAGGCCCGTGGCCGTAAGCCAGATGAGGGCGACGCCCGCCGGCCAGCGTCCCCATGAGGCCATGGCCGAAACCGCGCCGCCCGCGTGGGGCGTCAGATCGAAGGCGGCTAGAAGCGCCAGGGCGCCGACGCTGACATAGACCACGCCGCGCGCCAGGAAGCCGATACGGGAGACCAGTTCCAGCAGGGCCGCGCGCGGGGCTCGCGCCAGCCAACCGGCCACCTCTGCGGCAGCGGCTCGCCAGGGGGCAGGCTCGCGGCGATGTCGCGTGGTCAAGCTCATCGACCGTCAACGAGCGAGGCCGCAAAGCGATGCGGCGGCGCGTCGTTCGACGGCGATCAGGCGGCCTTGGGCCGCTTCGGGGGCTTGCGACCCACCTCCACCTCGAAGTCGGCGATCTCGCCCGGCTTGCCGAACAGATAGCCCTGGGCCTCGGCGCACATTTCCTGATCGAGGAAGGCCAGCTCTTCCAGCGACTCCACCCCCTCGGCCAGGACCGTGAGGTTCAGACCGCGGCCGAGGCCGACGATGGCGCGCACGATGGTGGCCGCCTCCGGATTGGTCTGGACGTTGCGCACGAAGGTCTGGTCGATCTTGATCTTGTCGAATGGGAACGAGCGCAGGTTCGACAGCGAAGAGTAGCCGGTGCCGAAGTCGTCCATCGCCACCTTCACCCCGAGCGCCTTGAGGGTGTTCAGGGTCTGCAGGGCCTTGGCGAAGTCTTCGACCATGGCGGTCTCGGTGATCTCCAGCTCCAGACGCGCCGGGTCGAGGCGCGTCTCGGCGAGGATGGCGGCGACCGTTTCGGCCAGGTGCGGCGAGCGGAGCTGGACGCCCGAAAGATTGACGGCGATCTGCAGGGTCTCCGGCCACGAGGCTGCCTCGGCGCAGGCTTGGCGCAACACCCATTCGCCGATGCTCAGGATCAGCCCGGCCTCCTCGGCCAACGGAATGAACAGCGAAGGCGGCACCTCGCCGCGCGTCGGGCTGTTCCAGCGCAGCAGAGCTTCGAAACCGAACGTCCGCTGGGTGCGGATGCTGGTTTGCGGCTGGTAGACGACGCGCAGCTCACCATTGCTGATGGCGCGGCGCAGGTCGAATTCGATGGCCTGGCGCTCCCGCAGTTCGGCGCCGAGTTCGGCCTCGAAGAAGCGATAGACGTTTCGGCCGTCGGCCTTGGCCTTGTAGAGCGCGGCGTCAGCGCAACTCAGCAGAGTGTCGGGGGTGGCCCCATCGTCAGGGAAGACGGCGATGCCGACGCTGACTCCGACCGCGGCGCTGCGGCCGCCGAAGTCGACCTCGGTCTGCATGGCCGAGACGATGTCACGTCCCAGACGCGCCAGGGTTTCGACCTTGGCGTCGCCGGTGTGGATGATGGCGAACTCGTCGCCGCCCAGGCGGGCGAGCACGTCGCTCGAGCCGAGCACCGCGGTGATCCGCTCGCCGGCGGCCTGCAGCACGGCGTCGCCGGCGGCGTGACCGAACACGTCGTTCACCTGCTTGAAGCGATCGAGGTCGAGGCACAGCACGGCGAAGCGGTCGCCCTTGCGGCGATGGCGCTGGAATTCATGCTCCAGCCGTTCGTTGAAGCTGGCCCGATTGGCCAGACGGGTCAGGGAATCGTTGTGGGCCAGGAAGCGGATGCGCGACTCGGCGGCGATGCGGTCGCGCAGATCCCGCACGGCGACGCCGGTGCGATGACCGCCGCCGAGACGCATGGCGCGGCCGGCCAGTTCCACAGGGATGCGCTCGCCGCTGAGCGAGATGACCTCGGCCTCCACCAGATTGCCGTCTTCAAGCTCGTCCGGACGGAAGTCGGGATGGTCGAAAATCAAGTCGCCGAAGGTACGGCCCACCAGGTCGGCGGCCGGCGTTTCGAGCATGCGCTCCAGGCTGGCGTTGACGGTGACGATGCGGCCGTCCTCGCAGACTGCGAGACCTTCGACGGCGGCGTTCGCCAGTTCCAGCAAGCGGCGCTCACCCGCGACCTTCTGGCGACGTTCGATGGCGACCGCGATCACGGCGAGCAGCAGGATCAGTCCGGCCGAACCGGCCACGGCGACGGCCAGCACATCGCCGGAGACCACACCGCCGGGCACGTCGACGCCGGCGTCGGGCAGGATGGTCACCGCGCCCATGCCGAGGAAGTGGAGACCGCAGATCCCGAGCACCATCAGGCCCGCGGCCTGAACCGAAGCCGTAAGGCTGCTGCTACGGGAAAGGCGAACGAGAGCGGCGGCCGCGAAGGCCATACCGACGAGGATGGAGACCATCACCATCACGGGCGACCAGGTGAAATGTCCCTGCAGGCGCACGGCCGCCATGCCCGAATAGTGCATCACCCCAATGCCGAGACCGACGATCAGACCGCCGACTACGGGCGATCGGGCGGCTCGATCCAGCGCGATCCAAAGGCCTGCGCCGATCAGAACCACTGCGG
>JAFKGN010000107.1 GCA_017307205.1 Caulobacterales bacterium
ACCAGGCCGTCGGCCGCCGACTTCACCTTGGCGACATAGGCAGCGTGGTCGCCGTAGCGCTCCTCCAGCGAGGGGCGCGGATCGCCGGAGGCCGTGCGTTCGGCTCGGGTGCGGGCGAAGGGGATGTAGCCGCCGTTAGAGCCGCAGTTCTGGCCGGCCATGTAGCCGTTGGCGGCGATGTTCCAGCCGAGATAGCTGCCGAGGGGGGCCTGCAGCAGGGTCGAGCGGACGCCAGCCGCGGCCTCGTTGCCGTCGGCGTCGACGCTCGGCACGCGCAGGGGCACGGTCCCGGTGACGGCCGGCGGCGCCTTGCTGGGCACGCCGGTCAGGTCGGCGGCGTTGAAGCCGGGTCCGTTGTCGTAGATCTGCAGCGGATTGAGATCGGGGCGCGGCGCGCCGGGGATGGCCGGGAAGCGCGCCATGGCTTGCTCGGCCGTGACGAGGTCGCCCTTGGCCAGGGTCGGATAGGCGCTCGGCGGTGGCTCGACGCCGTCCTTCACCCACGAGATCAGGTTGGCGAGGTGGGCGCGGGCCGTGTCCGCGACAGGGTTCGGATTGCCCGCCAGGGTGCATGCCGCCATGCGCGGGCCTTCCAGCTTGAAGCCGCCCTGCCCGCCGCCGTGGGTGACCCCGGGGTTGTAGTAGCGGCGGACATTGGCCGGCAGCGGGATATCGGCCTTGGCGTCGGTGCCGATCAGGGCGGGCGAGCCGCGCAGGCCCCACATTTCCGAGGCCCCGAACTGCTCGATCACCTTCGGGCAGGTCTTGGTCGGCAGGCAGCGGTCGAACACCGAGGCGCGCTTGAAGCCGCGCAGCTTGTCCTCGTAGGCGCCGTACCAGACGACGCCCTCGACGCCGCTGTCGAACAGCGCCGCGCCGCCGCCGGGGATGGCGAAGCGGTAGTTCATGGCGTTTTCGCGCAGGGAGTTCTGCGGGAAGATACCGTCGAACACGATGCGGCCGTCCTCGGCTTGATTAAGCCCAAGCTGAACCAGGGAGCGCAGGAAGTTGGCGGATTGCGAGATGCCGGCGCCGACGGCGACCTTGGCGCCGCCGCGCGCCGGGTTGGCGTTGCCCGCCGCATCGCGGTCGGCGTAGCGCAGGAAGGCGACCAGATCGCGGGTCGCCGCGTAGCCGATGCCGAGCACCGGCGGATCCTTGGCGATGTAGCCGAGGGTGTAGGCGAACTTGGGGTCGAAGCCGCCCTTCACGCAGACCTTGGTGGGATCCGGCTTGCCCGGAAACGGCGTCGCCGCGCAGTCGGCGAAGGCCCAGTCCGAGGCGGCGAGCGCCTGCAGTGGGGCCTTGTCGTTCGGCTGGCGGTAGAGGGTGGCCTTGGCGGTATCGAGACTGAGGGGCGGCGGGCGCGGCACGCCCCGGCCCTGGCCGCCGTTCAGCGGCATGGTGGTGGTTCCGGCCGGCATGTCGACGAAGCGGGCGATGGTCGGGCCGGTGACGGGCGCGCCGTTCGGGCCCTTGGCGATGGGGACGCTGATCGTCTGGAGGCGGGCGTCGGTCGGGATATCGCCCTGCCAGCCGCTGATCACCGAGACATGGCCCTCGTCGTAGCCGCTGACGGCGCCGGTCCCGCGATTGACCACGCTGTAGACCATCACCCCGCTCTGCTTGGCCGCATCGACGGGGCGAGCCAGCTGGAAGGTGGCGGCGTACTCGACCATGCCGTGGGCGTTGCGCGGTGCGAGCTGCAGATCGGTGACGATGCGGTTCTTCGGATCGCCTGGGTCGAGCTCACCGTGAGCGACACCGGTGATGACCTCGTAGGCCCCGGCCGGACCAAAGGCGCGGCCATCGAAGGCCGGCTTCGGCGCCTGCATTTCGAGGCGGACGATATGGGCTCCGGCGCTGGTGGAAACAGCGCATCCGGCCAGGACGGCGAGCGCGGCGACTCGCAGCGATGACGGCATTCGGCGTCCCTCCCCGGACCTTCAACTGTATACGGTCTGCACCGCCCCGCCCTGTCAATCGCCCATGCTCAAGGCTGGAACGGCGGCTCCACCGTCGGGTTTAGATCGGAAGCAAGGAGGATCGCCATGACCGCCAAACCGCCCCCGATACCGAAGGATCAGGTCCGCCTAGGCGAGAACCGCCACGCGAGCGCCGACGACGCCGATGTCCGCCAGGCCGGCAACGCCGACCTGAACCTCGAACAGCAGGGCCGCCACGGAAACCTGCATCAGAACGTCGAGACCGTTCACGCGCGGACGCAGGACCGCTGACGTCGCGCTTTCAACCGCCAGGGCTTCGGGACTAGAAGGCGAACGCCCCATAGTCCTGAGACCTTGACCATGCGCGACCCCGCCACCGCCGGCTTCCGCTTCAACCAAACCATGCTGCGGGTGCGCGACCCGGCCGCCTCGGTGAAGTTCTATGAGCAGGTGCTGGGCTTCACTCAGATGTATCGGCTAGACTACGAGGAGATGAAGTTCTCCCTCTACTTCATGGCCCTGCTGCATGAGGGCGAGAGCGTGCCGACCGATCCGGACGCGCTGCGGCAGTTCGTGTTCAGCCGGGAGACGACGCTGGAGCTGACCCACAACTGGGGCACCGAGAACGATCCCGAGTTCGCCGGATACCACCACGGCAACGCCGAGCCGCGCGGCTTCGGCCACCTGGGCATCAGCGTGCCGGACGTCTACGCGGCGAGCGCGCGGTTCGAGGAGCTGGGCGTCGAGTTCGTGAAGCGGCCCGACGACGGCAAGATGAAGGGCCTGGCGTTCATCAAGGACCCGGACGGCTACTGGATCGAAATCCTCTCACCCAGCCGGATGCCGCGCCTCTAGCCCTCGGCCAGCAGGTCCGGCAGGCCGCGCCAGTCGAGATCGCGGCGGGCCAGGAAACGCTCGAGGAAGGCCCATGCCGCCTCGTCGTGGTCGAGATGATGGGTCAGAAGGCCGATGGGCGCGGCCCAGTCTCCGGCCTGCCGACGCTCGGCCAGCAACCGGGTGAAGCGGCCGGCGAAGGCGCCCTCCCCACGGAAGCGAGCCCCGCCGCCCCAGCGCAGTAGATCGAGATGCGCGTCGATGCGCGCGAGCGCCCCGGCCGGCCGGCGCTCCGCCCAAGCCGACCAGGCGGCGTAGCCGGCGCGCGACAGCGCCTCTGGCAGCGCTGGGTGCACGAAATTCCATGGCGGCACGAAGGCCTTCACAGCACCGGGCAGGATCGCGAGGCGGGCCCAGCCCGTCTGCAGAGCCTCTGTAATCTCCTCCACGCCGGTCTCGGCGGCAAACTCGCCGGAGCCGCCTTCGGCGCGGCGGTTTCGATGATCGACGCCGTGCTGAACGAGGGTGACGCCTGGCGCGGCCGCCAGCAGGGGAGCCAGGCCCTCGCGATCGCCGTCGGGGATCGCCGCTACCGTCAGAGGCGCGCTGGTCGCAACCGACAGCGCGATCAGGCGGCGCAGCGCCGGGGTGTCTTCGCGGGCGTCGTCGTCCCGCCACCAGAGGACAGGCCGGCGGCCGGCGGCGCGCCAACGGCGAAGTTCGAGAGCGAGCAGCAGGCGGCGCATGTTCCCTCTCCTTCTCGACCCAAGGCTGCGCAAGTTACGGTGCCTATTGCAGGTTTAGCCGCTTCGCGGCGCAGCTTCCAAGCCGCGGAGCCTCTAGCCCCAGGCGGCCCAGATGATTAGAGTCTCCTCAGCAACGCTGGTTCGCCCAGCGCACTTTGGGCGAAAGAGCGTAGTGAGCGGACCGCAAAGTACGCCTGCTGGAGATGAGGCCAGCCTGCTGGGCCTCTATCTGATCAAGCGCCCCAACCTTGTGCGGTTCTTCGCCGCGCGTCTTCAGTCCCTCGCCGCCGCCGAAGATCTGGCGCAGGACCTCTATCTGAAGGTCGTCGCCGTCGATCCGTCGACGCCCGTCGAAAACCCCATGGCCCTGCTCTACCGCATGGGCTCGAACCTCATGCTCGACCGCCTGCGGGGCGAACGGCGCACCGCCGCGCGGGACGACGCCTGGTACCGCCACCGCCGCGTCGACATCGACGGCGAGGACGTGGTCGACGAGCCTGAGCCGGAGGCGGCGATCACCGCTCGCCAGCGCCTGGCCAAGCTTCGCGACGCGGCCGAGGCCCTGCCCCCGCAGATGGGCCGCGCCTTCCGGCTGCATAAGTTCGAAGGCCTCAGCCAGGCCGAGACCGCCCGCGCCATGGGCATCTCGGTCAGCGCCGTCGAAAAGCACCTCAGCGCCGCGCTCAAGGCCCTGACCCGGGCGATGGGTTAGGGGCGTGGCGATGACGCGATCACTTCGGCGGCTTGCACACCGTCACCAGCCAGGCGCCGCCCCAGGGGGCCGCGACCACCGCTTCGTCGAGGATTTCGCAGGACGCCTGCAGCTTGCGCCAGATGCGCAGGGGCTTGGTGTTCAGCCACATGCTGACGCCGAACACGCCGTCCGGATGCAGGCTGGAGCTGTAGCGGCGCAGCAGGTCGACCGGCTCGCCCAGGTATTCGATGCACTCGGGGAAGACGATGGCGTCGAACTTGTCTTCCGGCTCGTAGGTGCGGCCGTCGCCGACGGCGAAGGTCGGGTGGCCTTGCAGATCGCTGGGGAAGCGGCGACGCGCGGCCTCGACGCCAGTGTCGGAGAAGTCGACGCCGTGATAGCCGGCCGGGGCGAAGGCCTTCAGGCTCGCGTAGAAGGCGCCCTCGCCGCAGCCGATCTCCAGAACCTTGGCGTGCGGGCGGTGCTCGTTGACCAGGGAGGCCAGCAGGCGGTGATGGTGCCGTTGGTCGCTCTTGAAGAGGCGATCGTAGGTGGAGCCCGCGTAGTGGTCGTTCCACTCCTCGGCGTTGGTCTCGATGGGCGGCGCGAAACGCTTGCGCATGAACATCTCGCCCACCCAGGGACGGTCGAGCGCGGCGAGTTCGATGACCCGTCGCATGCGGAAATAACCCATCGTAAGCTCCTTCCGCCCATGAACAGGGCGTATCCCAGCAGACGGCGCCGGCTCCGCCGGGCCTCAGGTCGCCAAGGTGCGGCAAACCTGCCAAGGATGGGGGGTCAGGCGACGATGGCGACGTCTAGGCATCATAGGACCCGGTTCGCGGCCAGGTCGATCAGGAACTCATGAACGCATCGCCGCCCATCGCCGACGCCGTGATCGACACGGCGGTCGATTGGATGCTCCGCCTGGAATCGCCCCAGGCGGGCGAGGCGGATTGGCTTGCGTTCGATTCCTGGCTGAACGCCGATCCCCTGCACGCCGTCGCCTATGATCGCGCCGTGCTCACCGCCGAGGACGCCCGCGCCATCGGCGAGGTCTTCCGCCCGCAGACCGCCAATGTGATCCCCTTCCCGCGCCGGGCGCCGTCCGCCCCGGCTCAGCCGCAGCGCCGCGCGATCTATGGCGCCCTGGCCGCCGCCGGGCTGTTCGCCGCTATCGGCGCGCCGATGTGGATGGCCGCCCAGCCGACCATCTACAGCACCGCCCCCGGCGAGCGCCGCACGGTGACCTTGAAGGATGGTTCGCGCATCGACCTCAACGGCGCCTCGCGCCTGTCGGTGAAGTTCAGCCGCGGCCAGCGCCGCACGACGCTCGACGGCGAGGCGGTTTTCGACGTCGCCAAGGACGCCTCGCGGCCGTTCTACATCACCTCTGGCGACCGCCAGGTGCGGGTCGTCGGGACTCAGTTCGACGTGCGCCGCCGCGACGGCCGATTCTCGGTGACGGTCGCCCGCGGCATCGTCGAGGTCGCCCCGGTGGCCAGCGCCAGCGGCGCCACCCTGCGGCTGACCGCCGGCCACCGTCTCGATCACACCGAAGGCGCGGCTGACGGCCATGTCTCGTCGGTCGTCGCCGAGGAAACCCTGGGCTGGCGCGGCGGCCGCCTGATCTATCGCGATGCGCCGATGGGTGATGTCGTCGCCGACCTCAACGCCCAGTTCGCGCGCCCGATCACGCTCAGCGACGGGGCCGGCTCCCTGCGGTTCTCCGGGGTGCTGATGGTCGACGATCAGGACGAAGTGGTGCGGCGCCTCGCCTCGCTCGCGCCGATTTCTTCGACCGTTACGAAAAATGAGATAGTGCTACGCGCTGATCCGTCGGCTCGCTGACGGAGCCGTAAGCGGGGGTAGCGTTGGCAGTCGGCCGCGCCGGGGCGTCGGTCCTGGTCTTGATATGGGCGGTATGCACAGCCTCAAGCGCCGAGGCCCAGTCGGGCGGCGCTTACCGAATCGCGCCCAAGTCGTATCCCGAAGCGCTCATCGACTTCGCCGTGCAGGCCGATATCTCGATCGGTGGCGTCTCCGCCTGCGTGGGACGTAGCCCCGGCCTTTCAGGGCGTTACACCCTCTCCGAAGCCTTGCGCCGCCTCACCGCCGGCGCGCCCTGCCGGTTCGAGATCGTGGACGCCCGGACCGTCCGCATGTCGCCGTCGATCCCGACCCGACCACAGGCCCCCGCGCCCCCGAAGGTGACGCAGCGCGCCGCGTCGCCGCCGCCTGTCTCCTCCTCAACGGCCGACGAACAGTTGGCCCCGCCCGTCTCTGACCTGGTCATCACGGCGAGCAAGCGCTCGGTGGCCGTTGGACGCCTGCCGGCCGCCGTCAGCGTGATGAGCGGCGAGCAGCTGACCAGCACCTTCGCCTTCGACACGGCCAACGCCGTCCGGCAATCGGCGGGCGTGACCACGACCAACCTCGGGCCTGGCCGCGACAAGATTCTGCTGCGCGGCCTCTCCGATGGCGCGTTCACCGGCCGCACCCGCTCCACCGTCGGCACCTACCTCGATGACGTCACCCTGACCTACAACGCGCCGGACCCCGACCTGCGGCTGACCGATGTCGAGGCGGTGGAGATCGTGCGGGGCCCCCAGGGCGCGCTGTATGGCGGCGGCTCCTTGACCGGCATCTATCGCATCGTCACGCGCAAGCCGGTGCTGGACGCCGTGGAGGGGCAGGTCCGCGCCACCCACGCGTGGACCGAATCCGGCGCGCCCAGCTACGCCCTCGAGGGCGTGGCGAACGTGCCCTTGGTCGAGGGTCGGGCGGCGGCCCGTGTAGTGGTCTACAACGAACAGCAGGGCGGGTTCGTCGACGACGTCAGCCTGCGTCTTTCGAACGTCGACAAGACCCAGCGCAGCGGCGCCCGACTCTCGGTCGGCATCTGGCCCAGCGACACCTGGTCGGCCCGGGCCTCGGTGGTGGCGCAGCAGATCGACACGGCCGACACCCAATACGTCTCGGGAACCCTGGGCCCGCGCCAGCGCAACAACCGCGTTCGCGAGAGCCACCGCAACAACTTCGCCCAGGCCGCCCTGAGCATCGACGGCGGCGGCGATTGGGGCCGCTTCCACTCCTCGACGGCCTATATCCGCCACGATTTCGAGAGCCTGTACGACGCCTCCGCGGCGCTTTCGCTGTTCGGCGAGAGCACCGCCGACCTCGGCGTCTACGACGAGAGCTCGCGTGTCCGCATCCTCTTCCAGGACGCCTTCTTCACCTCTCCGGAAGGCAGCCCGTTCCGGTGGCTGGCCGGGGCCTACGGCGCCTATCGTGACGAAAGCAGCCCGGCCCTGCTGAGCAGCGCCGCGCCCGGCTCGCCGTTGCGCGGGGTCTATCGAGAGCGCCGCAGTGACGAACTCGGCGACGTCGCACTGTACGGCGAGGTCTCCTATCCGATCTTGGGCGGCTGGACCGCCGCCGCGGGGGCCCGGGCCTTTCATAAATGGCTGCGGACCTCCAGCGACATCATGGCCCCCGCGCCCGGTCAGTCGCGCAGCTTCGACCGCGAGCGGCGCTATGACGGGTGGTCGCCGAAGCTCTCTCTGCAGTACGACTTCGCATCCGGCGACCTGTTCTACCTGCTGTTCTCGCAAGGCTATCGCGCGGGCGGCTTCAACTCCGGCGGCCTGCTGCCGCCGAGCGCCCAGCGCAGCCAGTTCGAACCCGACGAACTGCGCAACTACGAGATGGGGGCCAAGCTGCGGTTGGCGGAGGGGCGCGTCGATGTGCGATCAGCGCTGTTCTACGCGGTCTGGAACGACATCCAGAGCGACCAATTCTACAACTCGGGTCTCGCCTACACGGCCAACGTCGGCGACGGCCGCAGCCTCGGCCTGGAGGCGGAAGTCGCCTGGCGGCCGGCGCCTCGATGGTCGATCCAAGCCAACGGTCTGATCAACCGGCCTGAAATCACCCGCGTGAACCCGGCGTTCGCCAGCCGCGTCGGCAAGGGCCTACCGGGCGTGCCGGATATGTCGATGGGCGCCTTGGTGCAGTACGAGCACTCGCTCGGATCGCAACTGTCGCTGCTGTTGGCCGGCGAGGCCAACTACATCGGTCGCTCGCGCCTCACCTTCGACCCCCTGCTGTCGCCGCAAATGGGCGGCTACATGACGACCAAGATTTCGGCCCAGCTGAGCCAGGGCCGCTGGCGGTTGGCGGCCTACATCAGCAACCTCGCCAACGCCGAGGGCGACACCTTCGCCTATGGCAATCCGTTCAGTTTCGGCCAGGTTCGCCAGGTGACCCCGCAGCGGCCGCGGACCCTGGCCGTGGCGCTTTCCGCGGCGTTCTGAGCCGCCCGCAAGCCTGCGACGTTCTGACCTGCATACAGTTCGTGAGGGCGCGGGCGCCCGGCGACGTCACATCCTCATGCCGCCTTGGGGGGCGGGTTAGGGATCGGTTGTGATGACCAGACTTTCGGCGCTGCTTTGTGTGCGCAACGAGGAAGCCCGAATCGAGGAATGCCTGCATCGTCTGGCGTTCTGCGACGAGGTCGTCGTCGTCGCCGACCGCTGCACCGACCGCACCGAGACCCTCGCCGCCCGCGCCGGCGCCCGCGTCATCAGCGGCTTTTTCCCGCTGGAAGGCCACCGCAAGCACGCCGGCCTCGACGCCTGCACCGGCGGCTGGATTCTCGAACTCGACGCCGACGAAGTGGTCGATGACGCCCTCGCGCTGGAAATCCGCCTGACCATCGAACGCGACCCGGAAGGCGACTACTTCCAGGTGCCGATCGACAACTACATCGGCCGCAAGCTGGTGCGCCACGGCTGGGGCGGCTCGTTCGGCACCAGCTCGGCGGTGCGCCTCTATCGCCGCGGCGTGAAGCGCTGGAAGGCTGAGCGCGTGCATCCCGGCGCGATCCTCGACGGCGCCTTCGCCGGCAAGCTCGCCCATCCCATGCGCCACATGGTCGACGAGAACATCGGCGACATGGTCGAGCGGCTGAACCGGTACACCGCCCTGCGCGCCGCCGATCTCGTCGACAGCGGCAAGCTGACCGGTCTGTGGGACAACGCCTTCCGCGGCGTGCGCCGGTTCTGGAAGTGCTACGTCTCGCGCAAGGGCTACAAGGAAGGCGAACTGGGCTTCCTGATCGCCGTGATGGCCGCGCTCTACCCGCTGCTGTCCTACCTGAAAGCCCGCGAACTGATGGCGGAGACGGCCGCTTCGGTCACCGCGCTGCAACCGGCGACGCCGATTACGCTTCGCCCTCGCTAAGCGACCCTCGGTCGCTGTATACAGCCCCGCGCAGCCAAGTTTGACTGCGTCGCAATGACGGCGCGTCACGCAACGCGCTGCGACGGGGAGTGAGGACCATGCTTAACGCCAGCGCACTGCGGCGCTTTGTGGCCGGCGGCATCGCCTGCGCCTGCCTGCTGGGCGAAGACGCCTGGGCGCAGGACGCGGTTGAAGCGCCCGCGCCCGCCGGCGCCGCGACGGGCTCTGGCGCGGGCGTGACCTCCTACCCGCCCACCTTCTTCGCCGAGTTCAAGCCGACCAGCGCCTTCGACATGGTGCAGCGACTGCCGGGCTTCAGCTTCAACGGCGGCGCCGACGTGCGCGGCTTCGGCGGGGCCGCCGGCAATGTGATGATCGACGGCGAGCGGCCGTCGTCCAAGGCCGTCTCGCTGCAGCAGCTGTTGCAACGCATCCCGGTCTCACAGGTCGAGCGGATTGATCTGGTGCGCGACGCCTCGGCGGGGCTCGACATGCAGGGCCAGCCGGTGGTGGCCAACGTGATCCGCAAGAGCGGGGCCAGTTCGACCCTGGCGCTGCAGATGCTGGCCAAGGCGTTCGACGATGGCTTCGTCGGCGTCGTGCCGCGCGTGGAGGCCACCTGGCGTTCGGGGCCGCTGTCGCTCGAGGGACAGCTGCAGTATCGCAACGACCGCTCTCCGAGTTCCGGCGACGGTCCGTTCTGGCGGCGGTCCGCCTCGGGCGCGAGCCTGTTTGACGGACGCTTCGACGTCGACTCCCGGCAGGACCTGGTCAACTTCAACGTCGGCGCCGAATATCGCCCCGGCGCCGACGTCCTGCGGTTCAACCTCTCGGGCGCCCGAGAGGTCGGCGACCGGCGCGAACGTTCCGACCTGACCGACGCGGTCGGCGCCTATCAGGTGTTCAACGACAGCGAGGAGATCGACAACGACTGGGAACTCGGCGGCGACTACGAGCGCCCGCTGACGTCGAAGCTCACCGGCCGCCTGGTCGGTCTGGCGACCTTCTCGAACGAAGAATCGACCGGCGTGAACCGCGGCCGGAGCGGTTCGCAGCGTAATGAGTCCTCCTCCGAAGGGGGCGAGCGGATCGTCCGCGCCCTGCTGACCGCCACGCCCTTCACCGGCGTGCGACTGGAGGGCGGGGCGGAAGGCGCCTTCAACTTCCTCGACAGCCGCACGGCTCTGACCGACAACGGCGTCGTCGTACCCCTGCCCTCGGCCAATGTGCGGGTGGAGGAACGGCGCGGCGAAGCCTTCATCACCGGCAGCTGGCAGGCGAGCAGCGCCCTCTCGCTGGACGGCACCCTGCGCTACGAGCGGTCGACGATCAGCCAGACCGGCGGCGCCAACCAGGAGCGAACCCTGGCCTTCGCCAAGCCGCGCCTGATCGCCTCCTGGGCGCCCGACAAATCCAGCCAGGTTCGTTTCCGACTGGAGCGCGAGGTGGGCCAGCTCGATTTCGGCGACTTCGCCGCCAGCGCCCAGCTCGACACCGGCGTGCACAACGCCGGCAACCCCAACCTACAGCCGGAGCGGGCCTGGGTGACCGAAGCGGCCTTCGAGAGACGCTTCTGGTCGCAGGGCGCGGTGGTGCTGACCCTGACCCGCGCCAATGTCGAGTCGGTGGTCGACCTGATCCCGATCGACAACCGCTACGACGCGCCCGGCAACATCGGTGACGGCTGGCGCAACACCGCCAAGCTGAACCTGACCCTGCCCTTCGACAACCTCGGCCGGCCCGGGATGCTGCTGAAGCTCAACGGCCTGTGGCAGAAGACCGAGGTGACCGACCCGGTGACCGGCCGCAAACGGCGGATCACCAGCGACACGCCGTTCGACATGGATTTCATCCTCAGCCAGACCCTGCCGTCGCTGGACTCGCTGGTCGCGCTCGAGGTGGTGAAGGACTGGCGGGACACCAACTATCGGATCAACGAGATCCGCACGACCACCGAGACGGCGTTCCTGAAGCTCTATTGGGACTGGACCCCGCGGCCCGACCTCGTCTTCCGCTTCCAGATCGAGAACACCATCGGCAAGGCCCTGGTGCGCAAGCGCGTGCTCTACAACGGCCCGCGTTCGGCCGGCCTGATCTCGGCCTACGAGCGGCGCGAGGCCTCGCTGGATCCGTTCCTGATGATGCGGGTGCGCAAGACGTTCTGACGCCTAGAAGAGCGTGGGCTCGTCGCCCACGCGGGCGTTCTCGATGGCCAGCAGTTTCAGCTTGGTCATCCGGCCGCCGGGCGCAGAGAAGCCGCCGGACTTGCCGCCGGCCGCCAGCACCCGATGGCAGGGCACGATGATCGGTATGGGATTGCGGCCCAGCGCCGCGCCGACCGCCTGGGCGGCGCGCGGCTGACCGAGCTCGGCGGCGATCTGGCCGTAGGTGCGGGTTCATGCCGGCCATCGACACCAGCGATCTGCGCATGGCCGATCCAGCCGCGCGCACGCGC
>JAFKGN010000094.1 GCA_017307205.1 Caulobacterales bacterium
AGCTCGGCGGCGATCTCGCCGTTGCGGTTGGTCCAGTCGCCCTTGAGGTAGACCGCGTTGGCGGCGGTGAACGCGTCGGCCGCGCGCTTGGTCGACAGCGCCACCTTGTCGTTGACCTGGCAGGTGACGCACCAGGCGGCGGTGAAGTTGACGAACACCGGACGGCCCTGGGCTTGAAGTTCGGCGACCTTGGCGGGGCTCCAGGCTTCCGACGGCAGCTCGGCGCTTTCGGATGTCGCGGCGGTCTGGGCTCCGTCGGCGGCGGCCGGGGCGGCGTAGCCCCCGACCGTGACCCGGGCGATGGCGGCGATGAAGGCGATGGCCGCGAGGATATTCAGCGCCAGGGTCGGCTTGCCCATGATCCGGCGGTTCTGCACCAAGCCGAACACCCAGGCGGCGAAGGCCGCGAGGATGGCCGCGCCGAGCAGGCGGGCCAGACCCGCCGGTCCGCCCTGCTGGGCCAGCACCCAGACCAGCCAGGCGGCGGCGGCGTACATCGGGAAGGCCAGGACGCGACGCAGGGTCTCCATCCAGGCGCCCGGCTTGGGCAGGCGCTTGAGCAGGGACGGGGCGAACGACAGGGCGGTGAACGGGGCGGCCAGACCCAGGGCGAGCGCCAGGAACACCAGCAGCGAGACGACGGGCGGCTGGGTCAGGGCGAAGCCGATGGCCCCGGCCATGAACGGCGCGGTGCACGGGGCGGCGACGACGACGGCGAGAACCCCGGTGAAGAAGGCGCCGGCCAGACCCTGTTTGGCGGCCAGGCCCGAGCCCGCGTCCTGCAGCGAGGTTCCGATCTCGAACACGCCCGAGAGGTTCAGGGCCACCAGCAGCATGACGATGGCCAGCACCGCGACCACGGCCGGCGACTGCAACTGGAAGCCCCAGCCCACCGCCTGCCCGGCCGCGCGGGCGGCGAGAAGCGCTCCAGCGAGGACCAGGAAGGTGACGACGACGCCTACGAGGAAGGCGAGGCCCTGGCTGCGGACCGCGCCGGGCTCTTCATGCGCATGCCCCGCCAGGGCGGCGGCCTTCAGCGACAGCACCGGGAACACACAGGGCATCAGGTTGAGGATCAGGCCGCCGAGGAAGGCCAGGCCGAGCGCCAGGCCGATACCGAGATCGGGGGCGGCGGGACTCGATGCAGCAGCCTTGGGCGGGATCAGGCCGAGGCCGGCCGCGCTTGCGGGAAGCGTTCCGGCTGAGGCGGAGATCTCATGGGCTTGGCCGTCGATGACCACGATGCCGCTCAGGGTGGTCGGGGCCGGGCCTTGGCGGAAGGAGAAGCCGGGGGCGAGGCTGATCGTCAGGCCTTCGGGACCGCGCTCGGCCTTCTGGACGGCGGCGTGGTCGATCACCGCGCCATCGAAGGGGAAGAAGTAAGCGTCGGCGATCTTCGAGCCGGCCGCGGCCGGGCCGGTCAGGGCCAGTTTGACGGCGGAGGGGTCGGCGGCGAACACCGCCGTCAGGTCGCCGACCTTCGGGGCGGCGGCCAGAGCCTTGGCGATGGCGTCGGCGGCCGGAGCCTTGGCCGTCGACGGCTGGGCCGAGACCGGCAGCTCAAGCGTCAGGGTCACGTCCTCGGGGACGCAGATGTCCGAGCAGACCAGATAGGCGACATCGGCCTTCAGGGTCACCGGGCCGGGCTTGGCGTTGGCCGGGATCTCGACCGGCACCGGCAGCAGGACCTCGCCCTCGAAGCCGTAGTTCATCAGCGGGCCGACCGGCAGCTTCTCGGGCGCCGGCCAGACGATGTCGCCGGCCTTCCAGCCGCTGGGCAGGCTCCACGCGATCTTGGTCGCATCGCCGCTGTCGCCCGGGTTGCGCCAGTAGGTGTGCCAGCCCTTCTGGATCTTCTGGCGCAGCGCCAC
>JAFKGN010000095.1:0-1869 GCA_017307205.1 Caulobacterales bacterium
CCTCGCGGATCGCGACGGTGAAGGCGTCCCAGGTCTCGTAGCGCTCGGTCAGGGCGCGGCGGGCGGGAGCGTTCAGACTGGCGCAGGCGTGGTCGATTTTGGTGGCCATCGGCGCGTCGGGCCACGGATCGGCGGCTAAGGTCAACGACAGTAGTTGGTCACGCGCCTTGGGGCCGAGGCCGGGCAGTTCGGACAGCTCGACGAAGGCGGGGCTTGGCGCCTGTTCGGAGGCCTTGAGGACCGAAGCTTCAAGGTCGGCGAAGCTGTCGAAGGCGCGGGCCAGATGCAGGGCCGTGGTCTCGCCGATGTCACGGATGCCGAGCGCAATCAGGAAGCGGTCGAGGCTGATGACGCGGCGCGCGCCGATGCCGGCGATCAGGTTGGCGACGGAGGTCTCGCCGTAGCCGTCCCGCTCGCGCAGGGCCTGCAGCCGCTCCTGGTCGCGGGTCAGGCGGAAGATATCGGCCGGCTCCTTGATCCAACCCTCTTCGAGGAAGGCTTCGAGCTGCTTGATGCCCAGGCCCTCGATGTCGAAGGCCCGGCGGGCGACGAAGTGGATCAGGTGGCGGATCTTCTGGAATGGACAGGCGAACTCGCCGGTGCAGCGGCGGGCCACAGTGGTCGCGCCGCCGGCCGTCGTCTCCTGCACCACGGGCGTCTTCAGCGGGCAGACGCAGACATGCGGGAATTCGTACTTCGGCAGGTCGCGGTTCGGGTCGGCGTTCACCGGCCCGAGGATCTGCGGGATGACGTCGCCGGCCCGCTGCAGGATGACGACATCGCCGATGCGGACGTCCTTGCGCTCGATCTCGTCGGCGTTGTGCAGGGTGGCGTTGCGGACGACGACGCCGCCGACCGTGACCGGATGCAACCGGGCGACGGGGGTCAGGGTGCCGGTGCGGCCAACCTGGATGTCGATGGCCTCCAGCGTCGTGGTGGCCTGCTGGGCGGGGAACTTGTGGGCGATGGCCCAGCGCGGTGAGCGGGAGACGAAGCCCAGCCGCTTCTGCCAGTCCAGCCGATCGACCTTGTAGACGACGCCGTCGATGTCATAGGGCAGCGCCGAACGCTCGGCGCCGATGCTGCGATAGACGTCCAGCAGGCCCTCGGCGTCCTCGACCCGTTTGGAGCGGTCGTTGGTGGTGAAGCCCCAGGCCTTCAGCTTGGCGAGGGCTTCCGACTGGGTCTCGGCGAAGTCGGCGCTGGTCTCGCCCCAGGCGTAGGCGAAGAAGCGCAGCGGGCGCTTGGCGGTGACTTCCGGGTTCTTCTGGCGCAGCGAGCCGGCGGCGAAGTTGCGGGGATTGGCCTTGGTCGCCTCCCCGGCTTCGAGGGCGGCGGCGTTGAAGGCCTCGAACTCCGCGACCGGCGCATAGACCTCGCCCCGCACTTCGATGCGGCTGGGCCAGCCCGAGCCGGCCAGCTGGGCCGGGATTTGCTTCAGGGTGCGCAGGTTGGCGGTGATGTCCTCGCCGGTGCGGCCGTCGCCGCGCGTGGCGCCGCGCACGAACTTACCGTCGACGTAGAGCAGCGAGGCCGAGAGGCCGTCGATCTTCGGCTCGGCCGTGAAGGCGACGTGATCGTCCGGCCCAAGTTTCAGGAAGCGCCGAACGCGAGCGGCGAAATCTGTGACGTCCTCGTCGGCGAATGCATTGTCGAGGCTGAGCATCGGCACGCCATGTTCGACGGGCGCGAACTGCGACGATGCGGCCGCGCCGACCTTCAGCGAGGGACTGTTGTCGCGGACGTGCTGCGGGAAGCGCGCTTCGAGATCGGCGTTGCGCCGCTTCAGCGCGTCATAGTCGGCGTCGCTGATCGTGGGGGCGTCGTTCTGGTGATAGGCGATGTCATGCGCGGCCATCTCGTCGGCGA
>JAFKGN010000095.1:1888-3013 GCA_017307205.1 Caulobacterales bacterium
GTGCGCCAGTTCCTCGACGGCTTCCGCCTCGGTCAGTTGCTCGACGGGTTTCATGCGCCGATGAGGGCTCGGGCGGCCGCGCGAGCGGCGTCAGTCACGGCGGCGCCGGCGAGCATACGGGCGATCTCCTCTTCCTGCTCGGCGGCGGTGAGCACGGCGACATCGGTACGCAGATGATCCGCGCCGCCCTTGGCGACCTTCCAGTGCGTCCGCGCGCGGGCGGCGACCTGCGGGCTGTGGGTGACGACCAGCACCTGGGCGGTCTCGGCCAGACGGCGCAGACGCAGGCCGACGGCGTCGGCCACCGCCCCGCCGACGCCTTGGTCGACCTCGTCGAAGATCATCAACGGCTGGCGCGCGTCGGCCCGGCCAGCCAGGGCGGCCTTCAGGGCCAGGGCGAAGCGGGCCAGTTCGCCGCCCGAGGCGATGGCTCCGAGGTCGCCGAACGGGGCGCCGGGGTTGGTGGCGATCTCGAAGCCGACGCGGTCCATGCCGGACGGACCGGCGCGGGCTTCGTCCAGCGGCTCGACGGCGACGCGGAAACGCGCCTTCTCCAGCTTCAGGGGCGCGAGCTCGGCCTCGACGGCGGCGGCCAGACGGTCGCCCGCGGCGCGGCGCTCAGCGGTGAGCTTGGCGGCGGCGGCGACGTAGGCGGCCTTGGCGGCAGCCTCCTGCTGCTCGGCGGCCTTGAGGGCGTCGCCCGAGGTCTCGATCGCGGCCAGTTGGGCGGCGAACGCGGCGCGCAGGGACGGCAGGGCGTCGACGGTGGTCGACAGCTTGCGGGCCAGGGCGCGCAGGGCGAACAGGCGCTCCTCGGCCTTCTCCAGGGCCTGCGGATCGACGTCGAAGGCCTCGGCCGCGAGGTCGATGGCGGCGCTGGCCTCCTGGGCCTCGACCAGGGCGCGGTCGCAGGCCTCCCCGGCGGCGACGAGACGGGCGACCGCCTGGCTATTGCCGTCGAGCCCGGCCTGGGTGGCGCGATCGCGGGCGCGTTCCAGCGCCCGGAAGGCGGCGGCCAGCTTGCCGGTGAGGCCATCGCCGGCGAAGGCGTCGCGGGCTGCGGCGAGGTCGGCCAGGGCCTTCTCGGCGGCGCCGAGCACGGCCCGCTCCTCGGCGAGGGCGACC
>JAFKGN010000108.1 GCA_017307205.1 Caulobacterales bacterium
CCCAGGCCCAACCGCCCGCCCCGGCCGGTGGACCGCCCGGCGGCGCCGCCGCCAACCGCCCGCCGCCTCCGCCCAAGGGCGTGGCCCTGCTGCCGGGCGACACCGTGCAGTTCAAGCTGCGCGCGCCGGAGGCCAAGGCCGTGACCGTGGCGATCCAGGACTATCCGGCCTACGGCGGCGCCATGACCAAGGACGCCGAGGGCGTATGGTCGTTCACCACCCCGAAGCTGCCGGCGATGCTCTATCGCTACCAGTACAACGTCGATGGCGTGACGGTGATGGACCAGACCAACATCGACTATTCGCTCGGCCAGACGGGCGCCCAGGCGATGTTCGAGATCAAGGGTGCGGACACCGCCTTCATGGCGCTGAAGGACGTACCGCACGGGGCCGTCACCCGCTTCGACTACACGTCCAAGACCCTCGGCGGCATGACCCGCTCGCTGCATGTCTACACCCCGCCCGGCTATGAGAAGGGCACGCAGACCTATCCCGTGCTCTACCTGCTGCACGGCGGCGGCGGCGACGACGACAGCTGGACCACCATCGGCCGCGCCAACTACATCCTCGACAACCTGATCGCCGAGAAGAAGGCGGTCCCGATGATCGTGGTCATGCCGGGCGGCCACATCGAGGCCCTGCCGGGCGAGACGGCGCCGGCCGGCGGCAATGGCTTCACTATGGGCGGCGGCCAGGCCCCGGCCCTGGGGACCGACAACTACACCCGCGACGTCGTGGGCGAGGTGGTTCCGCTGGTGAACGCGCGCTACCGCGTGAAGACCGGCCCGGCCAACACCGCGGTGATGGGCCTGTCGATGGGCGGCGCCCAGACGGCGACCCTGGCGTTCAGCCACCCGGAGCTGTTCGGCTATGTCGGCGTGCTGTCGGCCGGGATGAGCGACGCCCTGAAGGCCAGCCTGCAGGGCGAGAACAAGGCCAAGCTGGAGACCGCCAAGAAGAACTGGAAGCTGGTCTACATGGCCGTCGGCACCAAGGACTTCGCCCTGAACGGCTGGCGCGCCAGCGTGCCTTTCTATCAGGAGAACGGGTTCAAGCCGGTGACGGTGGAAGTGCCCGACCGCATCCACGCCTGGGACCTGTGGCAGATCAACCTGAACGACGCCGCGCCCCGCTTCTTCCGTTGAGGGGCTGAAGAAGACGGGAGCTGAGGGCCGCCGCGTCGGACGCGGCGGCCCTTTTCACGTCAGGAGGTCGCCAGGGCTTCCAGCGCCTCGCCCGTCAGGCGGCGAACGATCCAGTCGCCGAGGGCGACGGAGCCGAGGCGATCGTAGAAGCCAATGGCCGGGGCATTCCAGTCGAGCACCGCCCACTCCAGCCGCCCAAGACCCTCGTCCACGCAACGACGGGCAAGGCCCTGCAGTAGCGCCTTGCCGACCCCGGCGCCGCGCGCCTCCGGCCGCACATAGAGGTCTTCGAGGTAGATCCCGTGCCGGCCTTTGAAGGTCGAGAAAGTGTAGAACCACAGCGCGAAACCGACGGCCGCGCCGTCGATCTCCGCGATCTCGGCGAAAACACGCGGATGCGGACCGAACAGGGCCTCGGCAAGACCGGCCTCGCTGGCTTCGACCAGGTGCAGCAGCTTTTCGTACTCGGCGAGCTCGCGCACGAAGACGAGGATGGTCGGGGCGTCGGCGGGGACCGCCGGCCGGATCGTGACCGTCACAGCTTCACGCCCGGCGGCGGCTGGCTGTCGGCGGGAACGAAGAAGTCGGGCATCAGGGTCGAGCCGGGGACCATGCGATAGGGTTCGAAGTCACGCACGCCCTCGTCATAGAGGAAGGTGTCGTCGATCAGGAAGCGACCGGTGAAGGTCTTGGCGTCCTTTTCGAAGATGGCGTGGGCGGCGTCGGCCAGGATGTCCGGACTACGCGAGGCGTTCATCATCGCATCGCCCCCGAGGGCGTACTTCACCGCCGAGGTGGCGATTGTGGTGCGCGGCCACAGCGCGTTGAACGCCACCCGCCCCTGAAACTCCGCCGCCATGCCCAGCATGAACAGGCTCATGTTGTACTTGGCCACCGTGTAGGCCACGTGCGGCCCGAACCAGTGGGGCGAGAGGTCGAGCGGCGGCGACAAGGCCAGCACGTGCGGGTTCTCAGCCTTCAGCAGGTGGGGCAGGCAGGCCTTGGAGACCAGGAACGTCCCACGACCGTTGACCTGATGCATCAGGTCGTAGCGCTTCATGTCGGTCTGCAGCGTGCCGGTCAGCTGGATGGCTGAGGCGTTGTTCACGCAGATGTCGATGCCGCCAAACTGCTCGACGGCGGCGGCGACGGCGGCCTCGACGCTGGCCTCGTCGCGCACATCGACCACGATGGGCAGGGCCTTGCCGCCGGCGGCCTCGATCTCGGCGGCGGCGGTGTGGATGGTGCCGGGCAGCTTGGGGTGCGGCTCGGCCGTCTTGGCGGCCACCACGACATTGGCCCCGTCGCGGGCGGCGCGCAGGGCGATGGCCAGGCCGATGCCGCGCGAGGCGCCGGTGACGAACAGGGTCTTGTTCTTCAGGGACATGGCTTTGCTCCTCAGCGCTTGCGGGCGGCGAAGGCCATGAAGGCCTCGCGCGCCTCGTCGCTCTGCAACCGTTCGACGAACAGCACCGCCTCGCGGTCCATCACGCCCGCGATGGCCTCGGCCTGCCGCATCAGAGCCTTGGTCTGGGCCAGGGCGATCGGGGGCCGCGAGGCGATCTCCAGAGCGGCCGTGCGGGCGCGGGCCGCCAGTTCGGGGCGCGGGACGCAGGCGTTGGCCAGGCCCCAGGCGGCGGCGGTCGGCCCGTCGATCCGCTCGCCCAGGGCGAACATCGAAAAGGCGCGGACATGGCCGATGCGCCCCGGCAGCAGCAGGCTGGAGGCGGCCTCCGGCACCAGGCCGAGGTCGGCGAACGGCGTCGCCAGCCGGGCGTCGTCGGCGACGAAGACGAGGTCGCAGTGCAGCAGCAGCGTGGTCCCCACCCCTACGGCCGCGCCCTGCACGGCGGCGACCAGCGGCGTGGTGGAATGGGCCAGGGCTTTCAGGAAGCGAAAGACGTTGGCGTCGCCCGCCCCTCCTGTCATCGCGATCCGCGCGAAGTCGGCGATGTCATTGCCGGCACAGAAGCCGTCGCCCTCGGCCTCGAAGAGCACGCAGCGAATCGCCGGATCGGCATCCGCCTGGATCACGGCATCGGCGAGCGCGCCGTACATGCCGTCAGTGAGGGCATTTTTCTTGTCCGGCCGCGCCAGGGTGAGGGTCAGCACGCCGTCGGCGAGGGCGGCGCGTACGGATTCGCTCGTCATCGTCACCTCCTGAAGCGTAAAGCCTTAGCAGCGGGCGCGGGCGCCGCCGCGTCAAGCAACGGAATGAGAGCAAAGCAGCTTCGCCATTGGCCTCAGTTCGGCCAAGGCCTGCGCACATCTTGACCCAGAGTGCGGGCTGACGCTTATGCTCCGCCGCGAGGGAACATACCCAGGAGATATTCATGAAAAGGTCTATCGGGATCGGCCTGGCGGCCATTCTCGCCGTCGCCGCGATCGTACCCGCGGCCGTTTCGCAAGGCCGGGCGCCGGCCAAGCTCGACCCCAAGCAGATCGCCAAGGGCATGGCCGAGGTTCCGGCCCTCATCCCGACCGCCGGGGTCAGCTGCACGCCCAAGAACGCTCTCTATCTCGGCGGCAGCACCGACTCGAAGACCAAGGTGAAGACCGACGGCTACGAAGTCGCCTGTAACGAAGGCATGGGCTTCGTGATCATCGCCAGCACCTCGGCCCCGAAGCCGCAGGTGTTCAGCTGCCTCGAAACCGCCAACCTCGGCCCCGATGGGAAGCCGCAGTCGATCGCCTGTAAGCTGCCGGAGAACGCAGACCAGTCGAAGGCCCTGCAGCCCTTCCTGACCAAGGCCGGTTCGGACTGCGTGCCGACCAAGGCCCGCGCCATCGGCGCCACCACCACCAACATCTACTTCGAAGCCGCCTGCGAAAGCGGCAAGGGCGTCGTCGTCTCGACCGCCTCTCCGGCTTCGACCGCCGGCGCCGTCGAGGTGAACCCCTGCTTGGCCTACGAGGCCGGCACCAACCTCGCCTGCACCCTGACCGACACCGCCGCCCAACTGAAGGTGGTCGACACCCTGGCCGCCAAGTCGGACAAGGCCTGCACCATCAAGGATCGTCGTTACGTCCTGACCACCGGCGCCGGCGACAACTACTACGAAGTCGCCTGCACCGACGGTAAGGGCTACGTGCTGCAGGAAGCCAAGAACGGCAGCCTGACCCGCACCATCGACTGCGCCCAGGCCGACTTCGTCGGCGGCGGCTGCAAGCTGACCGACAGCCGCGCCGCGGCCACCGAGCAGAACGGCCTCTACACGCGCCTGGCCAAGGCCGCCGGCTTCAACTGCGATGTCTCCAAGTACGGCACCCTGCAAGGCGCCGCCGGCGTCGACACCGTCGAACTGGCCTGCTCGAACCGTCCGGACGGCGCCATCGCCCTGTTCGGCCGCGATGCCGCCTCGACCAAGGTCTACGACTGCGTTCAGGGCGAGGTCGCCGGCTTCCGTTGCAGCTTCACCAAGTACGATCCGCTGTACGGCAAGCTGTCGACCAGCCTGAAGGGCCTGAAGCCAGACACCACCTGCCAGGTCTCGGAAGCCCGCGTCATCGGCGCGACGGCTGACGAAGGCTTCGTCGAACTGGCCTGCGCCGACGGCATGGCCGGCTACGTGATCGGCATCAACAAGGCCGACATGAAGCCGAAGGAAGCCCTGAGCTGCGGTCAGGCCAAGGGTATCGGCGGCGGCTGCAAGCTGGCCACCAACGTCAACCCGAAGAAGGGCTGATCGGCCTAGCCGACCACTCTGAAACGAACGAGCCCGCCCGGAGCGATCCGGGCGGGCTTTTTCTTTGCCACGAAGGCTAGTCGCTGAGCGGCCTGACCTCGATGGCCCCATCGGCGCCGAGCGGCACGCGGTGGGCGATGGCCAGGGCAGCGTCGAGATCAGCCACCTCGATCACATAGTAGCCGCCGAGCTGCTCCCGGGTCTCAGCGAAGGGGCCGTCGTGCAGCATCTTCTTGCCGCGACTGGTGCGCACCGTCTTGGCTTCGGTGGTGAAGGCCAGGCCCGAACCGGCCTGCAGCACGCCTTGGGCGGCGAGCTCCCCGGCCAGGGCCATGTGGCTGGCCACCATGGCGCGGTAGGACGGCGTGTCCTTGCCGCCGACGAAGTTCGCTTCGTCCTCGTAGATCAGCAGAATGTATTTCATGGTCGATGCTCCGCTTGGGGCCGCGCCGATCGCGGCCTCGAGGGATGACGAGCGGCCGTGGCCGCCTTCGACATTTCGAAATCAGCCCGCGAGAGTCTCCAGGAAACGCACCGGCTCGCCCAGCGCCGGGGCGACCACTTCGTCGTCGCGCATGACCACCCGGCCGCGGATGATGGTGGCCACCGGCCAGCCGTGCGCCTCGAAGCCGTCAAACGGCGTCCAGCCCGAGCGGGTGGCCATCTGGGCGTGGGTGATCGTGCGCCGGGCCTTCATGTCGACGATGGTGAGGTCGGCGTCGAAGCCTTCGGCGAGGCGGCCCTTGTCGGCGAGGCCGAACACCCGGTGCGGACCGGCGCTCGTCAGGTCGACGAAGCGCTCAAGGCTCAGCTTGCCGGCGTTCACGTGGGTCAGCATCACCGGCACCAGCGTCTGCACGCCGGGCATCCCGGACGGCGAGGCGGGATAGGGGCGGGCCTTCTCCTCCAGGGTATGGGGCGCGTGGTCCGAACCCATGACATCGGCGACGCCGCTGGCGATGCCGGCCCAAAGGCCCGCCACGTGGTCCGCAGAGCGGATCGGCGGGTTCATCTGGGCGAAGGC
The DNA here is from genome assembly GCA_017307205.1 of Caulobacterales bacterium. GTDB lineage: Bacteria > Pseudomonadota > Alphaproteobacteria > Caulobacterales > Caulobacteraceae > Caulobacter. The sequence goes on from JAFKGN010000108.1 coordinate 5,856, forward strand.
CTTCATCCGCTCATAGGCCTCGGGCGCCGTCAGCGTGAGGTGCTGCGGGGTCACCTCGACCGAGGCGACGTCCTTGTGCTTGGCGAGATAGGCGATCTCTTCCTTGGTGGTCACGTGCAGCACGTGAATGCGCTTCCCGAGGCCCTGGGCGAGACGGACGAGACGCTCGGTGGAGCGGATGGCGCTCTCGGCGTCGCGCACCTCGGGGTGGCTGGTCCAGTCGCCCGTGCGGGCCAGGGGACGGCGCTCGGCCAGGCGGTATTCGTCCTCCGAGTGGAAGGCGGCGCGGCGCTTGATGTTGCGCAGCACGGCCTCGACGCCGGCGTCGTCGGCGACCAGCAGGGTGCCGGTCGAGGCGCCCATGAACACCTTCACGCCGCAGCAGCCCGGCAGGCGCTCCAGCTCGCCCAGGTAGGCGGTGTTCTCGTGGGTGCCGCCCACATAGAAGGCGTGGTCGCAGTCCATGCGGCCCTTGGCGCGGGCCAGCTTGTCTTCCAGCGCCGGGGCGTCGGTGGTCGTCGGCTCGGTATTGGGCATCTCGAACACGGCGACGACGCCGCCGAGCACGGCCGAGCGGCCACCGGTCTGCAGGTCTTCCTTCCACTCCAGGCCCGGCTCGCGGAAGTGGACCTGGCTGTCGATCACGCCGGGCAGGACGGTGAGCCCCGTGGCGTCGAACACCTCGCCGGCCGAGGCCTGCGAAAGATCGCCGATGGCCGCGACCTTGCCGCCGCGCACGCCGATGTCGGCGATGCCGCGCCCGGCGTGGTTCACCACCTCGCCGCCGCGCACGATCAGGTCGAAAGTCTCAGCCATTGTTGGGCTCCGTGGCGTGCAGCAAATCGACGGCCGCGGCCGTCACCGTCTCGACCGGCAGGTCGCTCATATGCCGTATCGCCTGAGACAGGTCCGGGTCCACCTCTAGAAACTGTTCGAAGCTCCGGGGACCGCGCAGGGCGCGCGCCTTGTCGCCCCAGGGACCATAGAGCCGGTCATCCGAGGGGCCGAACAGGCCGAGCGTCGGCGCCTGCGCGGCGGCCGCGAGGTGCATCAGGCCGCTGTCGTTGCCGATGAACAGGCGGGCGCGCTTGAGGCAGGCGTAGGCGGTGAGCAGGTCGACATGGCCGGTCAGGTCGATCACGCGGTCCTTGGGAATGGCGCGACGCAGTTCGTCGACCGCCCGCACGTCGTCCGGGCCGCCGAGGATCAGCAACCGGCCACCGGCCATCGCGCCGCCGTCGCCCAGCAAGCGCTTGGCGGTCTGCGCGAAGCGCTCGATCGGCCAGACCTTGCCGACCCAGTTGGAGGCCGGCCCCATGGCCAGGATTGGGCCGGAGCCGCCGATGCCCGGCGCCAGCAGGCGATCGGCCTCGGCCTCGATTTCGGGACTGGTGAACAGGAAGGGCGCCGGCGTCTCGTCCAGCTTCAGCACCGCCGCCGCCTCGACGACCTTGTGGGCGCCCTGCCCGGTCGCCTTGCGCTTCACCGCCCGGCGCTGGCGGCTCAGGAAGCTGGAGATCGCCGATCCTCGCAGATCGACCACCAGGCCCCAGGAGCGCTTGCGCACGCGGTTCCACAACTTGAACCAATGGCCGCCGCCCTTTTCCTTGGCCATGACGATCACGGCGTCGAGGTTGGGCACGTGGGCGAACAGTGGCGCCGCCAGCGGCCCGGCGACGATGGTGAACCGCGCGCCCGGGATCTCATCGGAAAGTTTGCGGATCAGCCCGGAGGACAGCACGGCGTCGCCGATGCGTGTCGCCGTGATGAACAGAATCGGGAAGGGCCGTGCCGTCATTGAACGATTATGACCCCTGTGACCCTGGCGCGCGAGCGCGCCGCGCGCCATGTGTCGGAAATGACTCAACTTACCGCCCTGCCCAGCCGCGCCGTCATCGCCGTCGGCGGAGATGATTGGCGCAGCTTGCTGCAGGGACTGCTCACCCAGGACGTCGACAGCCTGGCCCCCGGCGAACTTCGCTTCGGCGCCCTGCTGACGCCGCAGGGGCGGCTGATGTTCGACCTGTTCATCCTCGGCCGCGAGGACGGTTGCTGGCTGGATGTGCAGGCCTCGCAACGGGCCGATCTGCTGCGCCGGCTGATGATGTACCGGTTGCGGGCCAAGGTGACCCTGGCTGAAAGCGACGCTCCCGTCTTCGCGCGCTGGGACGGTGCCGCGGGCGACGGCTGGGTCGCCGACCCGCGCCTGCCCGAGCTTGGCCTGCGCGCCTACGGTCTCGAAATCGAGGCGCCGGACGACGAGGCCGCCTACGACGCTCATCGCATGGCGCTCGGCGTGCCGGGTCCCGCCGATTGGGCGGGCGAGACCACCTACCCCATCGAGGCCAACTTCGACCTGCTGAACGGAATCGACTTCAAGAAGGGCTGCTTCGTCGGCCAGGAGACCACCAGCCGCATGAAGCGCCGCGGCCAGGTGCGCTCGCGGATGCTGCCCCTCGACTTCGACGGCGACCCGCCCGCCTACGGGACCGAGGTGCTGGCCGGCACGCTGCGGGCCGGCGAGGTGCTGTCGACCGGGGAAGACCGGGCCATCGCCCTGGTCCGCCTGGATCGGATCGACGGGGCGAACCTGACGATCGACGGCTATGCGGTGACGGTCGAGCGGCCGGACTGGCTGGTCTAGCCGGCCGTCACGGCGCGGGCCGTCGCCCGGTCGTCGAGCACGGCGAGACCCCACACCACCAGACCGGCCAGGGCCAGGCCGCAGCCTACCCATCCGGACGAGGCCCAGCCGTAGCCGGCCGAGATCGCCAGGCCCGCCAGGAACGGGCCGAGGGCGTTGGCCGTGTTGAAGGCCGAATGGTTCAGCGCCGCCGCCAGAGTCTGGGCTTCGCCGGCGACGTCCATCAGCCGGGTCTGCAGCATGGCCCCGAGGCCGCCGCCGCAGCCGATCATGAAGATGGTCGGCAGCAAGGTCCAAAGGCTGTGGACCGTGAACGGATAGACGGCCAGCCACACGGCGCTCCAGATCAGCACGATGGCCGCGCCGGGCATCGGCGCCCAATCAGCCAGGCGCGCGCAGATCAGGGTGCCGATGGTCATGCCGAGCCCGAACACAGCCAGGGCCATCGGCAGGGTCGAGGGCGCGGCGTGGGTCACCTCCAGCAGCGTCGAGGCGAGGTAGGTGTAGACGCCGAACAGGCCGCCGAAGCCGATGGCGCCGATGGCGAGGGTCAGCCAGACCTTGCGGTTGCGCAGGGCGTTCAGCTCACGCAGCGGATGGGCGTTGGCGTCGGCGGGCGCCCGCGGCGCCAGGATGTAGACCGCGGCGGCCGTCGACAGCGCCAGGATGGCGACGATGGCGAAGCCCCACCGCCAGCCCGCCCACTGGCCGATGGCCGTCGCGAAAGGCACGCCGATGATCGTCGCCACCGTGAGGCCCATCATCACCATCGCCATCGCCTGGGCGCGCCGGTTCTGAGGCACGAGCGAGGCGGCCACCAGGGCGGCGACACCGAAGTAGGCGCCGTGCGGGAAGCCGGCGATGAAGCGGAAGATCACCAGCGAATGGAAATTGGGCGCGAGGCCCGACAGGCCGTTGCCGAGGGCGAACAGCACCATCAGGACAACGAGGATGATCCGGCGCGGCAGCTTGGCCGCCATTACGGCGAGCACCGGTGCCCCGACGACGACGCCCAGGGCATAAGCGCTGATCGCGTGGCCCGCGGTCGGCTCGTTCACTCCAAGGTCGGCGGCGAAATAGGGCAGCAAGCTCATCGACGCGAACTCGGTCGTGCCGATGGTGAAGCCGCCGAGCGCGAGCGCGGCGAGAACCCAGGCGAGATGCGGCGACCGCGCGGGCGGAGCGTCGAGGGCCATGCGCCCGACCTTTCGGAAACTTGCTGCGATGCAGCATCGCTCAGCTAGGCGCGCGGTCTCCTCGCGTCAACGGCAGAGGCGATGAAGCGGCCGCTTGACAAGATGTAACGCTTAGGTGGCATGTAACCCATAGGTGACACGCACCACAGGAACCGCCGCCATGGCCGAGACCAAGACCCCCGCCGAGATCGCCGAGCGCATCCAGAAGCGCCGCGTGGCGCTGATGATGCTGTTCCCGATCCTCTACCTTTCCCAGCAAGCTCCGTTCTGGCTGAAGATGCTGAGCAGCCAGCCGTTCCGTTTTGTCGACAAGGTGCAGATCGGCGCCTACACGCTCTGGGCCCTGGCGTTACTGGTGCTGCTGGCGACGGGTGGTGGGCTTGGCCGCTCGCAGGCCGTTCGCGACCTGCTCTCCGACGAGTCGACTCGCGAGCATCGTGCGAAAGCCTATGCCAGCGGCTTCTGGGCGCTGATCCTCGGCTGCGCCGCGCTGGGCGTCGCGTCGCTGTTCACGGCCCTTAGCCCGCTGATCATCCTCAACGCGCTGCTGACCCTGGGCGTGGTCGTCCCCTGCCTGACCTTCGTGGTTCTCGAACGCCGCGCCCTCCGTGACTGAGCCGGCGCTGATCTCCAGCCTGCGCGAGCTTCGCACCGAGGCGGGCCTCACCCAGGCCGAGCTTGCCGACCGCGTGGGCGTCACCCGCAAGACCGTCAACACCGTGGAGAACGGGGTGTTCATCCCCTCCACAGTGCTGGCCCTGAAGCTCGCAAGGGCGCTGGGAAAGCCGGTGGAGGCGCTGTTCCGGCTGCCTGACTAGGCCGCTAAGCTCACCGTATGACGACTCAATGCGTGCGCTGCGCCTGGTACGGGATGAACGGCGATCCCGTGTATGAGCATTACCACGACACCGAGTGGGGCGTGCCCGAGCGCGATCCGCAGAAGCTGTGGGCCAAGCTGGTGCTCGACGGCTTCCAGGCCGGGCTGTCGTGGATCACCATCCTCAAGCGCCGCGACGGCTTCTACCGCGCCTTCGACAACTTCGATCCCGACAAGGTGGCGGCCTTTGGGGCGGAGGACCGCGCCCGCCTGATGGCCGATCCAGGCATCATCCGCTCCAACGCCAAGATCGACGCCGCCATCGCCGGCGCGCGGCTCTATTGCGAGATGCGCGATGCGGGCGAGGACTTCGCAGACTTCTGCTGGAGCGCGGTGGATGGCCGCACCATCCAGAACGAATGGACCGGGCGAGGCGACGTGCCGGCCGCGACGCCGGAGGGCGACAAGCTGTCCAAGGCTCTGAAAAAGAAGGGCTTCAAGTTCGTCGGCCCGGTGATCGTCTATGCCTTTATGCAGGCCACGGGCCTGGTGAACGACCATGTGATCACCTGCTTCCGCCACGCGGACTGCAAGGCTATGAGCGCCTGATGGTGAAGACCGGCCCCACCCTGCTGCTCGAGAAGGCCTGCGGCGACGTGCTCGTCTGCGGCGTCGACGAGGCCGGGCGCGGGCCGTGGGCCGGGCCGGTCAGCGCCGGCGCGGTGATCCTCGATCCCAAGAACCTGCCTAAGGGCCTGGACGACTCCAAGAAGCTCAGCGCCAAGGCGCGGGCTGCGCTGGAGATCGAGATCAAGGAAAAGGCCGTCGCCTGGGGCGTCGGCTTCGCCAACGTCGCCGAGATCGCCGAGCTGAACATCCTGCACGCCGCCGGCCTGGCCATGTGCCGGGCCATCGAGGCCATGGCCGTGAAACCCGACTTCGCCCTGGTCGACGGCAATTACCAGTTCAAGCTGCCCTGCGAGGTGAAGACCGTGGTCGGCGGCGACGGCAAGTCGCAGTCGATCGCCGCCGCCTCGATCCTGGCCAAGGTCGCCCGCGACCGGCTGATGACCGAGATGGACGAGATCTATCCGGGCTATGGCTTCTCCGGTCACAAGGGCTATCGCGCCGCTGTCCACGGCGAGGCGCTGCTGCGGCTCGGCCCCTGCCCCGAGCATCGCCTCGGCTGGGGGCCGGTCAAGCTGGCGCTGATGGGGCTCGATCCCATGCAGGCGTGGAGCGACGCGGTGCAGGGCGACCTCGAAATCTTACCCGGTAAGGAATCGCTAACCACGGTCCTCA
>JAFKGN010000109.1 GCA_017307205.1 Caulobacterales bacterium
CCGACAGTCGTATCGCCGGTGAACCCGCCGCCGGCCTGGCCAAGCCAGCTCGCCACGGTGGCGTTGTCATTGCGCCAGAACAGGTCCGACTTCCCATCGCCGTTGAAGTCGCCGACCCCAATCACCTTCCAGTCGGTGGGCGCCACCCCGCCTATGGTGCTGTCGCCGACGAAGCCGCCGCCGGCCTGGCCGAGCCAGCTGGAAATCCCGCCGTTGTCGTTGCGCCAGAACACATCGGAGCGCCCGTCGCCGTTGAAGTCGGCGTTGAAGGCTCCGGGAACCGAGGTCGCCGCGAGGTACAGCTCCACCCCGCCGCCGCTCGCCGCGCGGCTCAGCACCCGTGCTCCGCTCGGCAGGTTGTCCAGCGTCAGGCTGCCGCCTGTATAGGTCAGGGTCGAGCCGCTCAGCGAGGCGCTGAATCCGGACAGGCTGGCGTTGGTGATGACGATCCGGTCGCCCAGGGAAAAGTCGGTGATCCGGTCGCCGTTCAGGCCCGCCGCTGTGTCGCGGAACGTGTCATTGCCCGCCCCGCCGGTCAGCATGTCGGCGCCTACACCACCGACCAGCGTGTCAGCCCCACCGCCGCCGTCGAGCTGATCACCCCCTGCTTCGCCCTGAATGGTGTCGTCGCCCTGCAAGCCGAAGATACGGTCGCTGTTTGTCGAACCGATAAAGAAGTCATTGCCGGTCGTGCCTGTGATCGGCAGGTCCGCGACCATGACGACAGTGTCCGCAAATTTTAAGATCGCGACCCGGACGAAGCTGTCGACGCCATCCGGTCCGGTGACTGACCCAAAATTGCCGCCACTGCGTCTGATTGTGTAGCTCGAGAGGGGGCCTGAAAACTCTGCGGTGTTCGTACCCGCGCCGCCATCGAGAGAGTCGTTGCCGGCTCCGCCGATCAGAAGGTCATCGCCGTCGTTCCCGTTGAGATTGTCAGCGCCGCCCAACCCCTGAATCGTGTCTGGGCCTTCACTGCCGTAGATTGTGTCGTTCCCACTGCCGCCCGTCAGCGGCAGGTTGGTCGCATCGACCGTCTGGTCCGCGAACTTGATCTGTTCAATGCGCGTAAGTCTGTCGATACCGTCAGGCCCCTGAACGCGAATGGTTCCAGACCCCAGGTTTGCAATCTCGTAGTCTGCGCGGTTGCCGGTGAACTCGGCGATGTCAAACCCGGCCCCGCCACTAAGGTTGTCGTCGCCCACGCCGCCGATCAGCACATCGTCGCCATCGCCGCCGTCCAGCATGTCGTCGCCCGCGCCGCCGAGCAACCGATCGGCGCCCGCATCGCCCCAGAGCCAGTCGATACCGGCGCCCCCGTCCAGGAGGTCGTCGCCGCCTTGACCATTGATTTGGTCACCACCGCCGAGCCCGCGCACAATGTCGGCGACCGCGGCGCCAGAGATGTAGTCCGTGCCTTCCGTGCCCATCAACTCGAGGCTGGAAACCACAACGGTTTGGTCAGCGAAGACCAGCTGTTCGACATTGGTCAGACTGTCCGCGCCCTCGGCGCCGCTCACCGTGACATAGCCGGAGCTCGACCGCACGATCGTGTAGTTCGCCCGAGCTCCGCTGTAGGCCGCGGCGTCGGTCCCGGCGCCCCCGTCGAACGTATCGTTCGCCGAACCGCTGACAAAGCGATCGTCTCCAGCGCCGCCTAGCGCATTCACCACGCTGCCGCCGGCCACGATCACGTCATTCCCCGCGCCGCCGTCGACGGCGATTGCAGTGCTCTGCGTGGCGAGCGTCAGGGTGTCGTTAAACTCCGAGCCGCGCAGGTAGGTGAGAATCTCCACGCCCTGGATCACGCCGCCGCCGAGCGTCACCGCCTGCCCCGCCACGATGCCCGCCGTGCTGAAGGTCGCCCCACTGGTCATGCCGCCGAGCGACAGGCTCAGGGCGTCGCTCCCCGTCCCGCCATCCACGTCGTCGCCATAGCCGGCGAAAAGCAGATCATTGCCGCCGAGGCCGAACAGCTGATCGTGCTCCAGGCCCATGTCGGCGGTCCGATCAGGTTCGCCGTAGGTGTCGCTTGCGACGATCTTGCTTGAGATCAGCCGGTCGACCGAGGCGGTGCCGGTCAGCTTGTCCGCCCCGTCACCGCCAATCAGTTCAGCGCCGCTGTACCCGGATTCCGCGCCGCGAATTTCGTCGTCGCCCTCGTCGCCGTAGGCCTTGTTGAGGTAGCTCGACGCGGACTGAATGATCAGGTCGGCGCCTGCGCCGCCCCAGGCTGTGCCGCCGCCCTGATAGATGGTGTCGTCGCCGCCATCGCCGTAACTGTCGCCGCCGCCACCCGAGTAGAGAATATCGGCTCCGTCTCCGCCATAGAGATCCGGTGAATAGGTGCCGGGCCTTCCGTCCAGTGTATCGGCGCCGTCGCCGCCAAACATCGAGCCCGTGTAGTAACCTGCGGTGATCAGGTCGTCGCCACCCATGCCCCATAACGTCGGGAAGCCGGCGTAGCCTGTCCCGACACCCGCGCGGTCCGTGATGACGTCATTGAAATTGCTGCCCTCGACCCAGCTTACGTTCTCGATACCGGTGATCGTCCCTCCGCCGAGCGAGAGCGTGGTCTGGTTGAAGTCGGCGGCAACGCCGCTCGAAGCGCCCTGCAGCGACAGATAGAGGTAATCGCCAACGAAGCCGTCGCTCCCGCCGTCGACGGTGTCGCCGTAGCCCGCGAACAGGCGGTCGCTGCCTGCGCCGCCGAACAGGCTGTCGACTTCGGTCCCCCGGTCCATTACCGGCGGCGTGAAGGGGTTGCCCGAGTAGGGAAGGTTGAAATATGGCGACTTGACGCCGCTGTAGAGCCAATCGTCGCCGTCGCCCCCGTCAAGAACGTCAGCGCCAGCGTCGCCAGAGATGGTGTCGAAACCTCCGGCGCCGTTCAGCGTGTCATTCCCGCCGCCGCCAGCGATGATGTCGGCGTCAACGCCGCCCGTATAGACGTCGTTCCCCGACCCGCCGTTGAAGTCCGCCATACTCTAAGCCGCCCCGCTCCCAGGCTCTGCGTGGCGCACTCGAACTCTCAAGCGACCCAACCCAGCCGATCTAACACCGATTTACCAAAGCTTAACCACGCCCGGTCGCAAAGGCGAGAGCACTCGCCTTCAGCGGGCGCCCCTTCACAAGCGGGCGGCCATGGTCCCGCGCGGAATTGGACATCGCTGTTGTCGCTCGATCGGTATCTCCCCTAGGGTCGCCGCCCCTGGCTCGAGGATTCCGTGATGCGCGCCGCCTGCCTGTTTCTGGTCGCGCTCGCCGTGTGCCTCGCCCCGTCCCTGGCGGCGGCCGCCTGCGCCTTCCCGTCTGCGCCGCGCATCCTGGTCGCCCAAGGCGCCAAGGGGGCCAAGGGCGCCCCGCTGGTTCAGGTGTGGGATGTCGCGGACAGCGTGACCTACTGGACCACCGCCGATCCGATCTCCGCCGCCTACCGGGCCTTCGCCGCCGAGGTCCCCAAGCGCGTCCCGGTCACCGACCAGTTCACCCTGCTGCGCGAAGCCTGGCTGACCGGCGATCCCAGCCTCAAGCAGAGCCACGCCATGCTCTCGACGCGGGCCGTGGAGTGGATCCGCCCTGCCGGCTGTCTCGAAAAGCTGCTGCTGGCCGACCAGCACGCGCGGACCGATCTCTTCGAGCGCCCGACGGAATTCACCGCCCTGGTGCTGCATTCCCCCAACGGCCGCAGCCTGCGGATCTACGCCATGACCACCAACGAGGAAGGGATCGGCGACCTGTCGCCCCTCACCACCCCGGCGTTGCGCGACGTTCGGGCCGGCTGGCGCGCCGACATCGCCCTGCGCAATCACAACTTCCACCCCGGCCAGGTCGATCTCAACGGCGTGCTGACCCCCAGCGCCGCCGACGCCCGCTTCGTCGCCAACCTCGCCGGCAGCGTTCGCCTTAAGGAGGCCTGGATCACCAACGGCGTCCACTCCAGCCGCATTCCCTCGGCCGCCTTCGGCCTCTTCGTCATCCTGCCGAAGCCCTAGGACTACCCGGTATCGCCGCTGTGCCTCCTTGCGGAGGCGTGGGCCAAAGCCCCATCTGGCGCCTCTCGACCGGTATCTGCGAAGGGAGCGCGTCCGCCATGTCCACAATCGAAGCCGACCGCGCCCTCACCGACGCCCTGGATCGCCGCGACGGCCTGCCCGCCGCCTTTCGCTTCCTCGAGTCGGGCTGCCCCCGTTCCGCCTGGTCGACCATGGCGCTGCACCCCATGGCGCAGCACTGGCTGGATATCCACGGCTGGTTCCGCGGCCAGATCGGCGACCTGCAAACGCTCGGCAACGCATGGCGCGAGGGGGCGATCGACACCGCCGCCTATCGCGCCGCCGCGACGCCCCGGCTGCGCCGGCTGCTCGACAACCTGCATCATCACCATACCCTGGAGACCGAGCAGGCCTTCCCGATGCTGACCGCCGCCGAGCCGCGCATGGCCGCGGGCTTCGCCCTGCTCGACCGCGATCACGACGCTATCGAGCACCTGCTCTCGGCCATGGCCGAGGCCTCAAACGCCCTGGTGCGGACCGGCTTCGACCGGACCGTGAGCGCCGTCGAACTGGCGCCCCTGGCCGAAACGCTCACCAACCGCATCGAACGCGGCGCCGCCCTGATCGGCAATCACCTGCGCGACGAGGAGGAGATCGTGGTCCCCGTCCTCACCCTGCGCGGCGCGCACCTGCGGTTCTGACGCTACAGCGCCCTGGCGAACTTGAAGCTCGTCCGTTCGTAGCCGAGGCCTTCGTAGAACCGGTGCGCCTCCTCGCGGCGCATGTTGCTGGCCACTTCCATGCGGCCGCAGCCGAGCGCGCGGGCGCGGGCTTCGACCTCGGCGACGAGAGCCCGGCCGAGGCCCCGACCGCGCGCGGCCTCGGACACCACCAGGGCCGACATGCCGGCGACAAGGCCTGGGCGATGCAGGCTCGGCGAGACGCTCCACACCAGCACGCCCAGCAAGGCGCCGCCGTCCTCCCAGACCAACGGCGCCGGTCCGTGGCGGAGCATCGCCTGCAGTCGCGCCGAAACCTCCTCGGCCGTCGCCGGATAGCCGAGCGCGCCGAGCAAAGGCGCCAGAGCGGCGGCGTCCGCGAGAGCCGCGTCTCGGATCATGTGTTTTCGGCGATCGCCGCCCGTTCCCACTCCAGGAAGGCGGGGTCGGCCAGCACGCGATCGGCCCAGGCCTGCGCCGATCCGTCGTCACCGTAGGCGGCCAGATCGATCCCGTAGGTGCGGAAGCGGGTCGCCACCGGCGCATAGTAGGCGTCGGCGATCGTGTAGCGCTGGCCCAGCAGCCACGGCCCGCCGAAGCGGCTCACGAGATCGCCCCATAGGCCGACGATGCGGCGCACATCCTTTTGCGCGTCCTCGGTCAACACGGGCGTCGGCAGAACCTCGCCGAGCGCCATCGACATTTCCATCCGCACGCCCCGGAAGCCCGAGTGCATCTCGGCCACGGCCGAGCGGCCGATGGCCCGCGCCGCCGAGTCCTCAGGCCACAGCTTGGCCTCGGGGAAGCGCTCGGCCAGATATTCGCAGATCGCCAGGCTGTCCCAGACGGTCAGCTCGCCGTCCTTCAGGGCGGGCACCCAGCCCGACGGCGAATGCACGGCGATGGCCGCCTTGGTCGCTTCCGCCTGCCGCAGGGGAATTGAGGTCTCCGTGAAAGCGACGCCCGCGTGCTTCAGCGCCAGCCACGGCCGCAACGACCAGCTCGACCAGGCGCGATTGCCGATGACCAGTTCCATGACGGACTCCCCTGCGGACGCCGCTTCATCGCAGAGGGAGGCGCGCGTTCCAAGGATTGCGCGCATGCTCAATCCCACGAACTCGTCATAGCCGGCCTTGTGCCGGCTACCCATGAACACCGATCGTGCGGGCGCGGATGCGCCTCGTCTGACTCACCACGCATGGGTCGCCGGGACTTCGCCCGGCGATGACGGTGTTGGACGGACTCGCCTAAGCGGCCTTACGGTTTCGGCTTCGCCGCCGTCATCTCGGGCGGCAGGCCCAGGCGGCTGCCGATGAAGCCCGCCGCGCCCTGGCCCTTGCCCCAGGCCTCGCACTCCCTCGCGGCCGCCTTCCGGGTCGCGCGTCGCGGCGCGCCCTCGGACTTGAAGGGATCGCCGCCCCGTTCCAGCAGCTTGGCGAAGTCCTTGCCGAACGCCTGGGCCAGGCTGAAGGCGTCGCCGATCGCCGAGGCGCGGGCGTTGGTGGTGAACATGTCGGCCCCGCGCGCCCAGACCATCGCCGCCTTGGGCGCTCCCTGGGCATCCGCCGCCACGCCCTCGACCACGAGGCTGCCCATGCCCACCGGAATGCGCGGGGTGAACGGGATCGGTGAGATGAAGCCGGTGATCTGCGAGACGACGGCGGAGCCGGAGTTGGTGGTCCCCAGCCGCGTGATGTCGGCGCGCACGGTCAGGTCGGCCGGCTGCCCCTCGGCGGCCATTTCGAAATGCCGGCTCAGCCGCTTGCAGAGCGTCTGGTTCAGCGCCGCCAGCAGCACCTCGCTCTGGCGCGGATTGATGTTGTCGTCGGCCGCGTCCGCCACCGTCGCCGGCTGCAACCGAATCGTGCGCGCCGCCCGCACCGTTGGCGCGTCGATGCGAAACGCCGCCCGAGCCCGCATGCTCTTGGTCTCGGTCAATTCTCCGCCCAGGCCGGCCGACGGCGTGGCGTCCACGCTTGCGCAGGCGCCGAGCCCGGCCGCACACGCGGAGATCATCAGCAGGCGCACGAGACTCTCCGGGGCGACGGTCCGTCGATAAACACACCAAGCGACGTTTCGCTCAACGTCCCGGACGCATTTCTTGACAGCGGCGGCGCGGCCTTCCAAGCACCGCGCGACTTCCAGGAGCTGTTCGATGATCCCGCGCTACGCCCGTCCCGAGATGGCCGACATCTGGTCGCCGCAGACCAAGTATCGCATCTGGTTCGAGATCGAGGCCCACGCGGCGGACAAGATGGCCGAGCTGGGGACCATCCCCAAGCAATCGGCCGCCGCCATCTGGGAACACGGCCGCAACGCGGTGTTCGACGCCGACCGCATCGACGAGATCGAGCGCACCACCAAGCACGACGTCATCGCCTTCCTGACCCACGTCTCGGAAATCGTCGGCCCCGAGGCCCGCTTCCTGCACCAGGGCATGACCAGCTCTGACGTGCTCGACACCTGCCTGTCGGTCCAGCTCGCCCGCGCCTCGGACATCCTGATCAATGACGTCGATCTCGTGCTGGCGGCGCTGAAGAAGCGCGCCCTCGAACACAAGCTCACCGCCACCGTCGGCCGCAGCCACGGCATCCACGCCGAGCCCACCACCTTCGGCCTCAAGCTCGCCGGCCACTACGCCGCCTTCCAGCGCGCCAAGGAACGCCTGGCCATGGCGAAGTTCGAGATCGCTACCTGCGCCATCTCAGGCGCGGTCGGCACCTTCGCCAACGTCGACCCGCAGGTTGAGGAATACGTCGCCGAGAAGATGGGCCTCACCGTCGAGCCGGTCTCGACCCAGGTCATCCCGCGCGATCGTCACGCCGCCTTCTTCGCCGCCCTGGCCGTGGTCGCCTCGTCGATCGAGAACCTCGCCGTCGAAATCCGCCACCTGCAGCGCACCGAGGTTCTGGAAGTCGAGGAGTTCTTCTCGCCCGGCCAGAAGGGCTCGTCGGCCATGCCGCACAAGCGCAACCCGGTGCTCACCGAGAATATGACCGGCCTCGCCCGCCTGGTCCGCTCGGCCGTGGTCCCGGCCCTGGAGAACGTCGCCCTCTGGCACGAGCGCGACATCAGCCACTCGTCGGTCGAACGCGGCATCGCGCCGGACGCCACCGTCCACCTCGACTTCGCCCTGCGTCGCCTGGCCGGGCTGATGGAAAACTTGCTGATCTATCCGGCCAACATGCAGAAGAACCTCGATCGCCTCGGCGGCCTGGTTCACTCCCAGCGCGTGATGCTCGGCCTCACCCAGGTCGGCGTCAGCCGCGAGGACGCCTACGCGGCCGTGCAAGGCAACGCCATGAAGGTCTGGCGCGGCGAGGGCCAGTTCCTCGACTTCCTCAAGGCCGACCCGGTGGTCTCCAAGGCCCTGACCAACGAACAGCTCGAGAGCCTGTTCGACCTCGGCTACCACTTCAAACACGTCGACACGATCTTCCGCCGCGTCTTCGGCGCCGACGCGGTTTAAGCATCTCTCCTTCCGTCATCGCCGGGCTTGTCCCGGCGACCCATGCGCGGTGAATCGCAGTCGCGCTGAGCGCGCCCCAACGGCGGCGTTCATGGATGGCCGGGACAAGCCCGGCCATGACGGGATTATTGAAGGATGCAGACGGGTATCGACCCCGCCGTGAAAACCCACCTCGCCCCGGTCGTCGACGATCGCACCCGTGTGCTGATCCTCGGCAGCCTGCCGGGCGAGGCGTCGCTGGCCGCCCAGCGCTACTACGCCCATCCGCAGAACGCTTTTTGGCGCCTGGTCGGCGACGCCCTTAGCGAAGATTTCGCCACCCTGCCCTATGAAGCCCGGCTTGATCGTCTGCGCGCCCGCGGCGTCGGCCTGTGGGACGTGGTCGCCTCGGCCACCCGCGAGGGCAGCCTCGACAGCGCCATCCGCCTCAGCGAGGCGGCCGACCTTCAGGGCCTGATAGCCACCCTGCCGGCCCTGCGCTGCGTAGGCTTCAACGGCGCGACCGCCGCAAAGATCGGATCGAAGTCGCTCGGGACCTGGGCGGAACGGCTGGCGATCCTGCGCCTGCCGTCCTCCAGCCCCGCCTTCACCCAGCCGTTCGCCCGCAAGGCGGAGGCCTGGCGGGCGCTGTCGGCCTATCTCTAGGGCTTGATCGCCGCCGTCTCGGTGGGCTTGGCGAAGATCGGACCGCCGTTGTAGCTGAAGTACATCTTGCCCTGGCTGTTGGCGATCAGCACCCGGTGCGCCCGCAGGAAGTCCAGCCCCAGCAGCATGGCGGGCATGTTTTCGAACTTGGTGCGCACATTGCTGCCCGTGCTGCTCGAGACCATCCGGCCCCAGAGGTCGGCGAAAGGCAGCCGCACGTTCTTGATCTGCTCCTCGCCCACCGCGAAGCTCTCGAACGACCCCGTCCACACCTGACGCGCCGCGCCGCCGGCCGATCCCAGCATCTCCACGCCCGCATCGCCCGGCTTGACGCCCGCCCCGGCCGCCGCCGACTGGTCAACGATCGAGTTCGACCGTGAGCTGGAGATCTGCGCCATCAGCGGCCGCCCGTTCAGCGCCACCGTGGTTATGATCTTGTAGTCGTCGGTCCGCTTCAGGGCGGCGGTCGAATAGCGGTCGGTCCAGTAGGCCAGCGAGTCCTTGCCGCAGCCCTTGCTGGTGAACAGGGCGATGTTGCCGTTGGCGAGGTCGAACTCGATGTCGGACGCCGCCAGGATGTCGACCCCGATGGAGCCGACCACATCCGAGCCGCCCGTCTGCGGCAGGATCAGCACCGGCAGCTGCTTCACCCGGAAGGTGGAGCCGAGCACCACGTCGGTCAGGGTGCGAACGGTGGTCTGGATTTCCTTCCCGTCACTGCCGAACACCTGGAAGTTATTTAGCTTGTCCCCGCGCGGAATGCCCAGGGCGTCGGCGCCGCTGCGGGTCAGCATGGTGTTGAAGGCGGCGGTGTCGAGCGCCATCAGGCCGGTCTTGCCGTTGACCTCGATCTCGATCATCGGCGCGCCGCGCTTGGTGTCGACCTTGATGTCGCCCAGCTTGGTGAACTGGCAGGCGGCCGATGCCGGAGACGCGCCCCACACGGCGGCGCAGGCCGCGAGAGCGGCGGAAACAATCTTACTGTTCACGAAGGCCCCCGCCTCACAACTGATGCGGGCAGCCTAGGTCAGGATCGCCGACTTGGCGAGAGGGGCCGGCGCCCCTCGTTCGCTGGAATCAGCCTTCGGCGTCCAGCTGGCCGCGGGCCACCGCCAGCAGCTCGTTCATCTTCATGCGGACTTCGCCTTCCGAGACGCCCGAGCCGGCGCCCTTCAGGTCGCCGAACACCTTGCGCAGCACGTCCTCGTCGCCCGGCTGTTCGAAGTCGGACTTGACCACCGCCTTGGCGTATTCGGCCACGGTCTCCAGGCCCATCACCCCGGCCGCCCATTCGCCCAGCAGGCGGTTGCGGCGCGCGACGACCTTGAATTCTTGTTCCTGCTCAAGGGCGAACTTTTTCTCGAAGCCCTTTTCGCGGTCGTCAAACGTGGTCATCGAAGCCTCTGTAGCGAATTCGAGCGCTGTCTATAGCGCCTCATGGGCGGGAGCAATGACAAGAGACAACTCGACGCGCCCCCGTGTTTGCGCCGCCACGCCCCTTGGAGTAATTTCCGCCGCGACAATCACCTGAGACGCTTTGAGTCGGAACACGCGCGCGCCGCAGCCCGGTCCGCGCGATTTTTCATTTCCGGCGAGACGCTCGCGATACCGAAGGCCCAGAGACGCTGGCATGACGAAGAACCGCAAGAAGATCTACGAAGGCAAGGCCAAGATCCTCTACGAGGGCCCCGAGCCCGGCACGCTCATCCAGTACTTCAAGGACGACGCCACCGCGTTCAACGCCCAGAAGAAGGCCGTGCTGGAAGGCAAGGGCGTCATCAACAACCGCATCAGCGAGCATGTGATGAGCCGGCTCGCCGCCATCGGCGTGCAGAACCACTTCATCAAGCGCCTGAACCTGCGCGAGCAGCTGATCAAGGAAGTCGAGATCATTCCGCTGGAAGTGGTCTGCCGCAACATCGCGGCCGGCTCCATCGCCACGCGCCTCGGGCTGGAAGAGGGCACGCCCCTGCCCCGCTCGATCATCGAATTCTACTACAAGGAAGATAAGCTGAACGACCCGATGGTCTCGGAAGAGCACATCACGGCGTTCAACTGGGCCGCCACCCAGGAGATCGACGACATCATGGCCATGACCCTGCGGGTGAACGACTACCTCACCGGCATGTTCGGCGCCGTCGGCATCACCCTGGTGGACTTCAAGATCGAGTTCGGCCGCGTCTACGAAGGCGAGTTCAGCCGCGTCATCCTGGCCGACGAGATCAGCCCGGACAGCTGCCGCCTGTGGGACCAGGCCACCAACGAAAAGATGGACAAGGACAGGTTCCGCCGCGACCTGGGCGATGTCATCGAAAACTATGCTGAAGTCGCTCGCCGTCTCGGAATTATGAAAGAGATGCCGACCGTGATCCAAGGGGGCATTTCGTAATGGCCAAGGCCAAGGTCCACGTTTTCCTCAAGCCCGGCGTGCTCGACGTTCAGGGCAAGGCGGTCGAAAGCGCCCTGCACGGCCTCGGCTGGCCGACGGTCGAGAACGTCCGCGTCGGCCGCGTGATCGAGTTCGATCTGGGCGAAGGCGGCGCCGACGAGGTGAAGGCCATGTGCGAGAAGCTGCTCGCCAACACCGTCATCGAAAGCTACCGCGTGGAGATCGCGTGAAAGCCGCAGTGATCGTTTTCCCCGGCTCCAATTGCGACCGGGACTGCAAGGTCGCCGTCGAACGCTCGGTCGGCGGCAAGGTGGATATGGTTTGGCACGGCGACACCGCCCTGCCCGACGATCTCGATCTGATCGTCCTGCCCGGCGGCTTCTCCTACGGCGACTATCTGCGCTGCGGGGCCATGGCCGCCCTCAGCCCGATTATGCCGGAAGTCGTCAAGGCGGCGACCAACGGCGTCGCCACCATCGGCAT
>JAFKGN010000110.1:0-8901 GCA_017307205.1 Caulobacterales bacterium
AGACCCGGAGCCGGCCGCCAGAGCGGCGTGGCCAGCATCTGCGCCGCGCGCGGGCCGTAGACCGCGGCGCCGTCGACGGCGCCGCCGGCGAGGATCAGGCGCATGTAGCGGCCCATGTCGGCGGCGGTGGACGAGGCGGCGCCGGCGGGCGTGGCCTCGACGAACTCGAACGGCTGGGAGCGGAAGCCGCCGTCGATCCAGCGATAGCCCTGCGACAGGTCCGCCGCGAGGGCGGAATCCATGGGCGCCGCGACGCCGGACTTTTCCGGGTTGGGCTGGCGGAAGGTGGTGCGGCGCATACCGGCGGGCGCGAGGATGCGCTCGGCGGCGAGGCGC
The DNA here is from genome assembly GCA_017307205.1 of Caulobacterales bacterium. Lineage (GTDB taxonomy): Bacteria > Pseudomonadota > Alphaproteobacteria > Caulobacterales > Caulobacteraceae > Caulobacter. The sequence goes on from JAFKGN010000110.1 coordinate 337, forward strand.
TCGAACGGCAGGCCCGTCACCTCGGCCACGGCCTCGCCGGCCAGGGCGGCGCCGTAGCTCGAATAGGCCGTCGTGGCGCCGGCTTCCCGCACGCGGCGCGGCCGCTCCTGACGCAGCCAGAGCGCCAAGGGGCGCATGCGGGCTGGGTCGCGCTGGTAGACCTGGCCGAGGGCGCGGTCCTCGAAGCCCGAGGTGTGGTCCATCAGGTCGCGCACGCGCAGCGGGCGATCAAAGCCCTGATCGGGCACCTGCAGGCGCTGGGGCAGGTAGATGTTGACCGGAGCGTCCAGCCGCATGCGGCCGGACTCGACCTCCTTGAGGATCGACAGCCAAGTGAAGGTCTGGGAGATCGAGCCGATGCGGAACAGGGTCCGTTCGCCATCGACCCGGCGACCGCTGCCGATCTCGGAGAAGCCATAGCCCTTGGCCAGGGTGACGCGACCGTTCTGCACCACGGCCACGGCCATGCCGGCGATGTGTTCCGAAGCCATGGCGTCGCGGGCCAAGCCATCAACGAAGGCTTCCACGGACGGATCAGCGGGGCCGAGCGGTGACGGCGGCGCGATCATCGACGCACCGGACGTGGGCGCAGGCGTGACGGCCTGAGCCGTCGCAGCGGCCGGCGCCGTCGCCTGCGGGGGCGGAGCGCGGCGCACCTGCGGGCGCAGCACGGTGTAGGGCACCGGCTGTCTCGGCGTGGCCGGGGCGGGCGCCTCGTCCTGCGCGGCCAGGGGCGCGCCGAAGCCGAGGGTGAGCACAAGCGCGCTGAGCGCGACGGAAAGTCGGAACTTCATCCCGGCGGAAATCCATAAAGCGGCAGCACCGGCTTCAGGCCCCCGCCGACCCACAGCTGGGGCTCGGAGGGCGGGGTCGCGCCGGTTTCCTTTTCCTTGCGGGCGACACAGGCCTGCACGGCCGCCCCCAGGTCCAGGAAATCACGCGCCTGAGGGGCGGAACTGAGAAAACAATCGTCGAAGTAGGGGTACTTGTCGCTCTCGCCGCAGCCGAAGGAGGTGCGGTCCGGGCGCGCGGCGGTGAGGATCATGCGCTGGTCGCCGGCCAGGGCCGGGACGAAGACGCCCGAGAAGCAGGCCGAGATCACCACGATGGCGGGGCGGTCGGGACAGGCGCTGTCGACCATGCGGCTCATCACCCCTGGAGGGACGATGTTGTCGCCCAGGACCACCCCGTTGGGCGCGCCGTGCGAGGTGAAATAGATCAGGCAGCCGTCCTTCGCCTTGTCGGCGACATCGACGAGGCCGCGGTATATGCCGCGAATATCGGCGGCCGCCGGCTTGTCGCGATAGAGCCTGGGCCGCATCGAGAAGGTGCGCAGGTTCTGCGCCGAAAAACCCATGCGTTTGACGAGGCTGACGGCCACGTCGCGGCGGGCGTTATCGAAGGCTTCGGTCGTGTCGCCGGAATGGGCGTGGAAGTCGCCGGCCACCACGATGGCCGCCCAGTTGGCGAACGGGCCGGCGGCGACAGGAGACGCGGCCGACGCCGGGGCGGCGACGAAGGCGATCAGGACGGCGAACAGCGCCCCCGTTGCAGCGGCCCCCCAGCCCCGCACCGGCTATTTCTTTCGGAACTGGTCGAGCGAGACGATCTTGGCTTCCTCCCCGCCCTCGGCCGGCGCCTCGGCGGTGGTTTCGGGCTCGGGCTCCGGCGGAGCCTCCTCGACCTCGGGGGGCGGGAATTGCAGCACGAACTGCACGCTGGGATCGTAGAACCGGGTGACCGCCGAATAGGGAATCGACAGCCGCTTGGGTGCGCCGCCAAAGCGCAGGGTGACGGCGAAGAAGGTCTCGCCGGGGGCGAGGTCCTGATACTGGTGCTGCAGGACGATGGTCATCTCGTCCGGGTACTTGCCCAGCACCTCGGGCGGGCCCGAGACGCCCGGCGCGCGGGTGCGGAACGAGATGTAGAAATGGTGATCGCCGGGCAGGCCGCGCGGCGAGGCGGCGACCTTCAGGGCGGTGCGAACGACGCCGCGCAGGGCGTCCTGCGCCATCGCTTCGTAGCCCATCTGATCTTGCGGCGGAGGTGTGTTGGCCATGGGCGCGAAACTAGATCGCGGCCGTCACAAACGGAAGCGATCTGACGACCGGCGAGGGCAAAACTTACGGTGATGGGGAGGAAGTGGAGGGGTTCTGTTGCCAGGCCCCCTCCGAGCCCCGCCTGAGGATCTGAACCCCCAGGGCTTTAGGTCGAACTCACCTGCACCGCATTACGCGGCGACGGCGAACTCTTCAGCGAAGTTATCGTTCGCATTTAGAAAATGGCCCGATGCGGCGGAACCATGCCGAGAGAAAGCAAACACCTTTACACGTCTGTCGATGCTGATCGGCCCCATGCTTCCTCGCGATAACTCGAGGGAAGAGTTGGTGGAGCCGCCGGGAATCGCACCCGGGTCCAGGCCGCTTATTACGTGCGCGTTTATCTCCATAGTCCGGGCGAACCCGGACCCTCCCAATATAGGGGGCAAGGGTTAAGGAGTGAAGGCCTAGGGCGCGTTGGCCGCCGGAATCGGGATCGCCGGGGCGAGCGCTTCGTTCGGCTGTTCCTCGGGCGCGTCGTCGACCTCGGCCGGCGGCGGCGAAGTTTCAGGCGGTGTGGGCGCGCCGGTCGAAGGCTTCAGCCGCCCTCCCCCAGCGATCAACGCGGCATAGGCGGCGCGCTCGGCGTCGAGGCCGGCGCCCTTGGGGAAGATGAGGTCGATGCGGGGATCGCGGCCGAGGACGGCGGCGAGCGCGGGGGAGACGGCGTTGGCGACCTGGCCGAGCTCGGGATCGTCGCAGGCGCGGCGCAGCTGCCGGACCTTGTCCGACGTGGCGAGGATGACCTCCCAGGAAACGCCGTCGACGCAGACGCCGGTGACCATGCCGCCGCCGTAGTCGACCTCGACGGTGCGAGGGGACTCCCACATCGGATCGTCGCGCAGGGTCAGCAGGGTCGAGGCGGCGGGATCGGGCAGCTCGGCGTCGATATCGACGCGGCGGGCGACGGCGGGTTCGCAGCAGAGCAGCCCGGCGCGGGCGTTGACGAAGGCCCGGCCGTCGCCGCGCACGGTCAGGCGGATGACCACCTGGCGCAGATCCCGGGTCGGGCGGCGCCAGATTTCCAGGATCATCTCGTTGCGGCGGAGGATGCGGCTCTGCAGCGGCTGCAGACCCCACAGGCGGTAGAGCGAGGGCTCGACCCCGGCGTCGATCCGCGCGGGCTTCTCATTGCGGCGGAGACGGCGGCCGTAGAGCGGATCGACCTGAACCACCGGCTTGACCAGGGGTGTCGACCACCAGGCGGCGGCGTCATAGGGCGGCGGCGCGGGCGCGCCGGGAGCAGCGGCGCCCGGGGGCGCTGCGGGCTCGGGCGGCGGGACCGTCGGCAGGAGCGCAGGCGGAGCAGCCTGGAGCGCGAGCGCGGCGAACAGGAAGGCCAGGCTCACAGCGCGGCTCCTTACATGCCTTCAGCGCCCCGTTCGATGGAAAGCACCCCGGTGCGGGAGAGTTCCACAAGGCCCATCGGGCGCATGAGTTCGACGAAGCTGTCGATCTTCGAGGGCGCGCCGGTGAGTTCGAAGACGAAGCTCTGGGCGGTGGTGTCGATCACCCGTGCGCGGAAGATATCGGCGACGCGCAGGGCCTCGACGCGATCGCCGCCCTCGCCGCGCACCTTGATGAGGGCGAGCTCGCGCTCGACGCCGTTGGGGTCGCGGGTCACGTCCTGCACGCGGCGGACGGCGATGACCTTCGATAGCTGCGCCTCGATCTGCTCCAGCACCTGCTCGGTGCCGCGAGTGACCACGGTGATGCGGCTGGTGTGGGCCCGCCGGTCGGTCTCGGCGACGGTGAGGCTTTCGATATTGTAGCCGCGGGCGGCGAACAGGCCGACGACGCGGTGAAGGACGCCGGGTTCGTTGTCGACCAGCAGGGCGAACGTCGCGGTGCTTTCGGCCACCTTGGCTCCGGGCATGTCGTAGGCGGATGCGGGCTGGGAGGTGGTCATGACGGCTCCAGGCTGACGGCGTGGCTTAGCCCTTCCCCCGGCGAGGGGGAAGGGCTGCAATCCGCTAGACCAGCTTGCGACCGGCCGCGTCGATGACCGAGCCGAGGTCGGCGTCGTCGGTCGGCAGGATCATTTCGTTGTGGGCCTTGCCCGACGGGATCATCGGCAGGCAGTTCTCGGCCTTCTCGACCCGGCAGTCGAAGATCACCGGGCGCGGGCTGTCGATCATCTCGAGGATCTTGGCGTCGAGTTCGGCGGGGTTGTCGCAGCGGATGCCGACCGCGCCATAGGCCTCGGCCAGCTTCACGAAGTCCGGCAGGCTCTCCGAATAGCTCTGGCTGTAGCGCTGGCCGTGCAGCAGCTCCTGCCACTGGCGGACCATGCCCATCCATTCGTTGTTGAGGATGAAGATCTTGATCGGCAGGCCGAACTGAACGGCCGTGGAGATCTCCTGCATGCACATCTGGATGCTGGCTTCGCCGGCGATGTCGATGACCAGGCTGTCCGGGTGGGCCAGCTGGGCGCCGACGGCGGCGGGCAGGCCGTAGCCCATGGTGCCGAGGCCGCCGGAGGTCATCCAGCGGTTGGGCTCCTGGAAGCGGTAGAACTGGGCGGCCCACATCTGGTGCTGACCAACTTCGGTCGTGATGTAGGTGTCACGGTCCTTGGTCAGGGCGTACAGACGCTCGATGGCGTACTGCGGCTTGATGACCGCATCGCTGGGCGAATAGCGGAAGCACTGGACCGCGCGCCAGGCGTCGATCTGCGCCCACCACTTGCCGAGGGCCTTGCGGTCCGGCTTGTGGCCCGCCGCATTCCAGACAGCGATCAGGTCTTCCAGCACGCTGCCGGCGTCGCCGACGATGCCGAGATCGACATGGACGTTCTTGTTGATCGACGAGGCGTCGATATCGATGTGAATCTTCTTCGAGCCCGGCGAGAAGGCGTCGAGGCGACCGGTGACCCGGTCGTCGAAGCGGGCGCCGACGCAGATCATCACGTCGCAGTCGTGCATGGCGTGGTTGGCTTCATAGGCGCCGTGCATGCCGAGCATGCCCAGCCACGCCGGATCGGCCGCCGGGAATGCGCCCAGGCCCATCAGGGTGGAGGTGACGGGCGCGCCGACCAGGGCCTGGAACTCGCGCAGGAGTTCGCTGGCGCGGGGACCGGCGTTGATGACGCCGCCGCCGGTGTAGAAGATCGGGCGCTTGGCGCCGGCGATCATCGCGGCCGCCTCGGCGATCTTAGCCGGATCGCCCTTGGTCTTGGGCGCGTAGCTGTGCAGCGGGCGCGCCGCCTCGGGGCCGACATAGGCGGCCTTGGCGAACTGAACGTCCTTCGGGATGTCGATCAGCACCGGGCCGGGACGGCCGGAGGTGGCGATGTGGAACGCCTCGTGGATGGTGCGCGCCAGGTCCGCCGGGTCCTTCACCAGGTAGTTGTGCTTGGTGCAGGCGCGGGTGATGCCGACGGTGTCGGCTTCCTGGAAGGCGTCGGTGCCGATCAGATGGGTCGGGACCTGGCCGGTGAAGACGACCATCGGGATCGAGTCCATCAGGGCGTCGACGATGCCGGTGATGGCGTTGGTCGCGCCGGGGCCCGAGGTGACCAGGACGACGCCCGGCTTGCCCGACGAGCGGGCGTAGCCCTCGGCGGCGTGGGTGGCGCCCTGCTCGTGGCGGACCAGGATGTGCTTGAGGCCGTTGTTGGCGCCCTGGCGCTCGTCATGCTGGAAGAGCGCGTCGTAGATCGGCAGCACCGCCCCGCCCGGATAGCCGAACAACGTATCGACGCCCTGATCGACGAGGGCGCGCACCACGATCTCGGCGCCGGTCATGATCTCGGGGGCGGTCTGATCGATCTCGTCGATCTCGGAAGGCATGGTGTCTTGGGCTGACATGGCTCGATCCGTTGGGCTCGGGTCCGTTGGAACGGAAAATCTGGGCTGAAAAACGAAAAAGGACCCCGAGGGGCCCTGTGCACGCGACCGATTACGGCGTGACCTCTATCGGGTCAGTCCGCTACCGGCCGCTCGGTAAGTACCAGGCTCGCGCGCACGAGTTTTCTCCAAATCCAGAGTTCAGGCACATGCCATGCGCGGACGCCTGGGTCAACACGGTCGTTGCGCAAGAAACTACCCTCAGGGCGGCGTGGCCGAACGGCAACCGGAGCCGTAGGCCTCCCTGTAGGCAGGGCCGGCGGCCAGCGCGAACATGGCGGCGATCAAGGCCCCCTCCGATCTTCATCCGCATAAACGCGGCCTTCACCGCGTGCAGGATAGTTCGCCGATTTATTGATCTCGACAATCCTGCAAGGACCGGTTGTGAAGAACATCAGCCTGATCGCCTCGACCGTTGCACTGATGAGCGTGGGCGCGGCTCACGCACAACCGGCGACGGCGCCGAGCCGCGAGGTGGCGAGAGCGCAGGCCGAGGGCGATCGACTTCTCAAGGCGGCCTCGGCCGAGGACGTGTTCAGCAACGAGACCGCCAGGCAGGGCAGCAGCGCCATCGCGCTCCGCCACAAGGCGAGCGGCTACCTTTGCCTGTTCAACCCGGGAAAGGTCGGGAACGGGGTTTCGGTTCACCCCGGCGGGCAGAGAGGTGAGGCGGTGAGCTGTTTCACCGAGACCTTCATGGGACGCGACAGCCGTTTCATCTCGCGGTGGGACGGTCCGCTTCGCGAGGCCGTCGGCGCGGCGACCACCGGTCTGCTGAAGGCTCATGAAGGTCGCATCGACGGCGACGTGGATGTGTCGCTCTCGGAGAGGTTTCCGGCCGACGCCAGCGCGCCAGTTTACGCCGCCGTCGCTTTCAAGACCGCGCAGACCTACGAACGCGCCGTCTTCTTTCCCATGGATGGGTGGGTCGTCGAAGGCCGGCTAACCGCGCCGCGTGCGGCGGAGAACGCCGCCAAGGGCATGATGGACCGGATGGTCTATACGGGCGTTTCCGAACGCAACCGGACGCTCGGAGCCTCCGCACCGTCATCCGCCACGCCCTGGCGCAGCCCTTCGTCTAGCCGGCGGGAAGTCCCCACACGCTTCTGATGTCCAGCGAAGCCGCCTCGCCAAAGCCTTCGAACCTCGCCCAGCCTGGCATTTGGTTGCGGAACCAGGTGGCCTGGCGCTTGGCGTAGTTGCGGGTGGCCTGTCGGGCGGCGGCCAGGGCTTCGTCCAGCGAGGTCTCGCCGGCGATGTGAGCCGCCAGTTCGCGGTAGCCGACGGCCTTGAGCGCCGGGAGGCTGGGCGACAGACCGCGGGCAGCGACCGCCCTCACCTCCTCCAGCGCCCCGGCCTCGATCATCTTGCCGAAGCGCGCGTCGCAGCGGGCGTAGAGGGCGTCGCGCGGAGGATCGAGCACGAGGCCGGTCCAGGCGTCGGCGGCCAGGGGCGGCGTGGTCTCGGCCTGCCAGGCGCTGAGCGGACGGCCGGTGACCTCGGCCACGGCCATGGCGCGGATCAGGCGCTGGCGATCACCGACCTCGATGCGGGCGGCGGCGGCGGGATCAAGCACGGCGAGGCGGGCGCGGAAAGCGGTCTCTCCCTCGGCGGCGAAGGCGTCGTCGCGAAGCTGGCGCTCGGCCTCGGAGACGGCGGGGGTGTCGGCGAGGCCGTGGGTCAGGGCGCGGAAGTAGAGGCCGGTGCCGCCGACGACGATGGCGGAGCGGCCGCGCGCCGCGATGTCGTTCAAGACCGCCAAGGCCGCCGTCTGCCAGCGACCGACCGACCAGGCCTCGGCGGCGTCGACCATGCCGAACAGGTGGTGCGGCGCGCGCGCCTCTTCCTCGGCGCTCGGACGGGCGGTGAGCACCGGCAGATCGCGATAAATCTGCATGGAATCAGCGTTGACCACTTCGGCGCCACACTGCTCGGCCATAGTGAGGGCCAGGGCGGTCTTGCCGCTTGCCGTGGGGCCGGCGATCAGCCAGATGCGGGGCCGCTCCAATATTGTCTCGCTTACATACGGAAGTTCGATGTTCGCTCTTACCCTCGTCAGCCCCGATCCCGAAGCCGTCGAGGAGGCCCGCAAGCGCCTGGTGCTGCACTCGGGCGATGCGCTGGGCGCCGGCGCCCTCGACTATGTGGTCAAGGATGACATGGCGACCTGGACGGATCGCGTCACGCGCGGCGTCGAGGGCCTGCCGGTCGACTGGTGCCTGCAGCCCGAGGCGGGCCGTAAGAAGCGCCTGCTGATCGCCGACATGGACTCGACCATCATCAACGTCGAATGCCTGGACGAGCTGGCCGACTTCGCCGGCAAGAAGGCCGAGATCAGCGCCATCACCGAGCGCGCCATGCGCGGCGAACTGGAATTCGAAGGCGCCCTGCGCGAACGCGTCGGGATGCTGAAGGGCCTGTCGTCGGGCGCGCTGCAGGAATGCTACGACGCTCGCGTGCGGCTGAACCCCGGCGCGGCCGTGACCGTGAAGACCATGGCGGCCAACGGAGCGCGCTGCCTGCTGGTCAGCGGCGGCTTCACCTTCTTCACCGACCGCGTAGCCGCCGCCGCCGGCTTCCACGCCAACCGCGCCAACAGCTTCAACTTCGACGGCGCG
>JAFKGN010000110.1:8956-22260 GCA_017307205.1 Caulobacterales bacterium
AACTTCGCCGGCGAGGTGATGAGCGGCACGGTCGGCGAGCCGATCCTCGGCAAGCAGGCGAAGCTCGACGCGCTGCTCGAAGAGACCACCGCCTTGGGCGTGACGCCCTTCGACGCCCTGGCCGTGGGCGACGGCGCCAACGACCTGGCGATGATCGAGGCGGCCGGGCTCGGCGTCGCCTATCGCGCCAAGCCGGTGGTGGCCGCCCAGGCCGACGCCCGCGTCGATCACTCGGACCTGACCGCCCTGCTCTACTTCCAGGGCTATCGCGCCAGCGAGTTCGCCGAAGCCTGATGCTGCCCCGCCCGCCCAAGGCCGTCATCTTCGACATGGACGGCCTGCTCTGCGACACCGAGGCGCTGTATCGCGACGTGATGATCGCGACGGTGGCCGAGATGGGCCATGAGATGCCGATGCCGCTGTTTCTGAGCCTGGTCGGCATGCCGGCCGTGGTGGGCGACGCGCGGGTGCAGGATCACCTGGGCGAGAGCTTCGACATCGCCGCCTGGCGCGGCCTGGTCTCCGAGCGGGTGGCCGCCGCCTGCGCGGTGGGGATCGACCTGAAGCCCGGCGTGATCGAGATGCTCGACCGGCTCGACGCCCTCGGCCTGCCGCGCGCCATCGCCACCTCGTCGGGCCACCCCGCCGTGCAGGCGCACCTCGGCCCCAGCGGCATCCTGCCCCGCTTCAACGCCGTGATCGCCGACGGCGACTATTCGCGCGGCAAGCCGAACCCCGATCCCTACCTCGTCGCCGCCGAACGCCTGGGCGTCGCGCCCGAGTTCTGTCTGGCGCTGGAGGACAGCTACAACGGCGTCCGCGCCGCCTCGGCCGCCGGGACCATGGCGGTGATGATCCCCGACCTGCTGGATGCGACCGACGAGATGCGCGGCCTGACCGTGGCCATCGCGCGGGATATGCACGAGGTGGTCGGCTGGCTGCCTGAGCCGGACGCCCACTGAACCCAAACCGCCGTTCGGCGATTGAATCCTCCGAACCTTCGGAGGCCGCGATGTCCAAGTTCAACGACGAGTGGGTCGTGCAGCCGCACGGCGAGTTGGAAAAGCTGGACGACGGGCTTTTCACCGTCACTGGCGAGATCGTCATGCCGCTGGGCCGGTTTCCGCGCCGGATGACCGTGGTGACGCTGACAAACGGCCGGGTGGCGATCTGGAGCCCCGTGCCGCTGGCCGAGCCGCAGATGCGGCAGATCGAGGCCCTGGGCCGGATCGCCTTCCTGATCGTGCCCGGCATGGGCCACCGGCTGGATATCAAGCCGTGGAAGGCGCGCTATCCCGACGCCAAGGTCGTCTGCCCGCCCGGCGCGAAGGCGGCGGTTGAGGAAGTGATCCCCGTCGACGCCGTGGGCAGCGTACTGCGCGATCCAGACGTGCATCTGGAGACCGTGCCGGGCGTCGATGAGGTCGAGGCCTACATGCGCGTGATGCGCGGCGACCGCCTGACTCTGGTGCTGAACGACATCGTCGCCAATGTGCGCCACCCGCATGGGCTGGGGGCCAACATCATGGCCCGCGTGCTCGGCTTCGGCGTGCACCACCCGGAGACGCCTAAGGTGGGCAAGAAGATGTTCGTGAAGGACGCCGCGCGGCTGGCCGGCGAGATGCGCACCTGGGCGGACGAGCCAGAGCTGACCCGCATCGTGGTCAGCCACGGCGACGTGATCGAGGAGGCGCCGGGCGGGGCGCTGCGAATGGCGGCGGCGGGGCTGACGGCTTGAACGCATTTCAGCGGCGAACGGGCTTCAGCCGCGCGCGCATCTCTTCCAGGTCCGGGCTGCTGACCAGCAGACGGCGTCCGAAAATTGTACGGATCGGGCGGACCTCGACCCGGTAGACGAAGGGCGTGGCGGGGCTGCCATCGCCATTGAAGACAGCATCGCGGACCGTGAAGCGCAGGACGCCGTATTCGAGCGTCGCGGGATAGACCGTCGCGCCGTTGCACCAACCTTCGCAAAGCTCGTAGCGGACCTTGGGGAGCGACTCCGGAAGGATTTCCAGGTTGGTGCCGACGTAGTCATCGGCCTCCGCGATGTAGCGGACATCGGAGTAAGGGCCGGACCAGGCCGCCAGATCCGCCGTCGAGGCTGCCGGCCCCGCGGCAAGCAGGCCGATGGCGATGAGCGCGCTCTTCATAGGCCCAGGATCGTCCGAAGTTCAGGTGACTTCAACGCAGGCCGGACAAACAAAAAGGGCGGCCGAAGCCGCCCTTTCCGTTCGTTCGCTGGGTGCGATAAGGCCGCTTAGTTGCGGGCCTTGTCGACCAGGGCGTTCTTGGTGATCCACGGCATCATGCCGCGCAGGCGCTCGCCCACCTGCTCGATTTCGTGCTCGGCCGCACGGCGACGGGTCGCCTTGAAGCTCGGGGCGCCGACGGTGTTTTCCAGCATCCAGTCGCGGGTGAACTTGCCCGATTGGATATCGTCCAGCACCCGCTTCATCTCGGCCTTGGTTTCCGGCGTCACGATGCGCGGGCCGGTCACGTACTCGCCGTACTCGGCGGTGTTCGAGATCGAGTAGTTCATGTTGGCGATGCCGCCTTCGTAGATCAGGTCCACGATCAGCTTCACTTCGTGCAGGCACTCGAAGTAGGCCATCTCCGGCGCATAGCCGGCTTCCACGAGGGTTTCGAAGCCGGCGCGGATCAGCTCAACGAGGCCGCCGCACAGGACGACCTGCTCGCCGAACAGATCGGTTTCGCACTCTTCACGGAAGTTGGTCTCGATGATGCCCGAGCGGCCGCCGCCGATGGCGCTGGCGTAGGCCAGGCCGAAGTCCATGGCGTTGCCGGTGGCGTCCTGGTGGACGGCGATCAGGCAGGGCACGCCGCCGCCCTTGAGGTATTCGCCGCGCACGGTGTGGCCCGGGCCCTTCGGCGCGACCATCATCACGTCGACGCTCTTCGGCGGCTCGATGAGGCCGAAGTGAACGTTGAGGCCGTGGGCGAACATCAGGGCGGCACCGTCCTTGATGTTGCCGGCGATGTCGTTGAGCCAGATTTCGCGCTGCAGTTCGTCCGGCGCGAGGATCATGACGGCGTCGGCCCAGGCCGAGGCTTCGGCGACGCTCATGACGCGCAGGCCGTCGGCCTCAACCTTCTTGGCGGTGGCCGAACCGGGACGGAGCGCGATGACCACGTCCTTCACGCCCGAGTCCTTGAGGTTCATGGCGTGGGCGCGGCCCTGCGAGCCGTAGCCTACGATGGCGATCTTCCTGTCGAGGACGCGGGCGAGGTCGGCGTCGCGGTCGTAGTAGACGCGCATGATCATGTCTCCAGACAGGCAGGTCGGCGGTTGCTGGCGCAACGGCTCGGTTCGAAAGCCGCGCTTAGGAGCGGCTTTTTGCCGTTTCGTCAAGGCGAAGGGCCTGTTTCGGAGACAAAAAAGCCCCGGGGAACGCACCCCGGGGCTTCGCTGTGGCAGGCGGGCCGCTTACCAGAAGAGGCCGTAGTAGACGCTGAGAACCTCGCCGGTCCAGGTGTCGACCAGGATCGCGTCTGAGCCGACCCGCACCCACTCGCAACCGATGGGCGGGAACGGCAGGCCGTACATGCCCCAGTTCAGATAGTAGGACGACCCGAACCAGGCGCGGGGCAGGAAGTCCCCGTACCGCCAGTTGTAGTTGTAGAAGCCGACCGGCGGGCGCCAGACCGGGGCGCGGAAGCGTTGCGGCGCGCGATAGGTCGGCCGCCACTGGCGCTGGTCGTACATCTGACGGCCACGATCGCGGTCGCGCAGCTGGCCGCCGGGGCGGATACCGATGCCCGGCCGGTTGCGGTCGAACCCGCCGCCGTTGAACTGCTGGCCGGGGCGGCCGTCGAAACGCTGGCCATCGAAGCGGTCGTCGCGGCGCGGGTCGTTGCGATCAGGGCCGGGGCGATCCGGGCCATTGCGGTCTTGGGCGTTTCGGTCCGGGCCGCGCTGATTGAAGCCCGACTGCGGGCCGGGACGCGGATCCTGGCGCTGAGCCTGCCCCGGCGGGTTGAACCGCTGATCGTCGCGGCCGTAGCCGCGCGGGCGGATCTGCTCGGGTCCACGATCCGGGCGGGGTTGGACCTGTTGCTGCGGCTGCGGCTGAGCCGGGCGCTGCTCTGGCGGACGGCCGTTGCGCGGGCCGGGCATGTCGCCCCGGTCGGGCCGGTCGCCGCGGTCGAACGAGGGGCGGTCCTGGCGCTGGAAGCCACCACCGCCGCCACCTTGGCCGCCGCCGCCTTGCTGGGCGGCTGGACCGCGATCGCCGCGGGGGCCGCCGCCGCGGCCCTCCCCGCCACGACCTTCCTGCGCGAACGCCGACCCGCTGGCGAGCAGGGTCAGGACGAGCGCAGACGTCACTAAGCGTTTCATGTGTCGAACACTCCGAAGGACGAATTGTCCCTTGATGGAAAGTGTTAACGAGGTCCGGCTGAACCGGACTTGAACGGAATCGGGTATCAAAACGCCATGGCGAGCCCACAGAACGTGATCACCTTCTGGACCCAGGCCGGGCCGAACAAGTGGTTCCGAGGCGGTCCGTCATTCGACGAGGCGATCCGGCTGCGCTTCGAGCCGGTGCACCACGCCTGCGCGCGGGGCGAACACGACGACTGGGCGACGACGCCGGAAGGGGCCTTGGCCCTGATCATCTGCCTCGACCAGTTTCCGCGCAATCTCTACCGCCGCTCGGGCCACGCCTTCGCCACCGACGGCATGGCCCGCGCCGTGGCCCGCGCCGCCATCGCCGAGGATTTCGACACCCAGGTGGAGCCGGAGCTGCGGCCGTTCTTCTACCTGCCGTTCGAACACTCCGAGGACCCGGCCGACCAGGCGCTGAGCGTGACCTTGTTCGAGGCGCTGAAGGACGACACCGGCGACGAGAACAGCCTGAAGTGGGCGGTGGACCACAAGGAGATCATCGATCGCTTCGGCCGTTTCCCGCACCGCAATCCGGCGCTGGGCCGCGAGACGACCGAGGAGGAGCAGGCCTACCTCGACGAGGGCGGGTTCGCGGGGTGAGGCTACGGCCTCAGTTGCTTGTTCGTCATCCTGAGTAGGCCGCGTGAGCGGCCGTGTCGAAGGACGCACTGCCGCGCCGCCCTGCGTGCTTCGACACGCGCCTGGCGGCGCTACTCAGCATGACGAAGGATTGGTGACCAACTAGCTGTGGACGCTTCGCGTTCGTCCACAGAACAGTGACCTTCCGCCGCTAACCCTTCGCCGACCGAATCGGTAGACGCTGAAGCGTCTTCGCAGGGTAAAGCCCATGTCCGCCCCCACGCCGCACATCGTTGCGCTCGAACCGACCGTCTCGGCCGATCCGACGCATCCCGAGCACCAGTATCTCGCCCTGCTGCGCGATATTCTGGAGAACGGCGTCGAGCGCGGCGACCGCACGGGCGTGGGCACCAAGGGCGTGTTCGGCCGGCAGATCCGCTTCGACCTGTCGCGCGGTTTCCCGATGCTGACCACCAAGCGCCTGCCGATGAAGGCCATCGCGCTGGAGCTGCTGTGGTTCCTGCAGGGCTCGACCAACGTCAAATGGCTGCAGGAGCGCGGCTGCACGATCTGGGACGAGTGGGCCGACGAGAACGGCGACCTCGGGCCGGTCTACGGCAAGCAGTGGCGTTCGTGGGCGGCGCCGGACGGGCGGCAGATCGATCAGATCGCGCAGCTGGTCGAGAACCTGAAGGTCAATCCGAACAGCCGACGCCACGTGGTCAGCGCCTGGAATCCGGCCGATGTCGAAGACATGGCGCTGCCGCCCTGCCACTGCCTGTTCCAGTTCTTCGTGGCCGACGGCAAGCTGAGCTGCCAGCTCTATCAGCGCAGCGCCGACGTGTTCCTGGGCGTGCCGTTCAACATCGCCTCCTACGCCCTGCTGACCCTGATGCTGGCGCAGGTGACCGGCCTGAAGCCGGGCGAGTTCGTGCACACCTTCGGCGACGCGCACCTCTATCTGAACCACCTGGACCAGGCCCGCGAGCAGCTGAGCCGCCAGCCCTACCCGTTCCCCGAGCTGAAGATCCTGCCGCGCCGGGACCTGTTCGCCTACGAGCTCTCCGACTTCGTGCTGGAGGGCTATCAGCACCACCCGCACATCAAGGCGGATGTGGCGGTCTAGGATCGCTTGATGATCCCCCTCGCTATCGTCGTCGCCCGGGCCAGCAACGGGGTGATCGGGCGTGACGGCGGTCTGCCGTGGCGGCTGAAGTCGGACCTGGCGCTGTTCAAGCAGCACACCTTCGGCAAGCCGGTGATCATGGGCCGCAAGACCTGGGACAGCCTGCCGAGGAAGCCCCTGCCCGGCCGGATGAACATCGTGCTGACCCGCGACGGCTCGTTCGAGGACAAGGGCGCCGTGCCGGCCGACAACTTCTCAGAAGCGCTGCAGATCGCGCGCGAGGAGGCCGCCGACGACGGAGCCGAGGAAGTCTGCGTGATCGGCGGGGCGCGGATATTCGAGATGGCGATGCCGAAAGCGCGCCGCCTCTACCTGACCGAGGTGGACGCCGCGCCCGAGGGCGATGTGCTGTTTCCGGCCTTCGACGAGACCGAATGGACCGAGATCGAGCGGCGGACATACCCCGCTGGTTGTGATGACGACCACGGATTCACCTTCCGGGTGCTGCAGCGGCGATAAAAAGGCCAAAATGCGGCAATTGGTGCGTTCCATAACCCTGTTATCCCAGTAAGATACTGACGGGGTTTGGGGTTTGAGACGATGAAGGCCGAGGCCGTCATCCATACCGAAGCAGAGCTGACCTGCGTGACCAATGACGCGGGATCGACGGCCGTTGCTCCGGATGCTCCGCGCTTCCCCAGAAATTCGCCCGAGCCCTCCGCCCAGATCGGCGGGCCGCGCCTGAACCCAAGTCAAGAAGACCCAGGAAGGAAGACGTCCATGCGTATCGCCACTGTCGCGGCCCTCGCCGCTCTCGTCGCCGCCCCCGCCTTTGCGCAGGCCCCGGCTGTTCCGGCCGCACCCGCCGCCGGCGCCGAGGTGTTCCAGGTGCTGCGACCGACCGACAAGACCATGACCTGCGAGCAGATCAGCAGCGAAGCCAACATGCTGAACGCGGTGATCATGCAGCAGCAGCAGCAGAACGCGGCCGCCCAGCAGCAGGCCGCCGCCGCTGAGCAGAAGAAGGCCCAGGGCCGCGCCGTCGCCGGCCGCCTGCTCGGCCTCGGCGCCGCGCTCGGCGGTCAGGCCGCGATGATGAACGGCGCGCTGAACAGCCCGGTCGGCCGCGGCCTGTTCTCGGCGGCCAACCAGATGGCGGCCTCGGCCAGTCAGGCCGGCGCCGCGCCGGCCAACGCCGCCGCCATGCCCGGCATGCCGGCCACGGTGAGCCCGCAACAGCAGCGCATGAACATGCTGCTGGCCAACTATCAGACCAAGGGCTGCTGATCGCTCCAAGCCGATCGCGCTGTTGGTGGACCCCCGGAGGCGACTCCGGGGGTTTTCCTTTGGGCGCTGCAGCGGAACCTGGCCGCTTACGGCGGAGTTTGTTCAGCTTCGGAAGATGCGAGATCAGACATGCGCAAGGTGATGATGGCGGCAGCCCTGCTGGGCGCGAGCGGGCTGGCGCTGGCCGGCTGCGGCGAGAAGCAGGAAGCGTCGGCGCCCGCCGAAGCTCCGAAGACCGCCGAAGCGCCCGCGCCGGCCGGACCGACGACCACCGAGGTCGACTACCGGTGCAGCAACGGCAAGGCGGTGAAGGCGGTCTATGACAACGCCGACCCCAAGGCGGCCAAGGCGATCCTGACCATCGACGGCATGACCTATGTGACGACCATCGCCATCTCGGCCTCGGGCGCGCGCTACACGAGCGACACGGCACCGACAGCGGAGCGGCGGCTGACCTGGTGGACCAAGGGCGACAACGCCGACTGGTACGAGAGCCTGCTGACCGCGGGCGACGCCCAGGGCCTGCAGCCGGTGGCCAATTGTACGAAGGTGGAAGCGGCCAGTTGATCCGGCCGCGAGGGCTTAGGCCCGGTCGTGCCAGCCGTAGGCGACCCAGGAGTGGCCGCCGACGTTACGGGCTTCGATCAGATTGGGATCGGACGGGGCGCGGGCGCGCACCGTGCGGCGGGCGCGCATGGCCAGGCCCGCGAGCGCCAGCAGGGCGCTCGACATCAGGGCGATGACCACGACGGTCGCCGCGAAGAACACCGCCAGAACCGCACCGATAGCCGCCGCCGCGAGGGTGGCGACGAGACCGCCGATCCACGCCAGGCCTTTGAACGCCGGCTGAGACGGGGACTGTCGGGACGAAGAGCCTTGGGCCATCACGATCCTGCAATGTTCCTGGCGCATGATGCCAAACGCCGACCCTCAAGTTGGGCGCCAGTTAAGCGCGCGTCAACCGATGGCGATCCCTGACCCCGGAAATTCCGCGTGATCGTCGCCAAAATGACGCTTAATCGGGCGTCTAGGCGGTGCCGATGGCCAGTTCGCGGCGCTCGCGCATGGCGGTGTCGAAGGCGGCGTTGATCGACGCGGCCTTGGCCTCAGCCACTTCCACGAACTCGTCGGGCAGGCCGCGGGCGCGGGCGCGGTCGGGGTGCGCCTCCGAAAGCGCGCGCTTCCAGGCGGCGCGCAGGTCTTCGTCCGAAGCATCCGGCAGGGCGCCGAGCACGACGTAGGGATCGTCCGGCCCGGCCCCGAGGTGGGTGGCGGTCAGCCGGCGGAACGACAGCGGCGACAGGCCGAAGAGGTGGGCCACCCGCTCGAGATAGGTCAGCTCGTCATGGCTGACGGCGCCGTCGGCCTTGGCGATGTGGAACAGGCCGTCGAGCACATCCTCCAGCAGCTGCGGGCAGGTGCGATAGCGCTTGGCCAACCGGCGGGCGTAGCTTTCGAAGCCGTGGGTGGTCTGCCGCGCCAGGTCGTAGAGGCGGTGGACATTGGCTTCCGACCGGTGATCCGGCTGGAACACCTGGCTGAAGGCGGCGAATTCGTCGTGGTCCGCATGGCCGTCGGCCTTGGCCAGCTTGGCGCCCAGGGCGGTGACCGCCGTGGAGAACGCAGGGTCGCGCCCGGGCAAGCCCGGGGGACACTCGGTGCACTCCGCCGCGTCAGTCGCGCGCGCGGCGAGGCTTGCAATGTTGCGCCAGAAGGTCATGGGAACGAGGTTGAGCTTAGGACCATGGCGCGATCATGACAACTGCAACACCTGCGGGTGGAGAAGGCTGGACCTTCTGGATCGATCGCGGCGGCACTTTCACCGACGTGATCGGCCGCGACCCGGCCGGGGTCGAGCACAGCCGCAAGCTGCTGTCCGCCTCGCCGACCTATGAGGACGCGGCGGTCGAGGCCATGCGCCGGTTGCTCGGCGCCGGGGCCGGCGCGCCCTTCCCCGCCGAACGGGTGGCGGCGATCAAGATGGGCACCACGGTGGCCACCAACGCCCTGCTGGAGCGCAAGGGTGCGCGAACGCTGCTGGTGGTGACGCGCGGGTTCGCCGACGCCCTGACCATCGGCGACCAGGCCAGACCGGACCTCTTCGCCCTGTCGCCGGAGCGCCCGGCGCCGCTGCAGGCGCGGACCATCGAGGCCGAGGAGCGGCTCGGCGCCGACGCCGCGGTGGTGACGGCGCTGGACGAGCGCGCGCTGGCCGCCGAACTGACTCAGGCGGTGGCAGACGGCTTCGAGAGCGTGGCCATCGCCTTCCTGCATTCCGACCTCGATCCCGCTCATGAGATCGCCGCCGGGCGGCTGGCGACGGCGGCGGGCTTCCAGACCGTGGTCTTGAGCCACGAGGCCTCGCCCCTGCCCCGGTTCATCCCGCGCGCCGAGACGGCGGTGGCCGACGCCTATCTGACGCCGGTGCTGCGGACCTATGTCGACAAGGTCGCGCGGGCTGTATCCGGGGCGCCGCTGTGGTTCATGACTTCGGCCGGCGGCCTGGTGCGGGCCGATGCGTTCCGGGGGCGCGACGCGGTGCTCTCCGGCCCGGCCGGCGGGGTGGTGGGCGTGGCGCGGACCACGGAAGCGGCGGGCGCCAAGGCGGCGCTGGGCTTCGACATGGGCGGCACCTCGACCGATGTCTGCCGCTACGCCGGGACCTTGGAGCGACGGGACCAGGCGCAGGTGGCGGGCGCCAAGCTGCGCAGCCCGATGCTGGACGTGGAGACGGTGGCCTCAGGCGGCGGCTCGATCCTGGCGTTCGACGGCTTCCGCGCCCGCGTGGGTCCGGCCAGCGCCGGGGCCGATCCGGGACCGGCGGCCTATGGGCGCGGCGGCCCCGCTACGGTGACCGACGCCAACCTGGTGCTCGGCAGGCTGGATCCGGCGCACTTCCCGTCGATCTTCGGGCCGAAGGGCGATGCGCCTCTGGATGTGGCGGCGGCGCGGGCGCGGCTCTCCGAACTCGCGGCCGCTATGGGAGCGGACAGCGCGGAGGCGGCGGCAGAGGGGTTCCTGGCCGTGGCGGTGGAGCAGATGGCCCAGGCGGTGCGGCGGATCTCCACCGAGCGCGGGTTCGATCCGCGCGACCACGCGCTGGTGGCGTTCGGCGGGGCGGCCGGCCAGGTGGCCTGCGACGTGGCCGAGGCGCTGGGCGTCTCGGAAATGCTGAGCCCGCGCTATGCGTCGCTGCTGTCGGCCTGGGGGATCGGCCAGGCGCGGGCGCGAGTGCTGCGGCACGCGGGGCTGGAGCGGGCGCTGGACGCGGCCGGGCTGGCGGCGGCAGCGGATCTGGCGGAGCGACTGGCCGATGAGGCTCGGGCCGGGCTGGCGGCTCAGGGCGCGGAAGCCGGTGAGGCTCATCTGCGCTTGCGGCTGCGGTACGAGGGTTCGGACGCGGCGCTGCCGGTGGGCCTGGGCGACTTGGCTGCGGCGAAGGCGGACTTCGAGGCGGCGCACCAACGGCTGTTCGGCTTCGTGGAGCCGGGGCGGACGGTGTTGGTCGCGAGTGTGGAGGCGGAGGTTTCGGAACTCACGCTGGTTCATCCCGACGAAAGTCGGGACCCAGGTGTTTTATCGAAGGGCGTCGCGGCCGGCAGAAAAAGCCTGAGTCCCGACTTTCGTCGGGATGAACCGTTTGTTGTGGAGATTGATAGGGTCGCGGCCCCCGTCGAAGGCCCCGCCCTCATCGTGCGTGGCGATACCCAGATCGCGGTGCTGGCGGGCTGGACCGCCGCGGTCGAGGCGGACCAACTCGTCCGCCTCGTGCGGACGGCCGCTGTGACGGCGCAGGCCCTCAACGCCAGCAAGCCGGACCCCGTCACCCTGGAGCTGTTCAACCGGCGCTTCATGGGGGTGGCGGAAGCCATGGGGGCGGCGCTGGAGCGGACGGCGCAGTCGGTGAACATCAAGGAGCGGCTCGACTTCTCCTGCGCCCTGTTCGACGCCGACGGTGGGCTGGTGGCCAACGCGCCGCACATGCCGGTGCACCTGGGCAGCATGGGCGCCAGCGTGCGGGCGGTGCGCGACCGGCATGCGAACCTCAGGCCCGGCGACGCCTTCGCCCTGAACAATCCCTACGCGGGCGGCACGCACCTGCCGGACATCACGGTGGTGATGCCGATCTTCGTCGAGGCCGGGGCGGAGCGGCCGACCGGGGCCACCATGCCGACGTCGGCGGGGTGCAGCCGGGCTCGATGCCGCCGTTCTCGAAGACGCTGGACGAAGAGGGCGTGCTGCTGGACGCCCTGCCGATCCTGCGGGACCACATGTTCCTCGAGGCCGAGGTGCGGGCGGCCCTGGCGTCCGGGCGTTGGCCGGCGCGCAATCCCGACCAGAACGTCGGCGACCTGAAGGCGCAGATCGCCGCCTGTCAGGCCGGCGGCGACGCGGTGGCGCGGATGATCGCGGCCTGGGGCGGCGAGGCGGTCGCCCGCTACATGGGCTTCGTGCAGAAGAACGCCGAGCAGTCGGTGCAGCGGGCGGTCGGCCGCCTGAAGAACGGCAAGGCGTCGGTTCCGATGGACGGCGGCGGCGAGATCGCCGTCGAGGTGACGGTCGACGCGGCGGCGGGGACCGCGGTGCTCGACTTCACCGCCTCGGGCGACGCGCTGGCGTCGAACTTCAATGCGCCGTCGGCCATCGTCGACGCGGCGGCGCTCTATGTGTTCCGCACCCTGGTGGATGACGACATCCCGCTGAACGCCGGCTGCCTGGCGCCGCTGGACATCCGGGTGCGCGACGGCTCGCTGTTGGCCCCGCGACCGCCAGCGGCGGTGGTGGCCGGCAATGTGGAGACCAGCCAGCATGTGGTCGACGCGCTCTATGCGGCCCTCGGGGTGATGGCCAACAGCCAGGGCTCGATGAACAACTTCACCTTCGGCGACGAGCGGCGGCAGTACTACGAGACCCTGTGCGG
The DNA here is from genome assembly GCA_017307205.1 of Caulobacterales bacterium. Lineage (GTDB taxonomy): Bacteria > Pseudomonadota > Alphaproteobacteria > Caulobacterales > Caulobacteraceae > Caulobacter. The sequence continues at coordinate 21,278 of JAFKGN010000110.1, forward strand.
CGGGGCCGGAGCGACGGCCGGGCGGGACGGAGCGAGCGCCATCCACACCCACATGACCAACTCGCGCCTGACCGATCCGGAGATCCTGGAGCGGCGCTTCCCGGTGCGGATGGAGCACTTCGGTGTGCGGGCCGGCTCGGGCGGCGTGGGTCTGCACCGCGGCGGCGACGGCGCGCGGCGTCGCATCCGCTTCCTGGCGCCGCTGGAGGCCGCCCTGCTGTCGACCCGGCGGACCCATGCGCCGCAAGGGATCGCAGGCGGCGGCCCGGCTGTGGCCGGGCGGCAACGCTTGATCCGCCTCGATGGGTCTATAGAGGAACTTCCGGGCTGCTTTTCCGTATCTGTAGCAGCCGGCGAGGCCATCGAGATCGAAACCCCGGGGGGCGGAGGTTTCGGGGCGCCGGTCTCGCCTGATGTTTGAAGGACTTTGGATGCCTCGCACCCTACTCGTCGCCCTGGCCGCACTCGGCGTCGCCGCTTCCGCCACCCTGCCCGCCGTCGCGCAGGACGGCCCGGTGGCGACCTCGCCTGAAGCCGCGCGGCAGCCCCGGCCGGCCCCGCCGCCTGAGCCCGTCGAGCCGCCAGCGCCGCCTGCGCCCGTGCTGGGCCAATCGGCCGCCTCCGCCCCGACCGACGACTACGGCTATGTGGCCTGGTGCTATGGCGCGGTGTCCGGCTACGTCGACCTCTACGACACCGCCATGCCGGAAGTGACCCGCATCGAGCGCGCCTTCCCGACGCCCTCGACCGAGGAGAACATCACCAAGGTCTATCCCGAGCAGCGCGACGCCGCGAAGGCGAGCCTGATCGCCTATCAGGACGCCCTGACCGCCGCCGAGAAGGCGAGCCCGCAGCCGATCAATGTGCGGGGCGGACAAGCTGTGAGTCGCGGCCGCGGAATCTGGGCGGCCGCCCGGACCGTCACCAAGGCGCAGCTGGGCCAGTTCTGGATGGGTTGGGCGGCGCCGGCCGACTGCGACAGC
>JAFKGN010000111.1:0-3097 GCA_017307205.1 Caulobacterales bacterium
AAGATGTTCCACGACGGCGCCGTCAAGGTCATGGAGGCCGCGGGCATCAAGCCGGCCGCGGAGCCCACCGGCGTCTGGGACACCGACATCTCGGCGACCAACTTCGAGCAGGCGCTGACCTCGCTCGGCGGCAAGGTCGACGCGGTCTGGTCGGCGAACGACGCCAACGCTGCCGGTGTCATCTCGATCCTCGACAAGAACGGCCTCACCGTTCCCGTCTCGGGCCAGGATGTGGCGGCGCGCCTGCTGGCCTCGGGTTGGTGGAACTACAACCTGACCAAGTTCTACGATCTGCCTTTCAACGACCCTGAGCAGTTCGTGGAGGGGTTCGAGGCGTTGAAGGCGGCGGGCGCGCTCACGCCGCTGCCGCCGCCACGCCCGCTCATCGATGTTCTCACCGAGCTCGGGTTCGCCTGAGCGCCGAGAGACCGGCCACATCGCCGCACTCGCAATTTCGCCCAGCCGCCCTATCTGACCGCACCATGACCGACAGCCATACCTCCACACCGCCGGCCGACGACCTCGTCGCCGCCTTCCAGATCGAGGACATGCCGGTGCGCGGCCGCATCGCGCGCCTGTCGTCGTCGATCGACCAGGTTCTGGCCGCGCATGAGTATCCGGACGCCGTCGCCAACCTGCTCGGCGAGGCCTGCGCGCTCGCGGCCCTCGTCGGCTCGGCCCTGAAATCCGATGGTCGGATGATCGTCCAGGCCCAGGGCAATGGGCCAGTGAGCTACGTCGTCGCCGACTACGACGCCACTGGCGCCCTGCGCGGCTACTGCCGCTTCGACCCGGAACGCATCAAGGCGATGGGCGACGCTGTCGGCGTCGGCTTCTCGCGCCCTGGCGCGCGCGACCTGCTGGGCGAGGGCGTGTTCATCATGACCGTCGATCCCGGCGAAGGGATGGAGCGCTATCAGGGCGTGACCCCCATCGAGGGCGAGACCCTGGCCCTGTGCGCCGAGCAGTATTTCACGCGCTCGGAACAGACCCCGACCCGCATCCGTCTGGCCATCGGTCAGGTCGACACCGGCGAGGGCGCCAACTGGCGGGCCGGCGGCATCCTTCTGCAGTACATCGCGGGCGACGACGCGCGCGGCTCGACCGACGACGACTGGACCCGCGCTCAGGCGCTGTTCGAGACCACCGGCGAGGACGAGCTGATCGACCCGACGGTGACGACGCCGGTGCTGCTCTATCGCCTGTTCCACGAGGACGGCGCGCGGATGTTCGAACCGAAGCCCGTCCGCGCCTTCTGCAAGTGCTCGCCGGAGCGGATCGAGGATCTGCTTCGCTCGTTCTCGCCCGCCGAGCGGGCCGACATGGTCGAGCCGGATGGTTCGATTAAGGTGACTTGCGAGTACTGCTCGCGCAGCTACAGCATCGAGCCGGCGACCCTGGAAGGCTGACGGGTCGCTATCGGGCGACCTTGTCGACCACCACGCCGGCGGCTCCACCGACCGCGGCGCCGACCGGACCGGCGACCACCGCCCCGGCGATCGCGCCGGTGGCGGCCCGTTGCTCCACGTTGTGACCGCAGGCGGCCAGCGGACCGGCAATCGCAGTGGTCAGGGCGGCGATAGCGGTGAAACGGGCGAGGCTCATAGGTATCTTCTCCGACGACCTGGAATGGCCGATCGGAGGTCAAACGGCAAAGCTTGGCCCTAGGTTCCGCCGCCGCTCGGCGCTAGTTCGCCTGGTCGACCTTGTTGGCCACGGCCCCGGCGGCCCCGCCGACCGCGGCGCCCACCGGGCCGGCGACGGCCGCGCCGGCGATGGCGCCCGTGGCGGCGCGTTGTTCACCGCTGTGGCCGCAGGCGGCCAGCGAGGCGGCGAGAGTGGTGGCGACAGCGGCGACAGCCGCGAAACGAAGAACGGTCATCACGAAATCTCCCTTGGCCGAAACGGCCGATCGGGAGGCTTAACGGCGGCGTTTGCGGGCAGGTTCCAGACCCTCAGCTTAACCTTTCATCCACAGTTGAATCATGCTGCGGCGCAGCATTGGCTTGCGACTCGTATCGTTCTGGGCCATAAGCGCCTCACTAGTGGGACCTCGGCCATATCGTGAACCGGTCGGTTCCTCCGCTCTCCAGGCAGTCCGGCGGGACCCGGGACCTGGAAAAGCGAGACGTACAGAGGGCGCATTGGACCCTCGCCGCACAGGACACGAGTTCTTTGATTACCAACCTGCAGACGCGTGCTGATGCACGCGCGCTGTTCAGCGCAGCATTGGCCGGAGCCGCCGTCGGGCTGGTTCTGGGTGGATGCTATCTGGCCGGTGGGCTGGCCAACGCCGCCGCCCGCCATAAGACCGTCACGCGCGTCGCCGACGCCGCGGGCGGAGCCTATTCCGACGTCGCCCTGATCAGCGCCCCGGGCGCCGACACGGGCGCCCTGGCGGTGATGCGCCGCCGCGATCCCTCTCTTCCCGCCGCCGACCTCGAGCAGGGCCGCCAGATCGCCACCCTCGACGATCGTCTGCAGCGCAGTGGTCCCGCCAACGCCCGATTCCTGCTCCGCACCACCTTCGGCGGGGTTTACAACCCGGCCGCCGCGCCGTTCCGCGCCGCCGGCGCCCTGGAAGGTCCGCGTGAACTCGAATGCCTGACCCAGGCGGTCTACTACGAAGCGCGCGGCGAAGGCCCCAGCGGCCAGGCGGCCGTCGCCCAGGTGGTTTTGAACCGTGTGCGTCACCCGGCCTTCCCGAAGTCGGTCTGCGCCGTGGTGTTCCAGCGCGCCAACGGTCGCGGCTGCCAGTTCAGCTTCGCCTGCGATGGATCGCTGAACGGGGCGCATGAGCGCCTGGCCTGGTCGCGCGCCCAGCGCATCGCCAGCCGCGCCCTGGCGGGCGCGGTGATGGCCGACGTCGGCAACGCCACCCACTTCCACACCACCGCGGTCGCGCCTCGGTGGGGGCCGCACCTGCTGCGCGTCGCACAGGTCGGCCTGCATGTGTTCTACCGCTTCGGCGGTCGCGCCGGCGCGCCGGACGCCTTCGATCGCACCCCGACGCCGTCGGATTCGATGGATATGATGGTCGCCAGCGCCGGCGACGTGTCGGCCACGGCGCTCGCGGCGATGGCTCAGTCGGTGACCC
>JAFKGN010000111.1:3163-14479 GCA_017307205.1 Caulobacterales bacterium
GCTCTACGGTGGCGACGGCGAAGACCGCCGCCGCCTCCTAAGGCTCAGCCGATCCGCACGCTGGTCATCGAGATGGCCGCGAAGACATCGTCGTTGAAGAACGAGGTCGCCTCTTCCGGCCGCTGCAGCGCCAGGGCGTAAAGCAGCGGCAGGTAGTGCTCGGCGCTGTTGATCGACCACAGGGCGTCGTCGCCCAGCGTCTGGTAGTCGATCAGCGGCTGATGCTCTCCGCGCGCGATCAGGTCTTTCGCGGCTTCGTTGAACCGATCAGCCCAAGGCGGCGCTTCCGGGCGACGGAAGTCTGCGGCGCGTAGATTGTGGACGATGTCGCCGCTGGCGACGATCAGGACGCCCTCGTCGCGCAGGGGCGCGAGCCGCTTGGCGAGATCGTAGTGCTCCCGCGGCGTGCGGCGCCGGTCGAGACTGAGCTGCACCACCGGGACGTCGGCGTCGGGGTACATCGGCATCAGCACGCTCCACGCGCCATGATCGAGGCCGCGAGTCGGATGCAGGGCGACAGGCTCCGGCGCCAGCAGTTCGGCGACGCGCGCCGCCAGGGCCGGATCACCCGGCGCCCGGTACTGCACGTCGAACAGCGCCTGCGGAAAGCCGCCGAAATCGTGGATGGTCGCTGGAGCGGGCGAGGCGGTCACCGCCAGGCCGAGCGTCTCCCAGTGGGCCGAGACGCAGAGCACCGCCTTGGGACGCGGCAGATCGAGCGCCGCCGCGCGCCAGGCGCGACGCCAGGCGTTGTCTTCGATCGCGTTCATCGGTGAGCCGTGGCCGAGGAACAGCACCGGCGTAGGTGAGGCGGACATGAGCGGCCTTTCTGACACTAGTACAGTTACAGATAGGGTGTTTCTGCTATATATCAAGCTGGCGCGCGGCGGGCATTCGTGTACGACCACCCTTAATGCCTGACCCGACGACCGCTCCGCGTCGCCCGGCCGCATCCTGGTTTGGGCCAGCCTCGGCCCCGGGGCGCGGGGGGGCGCTCGACCTGCTGAGGTTCCTCGCCTCGATGCTGATCGTGCTCTTCCACTTCGGGGCGGAAGGGCCGCTGAAGCTGTGGTGGATGAACGACGCCTTCGCGCGTGGCTACCTGGCCACCGATTTCTTCCTGATGCTCTCCGGCTATGTGCTGGGCCGCGCCTATGGACCGGCGATCATCTCCGGCCGGGTCGGGCCGGGCCTGTTCTGGCTGCGGCGCGCGGCGCGCATCTGGCCGGGTCACTTGGCGGTGCTGGCCGGCTTCGTGATCTTCGTGCTGGTGATGACGGTGCTGTTCGGCAGGCCGTACAACCCGCCGCAGTTCCAGTGGAAGGCCTTGGCCATGCAGGCCGCGTTGGTGCACGCCTGGGGCCTGCCCGGGGGCGACGGCTGGAACCTGCCGACATGGTCGCTGTCGGCGCTCATCGTCTGCTACGCCGGATTTCCCTGGCTTTGGCGCGCGCTCAACTGGATCAAGTTCGCCATCATCCCGCCGGTGCTCGGTCTGGGGCTGCTGGCCGGGTTCGACGTCCTGGCCCGCGCCTGGTTCGATCATCCGATCTATGACCTGGCGTTCCAGGTCGGCCTGATCCGGGCCATCCCGCTGTTCAGCCTGGGCGTCTGCCTTGCGCGCGCCGTCGAGCTGGGCTGGCCATCGGAGGTGTTCGCCCGCCTGCTGTTCTGGGGCGGCATGGTGGTGTTCGTCGTGCTGCTGGGCCTGCCGCGCCACGACATGCTGGCCACCCTGGCCCTGGTGGCGGTGATCCTCGGCGGCGGGCGGCTGCCGGTGAAGCACAGTTCACGCCTGGCCGAGCAGGGGGCCAAGATCTCCTTCGCCCTGTTCGTCACCCACATCCTGTTCGGGGCGATCTACTGGATGTTGGTGCACAACCTGATCTTCCACGTGAAGGTGCCGCTGGAGCAGCAATGGGCGATGTGGGTGGCGTCGTTCCCCCTGACCATCGCCTTCGGCTGGGCCTTCCACGTCTACGTCGACCAGCCGCTGCAGAACCGGCTGGCCCCCTATCTGCGTCGGCCCGCCGCCGCGCCGACCGACGTCGCCCCCTGACCATGCGGCGCGGCCTGGCTCTCTGTCTGGTCGCCGTCGCGACGCTGCTCGCCGCCTGCGCCACCTACTACGTGCCGCGAGAGTCCGGCCGCGTCGAAGGCGTCGCCGCCACGACTGGTGACTTCTCTGAACGCGCCCTGGCGCGACTGACCGCGGACATGGACCGCGCCATGCTGGCGCTCGCCCGTCGCCACGATCCGGGCCTCAACTTCGGCGACGACTGGGGCCGGGCGCTCGGCTGGGCCAGCCTCGACATCAAGACCGTTCCAACCCTAGGCGCGCCGGTGCTGACCGACGAGGACGCCCGGCGGATCAACGCCCTCAACCCATTCAATTTCGACGCCATACGTCCTGCGGCCCCGTTCGTGTTGCCGGCCCAGGGGGCCGAGCGGGACCGGGCCGTGCACTGCCTGACCCAGGCCGTCTATTTCGAGGCGGCGACCGAGCCGCTGGAGGGGCGCCGCGCCGTCGCCCAGACGGTGCTGAACCGCTTGCGTCACCCCGGATACCCGAAGTCCGTCTGCGGCGTGGTGTTCGAGGGCGCCGCGCGCGCCAGCGGCTGCCAGTTCAGCTTTACCTGCGACGGGTCTCTAGGCCGCCCCCTGAACCTGATGCTGTGGGCCCAGGCCGAGGATGTCGCCCGCCAGGCGCTGGCCGGCTATGTCGCCAAGGATGTCGGCGCCGCCACCCACTATCACGCCGACTATGTGCTGCCGTACTGGGCGCCGACCCTGATCAAGCTCACTCAGATCGGCGCGCATATCTTCTATCGTTGGACCGGTCCGGCCGGGGAGCCGGGCGCCTTCACCGGCCGCTATGCCGGGGGCGAAACCAGTGTCTCGGCGGAAGTCCTCAACGGCGTCGACGAGCGGATCCAGGGCTCCGGCCTCGGTGAGGTGCGGGCCGCCTCCGCCACACCCCAGCCGGAGCGTATGGCCGGCGTCGAGGGCATGGTCAGCGTGGTCGCCGTGCCGGACCCCACCGCGCCGGGCGGTCAGCGCCTTCAACTCAGCGGCGCCATCGGCGGGCGACGCATTCCGACACCGGACGAGGTGGCCAAGATCAACGCCTTGATCAAGGAACGGATGGCGGCCTCGGGCATCGGCGCCCCTGAAACCACCACTACGCCGGTCGTGCCCGCGTCGCCGCCGAGGCCATAAGCGTAAGTATTCGTTTCTATGACGGCCCAGTCATGCGGCCGTCGAGAAACCTGCTATAGCGGCCTCAGGGAGAGGAGTTCGTCCGATGGTCGCCGGCGTCGCCATTCGCGGTTCGCGCAGTCTGCTGCGGCAGATCCGCGAAGCCATGGCCAGCCAGCAGCCGGCCCAGGCCAAGCTCGACATGGTGGTCCGCATCATCGCCGCCTCGATGGTGGCCGAGGTGTGCTCGATCTACCTGCGCCGCGCCTCGGGCGACATGGAGCTGTTCGCCACCGAGGGTCTCGACGCCAAGGCCGTTCACGTCACGCGGATGAAGCCAGGCGAGGGCCTGGTGGGCGAGATCATGCGTCTCGGCCGGCCGCTGAACCTCTCCGACGCGCCGGCGCACCCGGCCTTCGCCTACCGTCCGGAAACCGGGGAAGACCCCTATCACGCCTTCCTCGGGGTGCCGCTGCTGCGCGGCGGCCGGGCCATCGGCGTCCTGGTCGTCCAGAACCGCACCGAACGGGCCTATGAGGACGAGGAGGTCGAGGATCTCCAGATCATCGCCATGGTGCTGTCCGAGCTGGTCGGCGCCGGCGGCCTGATCGGCGCGGGCGAACTGAAGGACATCGAGATCGCGCCCCACCGCCCCGAGCGGCTGAAGGGTGCGCGCTTCGCCGACGGCCTGGCCTACGGTGTGGCGGTGCTGCACGAGGCGCCGGTCGCCCCGGACGAGATGTTCTCCGACGACGCCTTGGCGGAGGACGCGCGCCTGAAGACGGCCATCGCGGCCCTGCAGGCCCAGATCGACGGCATGCTGGATGGCGGCCAGGGTCTGGTCGGGGCGCCCTATGAGGTGCTCGAAACCTATCGCCTGTTCGCCCACGACCGCGGGTGGAACCGCGGCCTCGAGGAAGCGGTGCGCTCGGGCCTGACCGCTGAGGCCGCCGTCGAACGCGTGCGCTCCGAGCACCGCGCCCGGCTGGGTCAGGCGCGCGATCCCTATCTGCGCGAACGGCTACACGATCTGGAAGACCTCAACGACCGCCTGCTGCGCCACCTCTCCGGTGACGGCGCCGTGGCCCGCGTGCTGCCCGAGAACGCCATCCTGATCGCCCGGAACCTCGGGCCGGCCGACCTGCTCGAATACGATCGCACCAAGCTGCGCGGCCTGCTGCTGGAAGAGGGCTCGCCCGCCAGCCACGCGGCCATCGTCGCCCGCGCGCTCGACATCCCCTGCGTCGGTCGCCTCTCCGGCCTGCGCGACCGGGTCAACGAGGGCGACAGCGTCGTCGTCGACGGCGAAAGCGCTGAGGCCTATCTGCGACCGCGCGCCGACGTGGTCACCGCCATCGCCTCGCGGATGGAAGTCCGGGCTCAGCGCAAGGCCGAGTTCGCCCGCCTGCGCGACACCCCGGCCTTCACCCGCGACGGGGCGAAGATCACCCTGCTGATGAACGCCGGCCTCGCCGTCGATCTGGAAATGCTGCGCGAGGCGGGGGCCGAGGGCATCGGCCTGTTCCGCACCGAATTCCAGTTCATGGTCGCCGAGCAGATGCCGCGCCTTGAAGCTCAGACCGAGCTCTACGGCCGCGTACTCGACGCAGCCGGCGCCATGCCGGTGACCTTCCGCACTCTCGACCTCGGGGGCGACAAGTTGCTTCCCTACATGGAGGCCGAGCGCGAGGAAAACCCGGCGCTGGGTTGGCGCGCCGTGCGCATGGGCCTGGACCGGCCGGCGCTGCTGCGCCTGCAGATCCGCGCCCTGCTGTGGGCCGCCAAGGGCCGCGCCCTGAGGATCATGTTCCCGCTGGTCTCCAGCGTCGACGAGTTCCGCGCCGCCCGCGCCCTGGTCGACCAGGAGGTCTCGTGGGCCCAGCGTCGCGGCCGGGTCGCGCCGTCGCGCCTCGACGTCGGGGCCATGGTCGAGGCGCCGGCGCTGCTCTGGCACCTCGACGCCCTGCTGCCGATGACCGACTTCGTCTCGGTCGGCACCAACGACCTGATGCAGTACCTGTTCGCCGCCGACCGGGGGAACCCGCGCGTGGCCGATCGCTACGATCCGCTGTCGCCGCCTGCCCTCCGCGCTCTCAAGCAAATCCAGCAGGCCTGCGCCGATACCGGCACTCCCGTCTCGGTCTGCGGTGAGATGGCGGGCCGCCCGCTGGAGGCCTTCACCCTGGTCGCCCTGGGCTTCGAGGCCCTGTCGATGCCGCCCGCCGGCGTCGGCCCCGTGAAGCAGATGGTGCTATCCTGCGATCGCGAAGCCGCTCGCCGCGGCGTCGAGGCGTTGCTCAAGGGCGCCGCCGGTTCCGTTCGCGGCGAAATCGAAACCTTGGCCAGAAAACTCTACGTCGCCGCCTAAGTTTCGCCCTAGTCGTTATAGACTTGGCTATACTGGAGCGGCCGAATAGCGCATTGGAATCGTGGCCTTAGTTTGTTAATCTAATGATGCGATTCATGTTTTGCGCTCCATGTCGGGGCGTTTCCGCTGGTGGTGTGTGGCGGAAGTAAGGTCGGGGACAGGTAGCCATGGCGCTCGATATGGGCGGGGTTACAGCGTTGAACGCCGACGGCTCGTTGCGTGACGAGCAGCCTTCCATGCGTCCCATGCCCAGCCTTGACTATGGAACTGATATCGGCGCGGCGCTGAAGGCGATCCGCGAGCACAAGGGCTTCAGCATCGCCAAGGTGGCCGACGTCACGCGGGTGCGTCCGGCCTACCTGCTGGCCCTGGAGGACATGCGCCTCGAGGACCTGCCCTCGCGTCCGTTCACCATCGGCTACATCCGCGCCTACGCCGAGGCGATGGGTCTCGACGCCGATGCGGCCGTGAAGCGTTTCCGCACCGACGAGCCTGAGTCCGACGACAAGCTGCGGGCGCCGATCGGTGTGCGGCCCGAGAAGGATCCCCGGATGGGGGTGATCATCGCCGGCGGGGTGCTGATCATCGCCGCGATCGTATCTTGGAACGTCGCCCAGCGGGCCATCACCGCCAAGGCCCCGGCCCACAACGCCGAGATCGCTGAAACCCCGCAGTCGGTGGCCGCCAGCGCCACGCCGCCGGGACAGGTCTCGCTCGGCGCGCCGCTGCCGGCTCCGGTCGAGTCGACGACCCCGACCCCCTACATCACGCCAGGCCTGGCCGACGCCGTCGCCGCCGGCGGCTCCGCCGACGCCGCGTCAGCCGCCGCCAAGGTGCGCGCCGCCGAGGCGGCCGCCATCGGCATCGTCCCGCCGGTCAACATCGGCGCGCCGTTCAAGGCCGAAGGCCAGATCTGGGGCTCGACCCAGAACGCCTCAGCCGTGGTGCTGCAGGCGCGCAAGGGCGCCGGCCTCGTCGTGCGCGGCGCCGACGGCTCGGTCTACTTCGCCCGCCAGCTGGCCATGGGTGAGGCCTATCGCGTCCCGGCCGTGCCGGGCGTCCAGCTCGACGTCTCCGACCCGCAGGTGGTTGAGGTCTACGTCAACGGCGTCCTGACCGGCCACCTGCCGGCGACGGTGACCCCGCTCAGCAAGATCGCGGGCTGATCCCCTAGCGGCCGTGGGCGTTCGTCGCCCAAGCGTTTCAAACCCACGCTTTCAACAGGCTTCACCGTGACTGTTGACGTTACCGTCTACACGTGTAGTCAATAGGTGACTACAAACGTAGACGGTTGAGCGGGCGATATCCGATGACGACTTCGATCACGTTTTCACGCCGAGCCTTGGTGGGCGCGGGCTTGGCCCTGGGCGCCGCGTCGCCGGTCTCCGCCGCCACGGCGCCGGAGCAGGCGACCGCCGCGCTTGCGGGGATTCGGGCCCAGTTCGACATCCCCGCCCTGGGGGCGGCCGCGGCGCGGGATGGTCGGGTGCTCTGGAGCGCGACGCTTGGCGCATCGGAGCTCGAACTCGGCGCGCCCGCCGCCGCGACCAACCGCTTCCGCCTGGGCAGCGTCTCCAAGATTTTCACCTCGACCCTGGCCGTGCGGCTGGCCGAGAAGCACCGGATCGATTTCCAGGCGCCGATCTCGACCTATCGACCCGATCTGCCGGCCGCCCTGCGGCCGCTCACCCTGGCGCAGCTTCTCAGCCACACGGCCGGCGTCCGCCACTACATCCCTCGCGACTTCGATGTCGCCGCACCCGGCGGGCCGATCGACTCTCGCGTCTACAACACCACGGCGGAGATGCTGGCGGTGTTCGACGCCGATCCGCTGCGGCAAGCGCCCGGCGAGAGCTACTACTATTCGACCTTCGGCTACTCGCTGGTCGGGGCTGTGCTCGAGAGCGTGACCAACCGCCCGTTCGCCGAGCTCGTCCGCACCGAGCTGGCCGCGCCCCTGGGCCTCACCAGCCTCGAGGTCGACGACGCCTTCAACCTCCGGCCGGGCCGGGTTCGCCCCTATGTGCCGATGGAGGCTATGCGCGATCGCGTTCAGGGGCTGAACGGCAAGATCATCCACGCGCCTGCCGTGAACACCGCCTACAAGCAGCCCGGCGGCGGCATGATCTGCACGGCCGGCGATGTCGCGCGCTTTGGCGCCGCGCTCCTCGGCCCAGGCTATCTGAGCCCTCGCTCCCGCGACCTCCTGTTCACGCCCATCGTCGGGCCGGCGGCCACCAAGGCCCCCTTCAGCGTCGCCTTTGGTTGGCGCGTGGACACCGATGCGCGGGGGCGGCGCCGCTACCATCACGCCGGATCGATCGAAGGCGGGCGATCCGGCCTGGTGCTGTATCCGGATCACGGCGTGGCGCTGTCGATGACGAGCAATCTCAGCGGCGCCCCAGGCGATCCCGTCGTGGCGCTGGCGCCCATCGCCGAGCTTTTCCTTGCCTGAACAGTCTGACGGTCGGAGGGTAGCCCCATGCGGATAAGCGGAGCCGAAAGCCTGATCATGGAGGCCCTGTGGGCCAACCATCCGACGACGGCGGAGGACATCTTCGCCAGGGTCGCGCCGGGGCGGGGCTGGTCGGAAACCACGGTGAAGACGCTCCTCGCCCGCCTGGTCGGGAAGAAGGCCGTCGACACCGAACGGGAAGGGCGCCGCTACCTCTATCGCCCGCTGCTGGCGCGCGAGGCCTATGTCGAGTCCGAGAGCCGCGAGTTTATCGATCGGATGTTCGGCGGTCGGGTCGCGCCGTTGGTCAGCCACTTCTCGGCCCGAGAGAAGCTCTCGCCCGAGGACATCGCTGAACTGAAGCGTCTTCTGGCGGAGATCGACGATGGCCAGTGATTTGGTTGTGCTCCTGTTCAAGGCGACGGCGGCTGTATCGGCCGGTCTGCTGATCATCCTGGCGCTGCGTGGCCCTGCGACCCGATGGCTAGGAGCCCAGGGCGCATACGCGCTGTGGCTCATGGCGCCCTTGCTGCTCACCGTGGCGCTGCTGCCCGGCCCCGTCCGGGTCGCCGAGGCGGGTATTCCTCACCCCGCACTCGTCGCAATCAGCACGGTGACCGACATGGCTGGATCGAAAGCCGTGGCGGCGGCCACACCAGCTTGGTCGCCGTCGCCGGCCGATCTTGCGCTTCCACTCGGTTTCGTCTGGGGCATCGGCGTCGTCGTTTCGCTGGCGACCGCCTTCCGTCGGCAGCGCGCCTTCGAGGCCGCCCTCGGCGCTCTGACCCCGTGCGAGAGCGAGGGGGTGGCGGTTCACCGGGCGGCGCACCCCGACATCGGCCCTGCGATGATTGGCTTCCTGCGACCCCGCATCGTGGTGCCTGCCAACTTCGCTGAGCTCTACGCGCCCGACGAACGGCGCCTCGTCCTGGCGCATGAGCAGGTGCATCTGCACCGGGGCGATCCCCTGGCGAACCTCATGGCGCTGCTGGTGCGCAGCGCCTTCTGGTTCAATCCGCTGGTGCATTGGTCTGAGGCCCGTTTCCGGATGGACCAGGAACTGGCCTGCGACGCGGTGGTGCTCGGCCGGGCGCCTTCGGACCGCCGCCGGTACGCCGAGGCTCTGCTCAAGGCTCAGTTCGGTACCGGCTGGCTGGTGGGGACCTGTTCCTGGCCGACGCGCGACGCCTCCCTTCTGAAAGCCCGCGTCGCCTCGCTGACACGCGTTCAGCCTTCCACACGCCGCCGCCGGATGGGTCTGGTCGTGGTGGCGCTGGTGGCGTCCTGTGGCGGCTATGCGGCCTGGGCCGCTCAACCCGCGCGCACGGTCATCGCGCCGCGCCATCTCATCGGACCCAAGACGTCCCTGCTTCGCGCCGTCTCGCGGGGCGACCTCGCTCAAGCGCGAGCCGTCATCCAGGGGGGAGCCAATCTGAATCTCGTCGAACGCGGGGAGGGCACGCCCCTCATCGTTGCGGCGCGCGCGGGTGATCTGGCGATGGTGCGCCTGCTGGTCGAAAGCGGCGCGGCCATCGACCAGTCGGCGCCGGGTGATGCGAACCCTCTGATCGCATCGTCGCGGCAGGGGCGCCTGGAGACCGTCCGGTATCTCATCGGCAAAGGCGCCGACGTGAACAAGGTCGTGCCGCTGGACGAAACAGCCCTGATCAACGCGGCCTCGGCGGGCAAGCTGGAGGTGGTGGAGGAACTGCTGGCCCACGGCGCCGACCCCAACCTCGCGGTCATGGTCGAAGAGCAGGGCAGGCGGCCCTTCCAGCGCTCGCCGCTGTCCGAAGCCGGCCGGCATGGTCACGCCGACATCGTGCAGTTGCTGAGAGCCCATGGTGCGATAGCCTGATCGCGCGTCCAGCGTACGCAGGTGCGGATGTTCGAACGCCGCACCCCTTTAGCCGCCGGCCTTTAGGCCTTATGTTCCGCCGCGCATGAGCACCCAGGATCACACCCGCGTCCGCCCCTGGCGGATGATCGACCGGCGCAAGAGCCGCAAGATCCGCGTCGGCAATGTCGAGGTCGGCGGCGACGCCCCGATCTCTGTGCAGTCGATGACCAATACCCTGACGGCCGACGCCGCGGCGACCATCGCCCAGATCCGTCAGCTGGAAGAGGCGGGGGCCGACATCGTCCGCGTCTCCTGCCCCGACGAGGAGTCCACGGCCGCGTTCAAGACGATCGCCCGCGAGGCCAAGGTCCCGCTCGTGGCCGACATCCATTTTCACTACAAGCGCGGCATCGAGGCGGCCAAGGCCGGTGCCGCCTGCCTGCGGATCAACCCGGGCAACATCGGCTCGCCCGACCGCGTGCGCGAGGTAGTGCAGGCCGCACGCGACCACGGCTGCTCGATCCGCATCGGCGTCAACGCCGGCAGCCTGGAGCGCGAACTGCTCGAGAAGTACGGCGAGCCTTGCCCGGACGCGATGGTCGAGAGCGCGCTCTCCCATGCCCGCATCCTGCAGGACCACGACTTCCACGAGTTCAAGATCTCGGTGAAGGCGTCCGACCCGTTCATGACCGTGGCGGCCTACCAGCAGCTGGCCGACGCCATCGACTGCCCGCTGCACCTGGGCGTGACCGAGGCCGGCGCCCTGCGCACCGGCACGGTGAAGTCCTCCATCGGCATCGGCTCGATGCTGTGGGCCGGCATCGGCGACACCATCCGCGTCTCCCTGGCCGCCGACCCGGTCGAGGAGATCAAGGTCGGCTTCGACATTCTGAAGTCGCTGGGCCTGCGCCACCGCGGCGTGAACATCATCGCCTGCCCGTCCTGCGCGCGGCAGGGCTTCAACGTCATCAAGACGGTGGAGCTGCTGGAGGAGCGCCTGGCGCACATCTCCACCCCCCTGTCGCTGTCGATCATCGGCTGCGTGGTCAACGGGCCGGGCGAGGCCCTGATGACCGACCTCGGCTTCACCGGCGGCGGCAAGGGCGCGGGCATGGTCTACATGGCCGGCAAGCCCGACCATAAGCAGGACAACGAAGGCATGGTCGACCACATCGTCGAGCTGGTCGAGAAGAAGGCCGCCGAGCTGCAGGCGGCCGAGGCCGCCAAGACTTCCTCCGTGCTGGCCGCCGAATAGTGCGCCTCGTCCTTCCGATCATCGCCGCGATCGTGCTGACGCTCGCCCTGGTGCTGGCGCTGCTGCCCCAGTTGCAGCCGGGTGCGCCGCGCGGCGCGCTTCAGTGCTGGCAGCGCACCTCGACCAATCCTGTCGACTGGACCCTGATCGGCGACCAGGCACAGAGCATCGAGGCCTGCGCCGGCTACATCGAGGCGATC
>JAFKGN010000112.1 GCA_017307205.1 Caulobacterales bacterium
GCGTCGGCGGGGTCATCGTCTTCCTGCCCCAGATCATCATCCTGTTCTTCTTCATCATCCTGCTGGAAGACCTGGGCTACATGGCCCGCGCGGCCTTCCTGATGGACAAGATCATGGGCGGGGCGGGGCTGCATGGCCGCGCCTTCATCCCGCTGCTCTCCAGCTTCGCCTGCGCCATCCCGGGGATCATGGCGACGCGGGTGATCGATGCGAAACGCGACCGCCTGGCGACCATCCTGGTCGCGCCGCTGATGACCTGCTCGGCGCGCATCCCGGTCTACACCCTGATCATCGCGGCCTTCATTCCGCAGCGGCAGGTGTGGGGCTTCGTCAACCTGCAGGGCCTGGTGATGTTCGGCCTCTACGCCGCCGGCATCTTCAGCGCCCTGATCGTCTCGTTCCTCATCCGCAAGGTGTTTTGGCGAGGGGCGGTCGAGCCGTTCATCATGGAACTGCCCACCTTCAAAATTCCCGACGCCAAGAACGTGGCGCTGAACGTCTACCAGCGCGGCGAGATCTTCATGAAGCGGGCCGGCGGCATCATCCTGACCCTGAGCGTCGTAGTCTGGCTGCTGTCGACCTTCCCGGGCAAACCTGCCGGAGCGGCCGGCCCCGCCATCGACTATTCCTTCGCCGGCATCATCGGCCACGCCCTGGCGCCGGTTTTCGCCCCGATCGGCTTCAACTGGCAGATGGTGGTGGCGCTGATCCCCGGCATGGCCGCCCGCGAGGTCGCCGTCGCGGCTCTGGGCACCGTCTATTCAGTGTCGGCCGAGGGCGAGGCCGTGCAGCTTGGGCAGGCGCTGGCGCAGCAGTGGTCGCTGGCCACGGCCCTGGCCTTCCTCGCCTGGTACATCTTCGCCCCGCAGTGCACCGCCACGCTCGGGGTCGTGAAGCGCGAGACCAACAGCTGGAAATGGCCGACGATCATGTTCGTCTACATGATCACCCTGGCCTACCTCGCCGCTTTCGGCACGTATCATGTAACAGTCGCCTTGGGCGGCGGCTGATCCTTCGCCTATAAGGGCGAACCGTCGGCGCCGACCTTGGCCCGGCCGCCGTACGCATCGGGTTTCATGGACGTCGACGCCTTCCGCCACGACCACGCTTTCCTGGGCGCGCGTCACGATCGCAACGAGCGCCGCACCTGGGCGGTGATCGCCCTGTGCGTCGTCACCATGGTCATCGAGATCGGCGGTGGCGTGGCCTTCAAGTCGATGGCCCTGCTGGCCGACGGCCTGCACATGGCGACCCACGCGGGCGCCATGGTGATCGCCGCCGTGGCCTATGCCTATGCCCGTCGCCGCATGGCCGACCCGCGCTTCTCGTTCGGCACCGGCAAGGTGGGCGACCTTTCAGCCTTCGCCAGCGCCATCATCCTGTTGTTCAGCTCGATGCTGATTGGATGGGAGAGCGTCGAGCGGCTGCTGGCGCCTCAGCCGATCCGCTACAACGACGCCATCGTGATGGCGTGCCTGGGCCTAGCGGTGAACCTCGCGAGCGCCTGGCTGCTGCACGACGGGCACGATCATGGACCGCACGATCATGGCGAGCACGGGCATGACCATGATGACGACCATCATCACGACCACCACCATCATCACCACGACCTGAACCTGCGGGCCGCCTATGTTCACGTCGCCTCGGACGCGGCCGTCTCGCTGCTGGCGATCGTCGGCCTGCTGGCCGGCCGCCACCTGGGCTGGAACTGGATGGATCCGGTGATGGGCATCATCGGCGCCCTGGTCATCGCCCGCTGGTCAATTGGGCTGGTCGGCACGGCGGGGGCGGTGCTGCTCGACATGCGGCCCGGCGAGGCCCTGCCTAAGGCCATCCGCGCACGGCTGGAGGCCGAGGGCGAGCAGGTGTGCGACCTGCACGTCTGGCGCATCGGCCCGGGCCACAACGCCTGCATCGCCACCCTGCTGACCCGCGATCCGCAGGCGCCGGGAGCCTACAAGGCGCGGCTGAAGGGACTGAAGACACTGAGCCACGTGACCATCGAGGTCGAGCCGTGGACGGGCGATCAGGCGTCCCGCTCGTAGCGCCATTTCAGGATCAGCACGGCCGCCGACATCCCCAGGCAGACGGTGTTCGACACCGCCACGGGCCACGAGCCGAGCAATACGCCGTAGACCACCCAAAGGCAGAATCCGGTGACGGTGACGGCGTAGGTGCGCAGTGACACTCCGGACGCGTCGCGGGTCTTCACCAGCTTGACGATCTGGGGCGCAAAGCTGGTCATTGAACAGAGCGCGGCCGCCACGCCGACGGCGTCTACGACCGGCGAGGCCACTCAGCTGGCCAAGGGCGCCGCGCCGAGACCCCAGCGCTCGGCATAGGCGGGGGCGAGTTGCAGGCCCACCGGCGGCAGGCCCGAAGCCCGACCGGTGTGCAGGCAGCCGGCCAGGTAGACCAGGGCGGCGCGCACCGCCTTGTCGGAGTAGGGTTTGCCGATCACGCCGCAAGCCCCCGCGAAATCCTCGGGCAGGCGCTTGACGTTGGCGGTCATGAACAGCGCCACGGCCTGGCATTCCTCGACGATCGCGCGGGCGACATCGACACCCGTCGGCCCGTCGGACAGGTGCACGTCGACCAGCGCGAGGTCGGGGTGAAGGGTGCTGGCCAGGCTGAGAGCTTCCTGGGAATCCATGGCGTGACCCACATCGTTGCAACCGGCCTCGCGGACGATGAACGACAGCTCCAGGGCGAGCAGGGCTTCATCCTCGACGATCAGCACGTCGAGGCCCGCGGCGGGGTCCGTCACGCTCATGAGGCGGACTCCTGCACCGACTGGGGCAGGGTGAGAACGGCGTGGACGCCAGGATACGCGGACGACATCTCGAACTCGGCTTTCAACTGACGACACAGCAAGCGAACGATGCCTAGGCCGAAGCCGTCGACATGGTTCACCGGGAGCCCAACGCCGTCGTCGGCGATTCCGATCCGCAAACGTCCGTTTTCTTTGGCCAGTGTGACCTGGATGCTTCCCGCGCCGTCGGCGAAGGCATGCTTCACGGCGTTGGTGAGCAGTTCGTTGACCGCAAGGGCCAGCGGCGCCGCCGAGGCGGTCGGCACCGCCGCATCCTCGGCGTCGATCCGAAGAACGACCTGGCCGCCGCCTCGATCCTCGACCAGATCGCGCAGGAAGGCGGCGACATCGAAGCTTAGCGGATTGTCCTGGAACAGCCGGCGATGCACCACGGCGACGGCGTTTACCCGGCCGAGGATCGTGGCGAGAGCCTCGCGGACAGCGGGGTCGTCTTCGCGCCGGCTCTGCAGCACCAGCAGGGACGCGATGAGCTGCAGATTATTTTTGACGCGGTGGTCCACCTCGTGAAGCAAGGCCGCATTGCGGGCGTTCGCTTCGTTCAACAGGTGTTCGGAAAACTCACCGACGGCGTCGTCCATAGGCCCCACCGCGCCGGGCATGGCGCATCAAGCCAAACAACAACCGTCGAATGACGTAAGTTCCGGCCTAGCGCGGTTTATAGATGCGATCGAAGACGCCGCCGTCGGCAAAGTGCTTGGTCTGGGTCGCTTTCCAGCCGCCGAAATCGGCGATGGTGGCCATTTCGATCTGCGGGAACTGGCCGGCATGCTTCTGCGCCACGGTCGCGTCGCGAGGGCGATAGAACTTGCTGGCGATTACCTCCTGCGCCTCGGGCTTATAGAGGTACTTCAGATAGGCCTCGGCCGCGGCGCGCGTGCCGTGACGATCGACGTTCTTGTCGACCACCGCCACCGGCGGCTCGGCGAGGATCGAATAGTTGGGGGCGATGATCTCGAACTTGTCGGCGCCGTACTCGGCCAGGGCGAGGTGGGCCTCGTTCTCCCAGGTCAGCAGCACATCGCCGAGCTCGCGCTGCACGAAGCTGACGGTGGAGCCACGGGCGCCGCTGTCGAGCACCGGTACGTGCTGGAACAGTTGTTTCAGATAGGCTTCGGCCGCCGCATCGCCGCCGTTGCGTTGAGCCCAGGCCCAGGCCGCCAGATAGTTCCAGCGCGCGCCGCCGCCGGTCTTCGGATTGGGAGTGATCACCTGCACGCCCGGCTTCACCAGGTCCGGCCAGTCCTTCACGCCCTTCGGGTTGCCCTTGCGGACCAGGAACACGATCGTCGAGGTGTAGGGGGTGGAGTTGTCGGGCAGTCGCGATTGCCAGTCGGCCGGCAGCAGTTGGGCGCGCTCGGCCAGGGCGTCGATGTCGTAGGCCAGGGCCAGGGTGACCACGTCGGCCTGCAGGCCGTCGATCACCGCCCGCGATTGGGCGCCAGAGCCGCCGTGGCTCTGTTGGATGTCGACGCTCTGCTGATGCTCGGCCTGCCACTGCTTGGCGAAGCCGGCGTTGATCACCTTGTAGAGCTCGCGGGTCGGGTCGTAGCTGACGTTGAGCAGCTTAAGGGCGCCGCCGCCCTTGGAGCCGCAGGCGGCGAGCAAGGCGGGAGCGGCGAGCGCGGCGCCGGCGACCAGTAACCCACGGCGCGAAAGATCGAATTTCGACGTCATCTCGTTCTCCCCGGAACCCCCCGCGGGTCTCCACCCGCCGGGATACACGAAAAGCCGACCCGTTCAGTCGAGTTTAGATGGCGGCCGGCCCAGAAATCCTGAACCCGCCACCGGACGTCAGGTTCAGAACATCACCCGCCCGTTGAGGCGGACGTTGTAGCGCTTCTGTTTCTTGCGGGCTTCGGCGCCCGCCTCGAGGGCGAGATACGACATCGCCGTGCCGCTGCGCAGGGCGAGATTCAGCGTCATGGCGCCGTCGTCCTGGCTGTTCGGCGTGATGACGAAGGGCGTGCCGCCGCTGAACTGGGCGATGGTCGGATCGAGCTGTCCGGACAGCGACTGACGATAGCCGACGCGGATTTCCGGACGGATCCAGACATCGCGGCCGAAGTTGGCGCCAAAGGTCACCGCCGCTTCGCCCGAAACGTTCGAAGCGCTGCGCGACTTGATCAGCAGGTCCATCGCCGAGCCGCCGCCGCTTTCCTTGCGCTCACCTTCCTTCAGGTAGAGGTAATCGACCCGCAGTTCCGGCCGCGCGTAGAAGCGGCCGACAGCCGCCTGGTAGGACGCGCCGGCGAAGGCATTGCCGGTCGTCCCCGTCCAGTCCGCGTTATTGGTGCGGATCAGGTCGGCCGCGCCGTTGCCGTCGGCGTCGCCTGTGATGATCCGGCGCGTGCCGTCGAACCAGGCGTAGCCGGCGCCGGCGCCGGCGTTCAGCGACAGGCCGCCGATCGCCCGGCGCCAATAGACGCCGCCCTGCACCACCGAGGCGGTGGTGCGCTCGCCGACCACGGCCGCGCTGTCATGCTCTTCAACGTTGACGTAGGCCAAGGTGAGGCCGAGGGCGCCGCCGTTGGCGCTCATGCTCTCGTAACCGCCCATGAACCCGAACACCTGGCTGTCCGACCCGAGGGTGTCGGCGTCGTCCCGACGGACGAAGGTGTTGATTTCCTGGACCCAGAAGCTGTCGGGGCCATAGCGATCGTGCGGGTCGGGCCGTTGCGACGTCGCCTGGGCCATCAGCTGATTGGCGGTGTCGATGGCGGCGAACATGCCTTCGCCGGTGTCCGGCAGCATCTGGTCGTAGATGTTGACCAGGCCGGCGCGGGTGGTCTGGCTCAGAACGGAGGCCTCGATGGCGTCGTCGTTGCCGATCGCCTTCAGCACGGCGTTGTAGGCGCTCGTCTGCGCGCGGTTGAACCCGAGTTCGGACGCCGTACGCGCACGCACGTCGAGATAGACCTTGCCGGCCGACTGATCGGCGGTGGCCTGAGCGATATAGAGATAGGGCGTCAGGCCCACGAGGTCGGGATTGATCGCGCCGGCGGTCAGCGAACCGGCCTCGATCACCGTGAACCGGGTCGGGCTGTCCATGACGCTCTGCAGCGTCAGGCCGATCTTCGCGCCGCTCGCGAGATTGGCCGCGCCGGAGACGATCAGCTTGGTGTTGGTCCCGGCGGAAGGGTCGGCGCTGATCAGCAGGGTGCCGTCGTTGGCGATGTTCAGGCTGCTCAGCTGCAGCGGCTCGGGGTTGGTCACCGAGAGCGTGCCCTTGCCCAGGTTGATCGCCAGGCTGCCGCCCGGGTCGGTGATCTGGCCGGAGACGAGCGCGCCGCCGCTGATCGACAGGGTGTCCTGGCCGCCGCCGAAATTGATCGAACCAGCGACCACGCCGTTCTGGATGTCGACCACGTCGTTGTGGGCGCTCAACAGAATGTCGCCCCGGATCGAGGGTTCGTCTGCGTCATCGACGCCGTCGCCGTCGGTGTCGCCGTCGTCGATGCCGTCCTTGCCGTCGTCGCCGTCCGCCACGCCGGTCTGCCGAATGGTCACGCCCGCAGTGGCGGAGCGCAGGTCCATGGCGATGGCCTTGCCGGTGACCACCTCGTTGGAGGCGTCGGTATCGGCGTCGTCCTTGTCGTCGGCGTCGTCGGTCTGGGTGATATAGCCGCCGATCTTGCCCGAGTTATTGATCGTCTGGAGCGTGCCCGAACGATCCTCGATCGCTATGGCGTTGCTCTTCTCACCGGAAACGCCGCCGCTGATCTGGCCGCTCTTGCCGACGTTGATGGTGTTCAGCGTCGCGCCCTGTTCGATCAGGATGCCACGGGCGTTGAACGCGCCTTCCGAAATGGTGGCGGCCGCCACACTGCCGTCATTGACCAGCGTGCCGACTTGGGCGCCGGCCAGGAGATGCAGGCCGATGGCGTCGGCCTCGTAGCTCGACGCCCCGATGCTGCCGGCGTTGCGGATGCCGTTGGTGATGATGACCGACTGGCCGGTGGAGCTGCCGATCAGGGCGCCGGTCGCGGCGACGCCGTCGTAGATGCCGCTGGCGGAGATGCCGCCGAGATTGACGATGCCGTAGTTCAGGGCGCCCGTGCCGGCGGGGCCCAGGGTCACCGACTGGGTCGCCGAACCGATGGCGAGGGCGGGGGCGCCGCCGTAAACGGTCAGGCCGCCCGTGCTCTCCAGGAGGTCGGTGATGCCGTCGCCGTCCTCGTCGGAGTCGGTCGTCGTGTCGGACTTCCCGTCGTCGGGAATCAGGTCCTCCGGCGGGGCGTCGAGGAACAGGCCCTTGCCGATATTATTGGTGATGCGAAGGGCCGAGCCGCTTTGCAGCAGGTCGTCCGCGTCGAGCTTCGCGCGATCTTCCGCGAAGAACGGACGCTCGATGTAGCGGTAGCCGTAGGTCGTGATCGGCCCTTGGATTCGCAACTGGCCGCCGATATCGGCGCCGACGTCGATGCCGATGGCGGCGTCGCCGGTGACGTTGACGGTGCGCAAGGAGGTCACGTCACCACTGACGGTGGCCTTGATGTCGATCGCGCGGGAGCGATCGCCCACGACGGTCATCACGCCTTCGTTGAGAATGCTGCCGACGACGCTCGTCTCGACGCTGATCCCCTTGGCGTCGGCGCCGCGGACGCTAATGTTGCCGGTAAAGGAATTGAGGATGTCGCCCGTGAAGGCGCCCGGCCCGATGATTCGAATGCCATAGCGGCCCTTGCCGCTGGAGAAGGCGCCGTCGAGGTCGCCGTCGTTGTCTGTGTCGGTATTGGTGACCGTGTCGAAGCCGAAGATGGCGGTGTTGTTGGTCACCTTGCCGGTGTAGCCGCCCAGCACCAGAATCCCGATCGTGTCGTCCACATCGGTGGTCAGGATGTTGCCGCCGTTGGTGACGCTGTTGTTGCTGTTCAGCGTGATGGCGGCGCCGGCCGACGTCAGATTGATCGCACCCGTATCGGTCACGCGAATGTCGTCGGGGCCGGTTCCGGTCGCCGTGGCGGTCGACACGCCCGTCGTCCGGGTGTTGGTGACGGTTGTTTCGGCCAGACCCGCCGACGCCCAAAGCAGAATCGGCGCGGCGGCGACGGTGGCCAGTAGCTTGCGCTGCATGTTTACCCAGACACCCCGAATAACTCGACGCCGACTACGTCGAGCGCCCTTGCGGCGAAATTGCGTCGCTTAGGCCTGCGCGTCGAAAAAGGCGCGCGCCTCCACGTGTATCGTCGTCTATCCCAAGCGCGTCGCGGGCGCCATATCTGCGTCGCCCAAGGCAGAGGGGCTTTCCGCCGAGCGATGTCGCAGTCCAGCTTTCTGAACCGACTGACCGCCGCGTTTGCGGCGCCCCAGCGCCCGTCGGCCGAACCCGCCGCCCCGACGGCGTCCGTCGCGCCTGATCCCTTGCACGAGGCGGCGCTTGAGCGCCTGCCCGATCCGGTGGCGGTGATCGCCGCCGCCCGCGCCGGCGGACCGGAGGTGCTGTTCGCCAACGCCGCGGCCCGCACGCTTTTCGGCGCGCCCCATCGACGTATCGGCCTGGTCAACCTGATCCGTGACCCTGGGGTGCTGGAGGCGGTGGACGAAGCGTTGTTCGGCCGAATCGAGGCGCGCTCTGTCTACGAGGCCGGCGGCGCACAGGATCGGGTCTGGCGCGCCCTGGCCCGCCCTTTGGGCGATCCGGCGACCGGGCCGCGCCTGGCTCTGCTGACCTTCTCGGACGAGACCGATGCGGTGCGCGGCGAGCGCCGGCGCGCCGACTTCCTCGCCAACGCCAGCCATGAGCTGCGCACCCCGCTGGCCTCGCTGATCGGATTCATCGAGACTCTGCGCGGCCACGCCAAGGACGATCCCAAGGCGCGCGACCGCTTCCTAGGCGTGATGCAGGCCGAGGCCGGCCGCATGTCCCGCCTGATCGACGACCTGATGAGCCTGTCGCGGATCGAGTTGAACGAGCACATCACCCCGCTCGGCCAGGTCGATCTCACCCTGGCCATTACCGACGTGGTGGACGCCTTGACGCCGCTGGTGCGGCAGGCGGGAGTCGCGCTCGAACCCTCGCTACCGCCGGTCGGCGCCGCCACCATCGTCGGCGACCGCGATCAGATCGTGCAGGTGATCCGCAACCTGGTCGACAATGCGATCAAGTACTCGCCGCGTGACACCGCCGTTCGGATCGTCGTCTCCGCCGACGTCTCCGCCATCGAGGCCGTGACCGTGAGGGATCCGGCGGCGTCACGGTTCTCCCTGCTCGATCCTGACCGCGTCGAGGGACGGCGATACATCCTGCTGCAGGTCTCTGATTCGGGGCCGGGTCTGGCGCGCGAGCATCTGCCGCGGCTCAGCGAGCGCTTCTATCGCGTCGAGGGGCAGAAAAGCGGCGAGAAGCTCGGCACGGGCCTGGGGCTCGCGATCGTCAAACATATCGTCAATCGTCACCGCGGAGGCCTTGGCGTCGAAAGCGTTCCAGGCTCCGGCGCCACGTTCAGCGTCTGGCTTCCGCGCGCGGATGGCGGCCAGGTCGGAGCGCCTTAGAAAAAACGTCACAAAACCGTCGCTAAACCACAGCGATGCTCGCGCAGAAGGCTCGCACGCCAGTATGGTCAGGGTCGATCGCTCCGCGTTGGGGCGATGGGTCCGGAGAGCCTGTCATGAATGAGCATATCGTCAGATCCTATGGCGACGAGCTGAAGCAGCTGACGTCGGACGTCGCGCGCCTCGGCGGCTTGGCCGAAGCTCAGGTCTCCGATTCGCTGGACGCCCTGTCGCGCCGCGACGTCGCCCTGGCGAAAACCGTCATCGCCCGCGACCAGAAGCTCGACGACCTGCAGAAGGAAATCGAGCGGTCGACCTTCCGCCTCATCGCCCTGCGCCAGCCGATGGCCGTGGATCTGCGCCACGCCGTGGCCGCCCTGAAGCTGTCGATGACGCTGGAGCGTTGCGGCGACTTGGCCAAGAACATCGCCAAGCGCAGCCTGGTGTTGGCCGACGCCGAACCCCTGACGCCGTTCTCGCGCTCCATGGACCGCATGGGTCGGCTGGTCGCCGCCCGCCTGAAGGACGTGCTGGACGCTTATTCCGCTTCCGACCTCGACCGCGCCATCGCCGTTTGGAGCCGCGATGAGGAGGTCGACGAACACTACAACAGCCTGTTCCGCGAGCTGCTCACCTACATGATGGGCGACCCGCGCACGATCACGGCCAGCGCGCACCTGCTGTTCATCGCCAAGAACCTCGAGCGGATCGGCGACTACGCCACCAACATCGCCGAGGTCATCCACTTCGAGCTGACCGGCGAAGAAGTCGCCAGCAAGCGACCTAAACTGGAGACCCTCCCGACGTGATCGCATCGGCCCAGGCCAGCGTGCTGGTGGTGGAAGACGAGGACGCCCTCGCCACCCTTCTGCAGTACAACCTCGACAAGGAGGGCTACAGCGTCCGTGTCGCCATGGATGGCGAAGAGGCGCTGATGCTCGCCGACGAGTCGGCGCCGGACCTCGTCCTGCTCGACTGGATGTTGCCCAAGGTTTCGGGCGTGGAAGTCTGCCGCCGCCTGCGCGCGCGGCCGGCGACGCGCAATACCCCCATCATCATGCTGACCGCCCGCGGTGAAGAGGGCGATCGCATCCGCGGCCTAGATACCGGGGCCGACGACTATGTGGTCAAGCCGTTCTCGATGGTCGAACTGACCGCCCGCGTCCGCGCGGTGCTGCGCCGCATCCGCCCGGGCCTGGCCGACGATCAGCTGAACCACGGCGACATCGTCGTTGACCGCGTCGCCCACCGCGTGAAGCGCCAGGGCAAGGACATCCATCTCGGCCCGACCGAGTTCAAGCTGCTCGATCACCTGATGCAGCACCCGGGCCGGGTGTTCAGCCGCGAGCAGTTGCTCAACGCCGTCTGGGGCTCGGACGTCTATGTCGAGGCCCGCACCGTCGACGCCCACATCGGCCGCCTGCGCAAGGCGTTGATGAGCCACGGCGGCGAAGACCCCATCCGCACGGTGCGGTCGGCGGGCTATTCGCTGGATATGGACGGCTGACGAAGCCAGGGGCGGCTTGACCGCCCCGGCGCGGCGGGCGAGACCGCGCGCATGAACATTCTGCTGATCGGCTCCGGCGGCCGCGAGCACGCCCTGGCCTGGAAAATCGCCCAGTCGCCGCTGGTGAAGCGGCTCGTCGCCGCGCCCGGCAACCCCGGCATCGCCCAGGTGGCCGAGCTGCGCGCCGTGAAGGCCGATGACGCAGCGAGTCTCGCGGCCCTGGCGCAGGAAATCGCCGCCGATCTGGTGGTCGTCGGCCCTGAGGTCGCCCTTGAGGCCGGCCTCGCCGATCGTCTCGCCGAGCTCGGCATCCCCTGCTTCGGCCCGACCAAGGCCGCCGCCCAGCTCGAGACCTCCAAGGCCTTCACCAAGGCGTTCTGCGACCGCCACGGCCTCGCCGGCGCCGCCTTCGGCGTGTTTGAACAGGTCGCGGGCGCATCCGCGTTCCTCGACGGCCTGACCGCGCCGTACGTGATCAAG
>JAFKGN010000113.1 GCA_017307205.1 Caulobacterales bacterium
ACGCTCGACTGGGAGGTCAAGCGCATCGGCCGCCCGGTGCAGGACAATGCTATTACCCGCGGCGACTCGCCGCCCATCGCCGAGGGGACTTCATGACCATTCGCCGCCTGGCGCTCGCCCTCCTGATTTCCGCCGCCGGCGGAGCCGCCTTCGCTCAGGCCCCGTCGCCGCGGGCTCCGACCCCGGCCGCGGCCGCCCCGGTCGCCGCCTCGACCAGCACCTTCTCCACCACCCTGGCGCTGCGCGACCGCGCGCTTGGCGACAACACCGCCTGGACCATCCTCGAAGAGCTGACCACCGACATCGGCGGCCGTCCGGTCGGCTCGCCGGCCATGACCCGCGCCAAGGACTGGGCCATCGCCAAGATGCACGCCCTCGGCTTCGAGAACGTGCGGGCCGAGGCCTTCGCCAAGCCGAGCTGGGTGCGTGGCCCGGAAAGCGCCGAGCTCAACACGCCCTATAAGACCAAGCTTCACGTCCTTGGCCTGGGCAACAGCGGCTCGGGCCAGGTGACCGGCGAGGTGGTGGTCTTCAGCAGCCTGGCGCGCCTGAAAATGACCTCGATCGACCTCAAGGGGAAAATCGTGCTGGTCAATCAGCCGATGACCCGCACCCAGGACGGTTCGGGCTACGGCGCCGCCGGGGCCGCCCGTTTCCAAGGGCCTTCGATCGCCGCCAGCAAGGGCGCCATCGGTTACCTGACCCGCTCGATCTCGACGGCCGATGTGCGCGAGCCGCACACCGGCTCCACCAACTGGGGTCCGGGCGTGAAGCCGATCCCCGCCGGCGCCCTCGGCGTGCCGGACGCCGATCTCCTGGAACGCCTGTCCAAGCGGCCGGGCGGCAAGCTGCCCACCATCACCCTGTCGCTGCTCTCCAGCGTCGATGAGAAGGCGACCGCCTGGAACGTCGTCGGCGACTTGCGCGGCAGCGAGCGGCCGAACGAGATGATCGTCATCGGCGGCCACCTCGACAGCTGGGATCCGGGCCAGGGCGCCATCGACGACGGGGCCGGCGTCGCCATCACCGCCGCCGTCGGCAAGCTGATCGGCGACCTGCCGACCCATCCCAAGCGCACCATCCGCGTGGTCATGTTCGGCTCGGAAGAGACCGGCGGCTCCAGCGCCGCCTACCTGGCCGCCCACAAGGAGGAAGTCCCCCGCATCATCCTGACCGGCGAGAGCGACACCGGCGGCGACGAGATCTACGACCTGCGCCTTCCGCCGGGCTTCGCGAACGATCCCCGCTTCCTCCCCGTCGCCGACGCGCTGGCGTCGCTGAAGGTCTTCATGTCGTCGGCCGACGTCGGCGAGGCCGGCTCGGACGTGGCGGGTCTTCAGGAAGCGGGCGTGCCCGCCTTCGGTCTCAGCCAGGACGCCAGCCGCTACTTCGATCTGCACCACTCGGCCAGCGACACCCTCGACAAGGTCGACCCCGCCAAGCTGGCCCAGAACGTGGCGGCCTGGATCACGCTCATCCATTTCGTCGCCGACAGCGACATCGACTTCCGCAAGCCGGCCCAGAAATGACCGATACTCAAAACGCCCCACTCAAAGGGCGTCGCGTCGCCGTCCTGCTCGGCGGCCCGTCGTCCGAGCGTGAAGTCAGCCTGGTCACCGGCGAGGCATGCGCCGCCGCCCTGGAGCGCCTCGGCGCCGAGGTGATCCGTGTCGACGCCTACCGCGACGTCGCCGACAAGCTGAAGGCAGCCCAACCCGACGTGGTGTTCAACGCCCTGCATGGGGAGTGGGGCGAGGACGGCTGCGTCCAGGGCGTTCTGGAGACCCTGGGGCTGCCCTACACCCACTCGGGCGTCCTGGCCTCGTCGCTGTCGATGGACAAGGCCAAGGCCAAGGCCGTCCTGGCCGCCGCCGGCGTGCCGGTGCCGGGCGGCGGGCTCTACGATCGACACCAAGTCGCCGCCGACCACGTCATGCCGCCGCCCTATGTGGTGAAGCCCAACGCGGAAGGCTCCAGCGTCGGGGTGTTCATCGTCTCCGAAGGCGCGAATCGCCCCCCCGCCGAGGTCGGTCTCGACAGCTGGACCTACGGCGAGGAGGTCATGGTCGAGCCGTTCGTGCGCGGTCTGGAGCTCTGCACCACCGTCATCGGCGAGGCGACCGGGCCGCGCGCCTTAACGGTTACCGAAATCGTTCCGACCACCGGCTGGTACGACTACACCGCCAAATACGCCGCGGGCGGCTCGGAACACGTGCTCCCGGCCCGAATTTCCCCGGAAATTCATGAGCGTTGCCTGCGGATCGCCGAGCGCGCGCACACCGCTCTTGGTTGCCGCGGGGTTACCCGAAGCGACTTCCGTTATGACGACATTAACGACCTTCTGGTCCTTCTAGAGGTGAACAACCAACCCGGCATGACTCCCACT
Source organism: Caulobacterales bacterium (assembly GCA_017307205.1). GTDB lineage: Bacteria > Pseudomonadota > Alphaproteobacteria > Caulobacterales > Caulobacteraceae > Caulobacter. The sequence goes on from JAFKGN010000113.1 coordinate 2,387, forward strand.
TCGCTCGTCCCCGAGCAGGCGGCCCATACCGGAATGTCGTTCGACGCTCTGGTTTTGTGGATCACGGAGGACGCGTATGCCCGCGGTGTTGCGGGAGGGCGGGCGGACTAACGCCAAGCCCCGGGGGAAGGCGCCCCAGTCCGGCGCCTCCAGGCCCGCGCAGTCGCGCGCCAACCGTTCCCCGCAGGGTCGTTCCTCTCCTCCAGTCGGCGGCAAGTTGCGCGCCGCCCAGGGCGTCGGCGTCTCGCCGCGCCTCGCCGCCACCGTGGCCTGCTGCGTCCTGGCCGCCGGCCTGCTGATCACCCTCGCCACCGGCCACCGCAGCGAGCAACTGGCCGGCCTCGCCCGCGAAGGCGTCGCCAGCGAGTTCGCCGGCTTCGGCTTCCGCGTGAAGTCGGTGCATGTGCAGGGCGCGAACCCGATGTCGCAGCGCGACATCCTGGCTGCCGCCGCCATCGCCCCCGGCGAGCCGACCCTCGGCGTCGACCTCGGCCTGCTGCGCGAGCGCGTGCAGCGCGTCGGCTGGGTCAAGTCGGCCCGCGTCATCCGCCTGCTGCCCGACACCATCGTCATCGCCGTCGACGAGCGCCCGCCCGCCGCCGTCTGGCAGCACGCCGGCCGCACCCGCGTGATCGACGGCTTTGGCCAGCCGATCGTCGAGGCCGACCCCGGCCTGTTCAATAATCTGCCGTTGATCGTCGGCGCCGGCGCCGATATCGCCGCCCCCTCGATCCTGCCGGCCATCGCCCAGCGCCCGCGCCTGGCCGAGCGCGTGGAGGCCCTGGTGCGGGTCGACAACCGCCGCTGGGACCTTCGCCTGAAGGACGGCGGCCTGGTGCAACTGCCCGCGGTCGGCGAGGACGCCGCGCTCATCCAGCTCGACCAGCTCGATGGCCGCCAGCGCATCCTCGATCTCGGGTTTGAACGAATTGACCTGCGCGACCCGGCCCTCGTGGCCGTGCGGCCGCGTCAGGCCCAGGCGACGCATGCGACGGCGCCGATCTCGGACGGAGTGTAGGACGATTATGGTCAAGACCCTGACGCGCGACGAAGGTCTCAAGGCGACCCTCACCCGCCAGCCCGTGGTGGCCGCGGTCGACCTCGGCGCGTCCAAGGTCTCGTGCTTCATTATGAAGGGGGAGGGCGTCCGCCGTGACGACCGAACCCTGACGACCTGCGGCGTCGGCTACGTCCAGTCGCGCGGTGTGCGCGGCGGCGCCATCGTCAACCTTGACGAAGCCGCCCAGGCCATCGCCCAGGCCGTCGAGCGCGCAGAGACCGTCGCCGGCGTCGGCGTGCAGGGCGTCACCGTCGCCTGTGCCGGCGGCCAGCTGGCCAGCCACCGCGTCACCGCCCAGGTCTCCCTCGGCGCCCGCCCGATCGGCGACGGCGACCTGTCGCGCGCCCTGCAGTCGGCCCTGGCCCAGGTCCGCATCCCCGGCCGCCGCGCCATCCACCTGCTGCCCGTCGCCTGGTCGGTGGACGGCCAGCGCGCCATCCGCGATCCGCGCGCCATGTTCGGCCGCTCGCTCGGCCTGGAGCTGCTGGTCGTCTCCATGCAGGAAGCGGCGTTCCGCACCCTCGGCCACTGCGTCGAGCGCGCCCACCTTCAGTTCGAGGGCGTCGTCGCCTCGCCGTTCGCTTCGGCGCTCGCCGCGCTGGAGGACGATGAGATGGAGCTGGGCGCCGTCTGCATCGACATGGGTGGCGGTTCGACCTCGGCGGCGGTGTTCGGCGGCGGCTCGCTGCGCCACATCGACAGCCTTCCCGTCGGCGGCGGCCACGTGACCCAGGATATCGCCCGCGGCCTGTCGACCTCGATGGTCGGCGCCGAGCGCATCAAGACCCTGCACGGCTCGGCCATCGCCAGCGCCAACGAAGACCGCGAGATGATCGAGGCGCCGCCGCGCGGCGACGATCCGGCCGCCGGCCCGGTGATCGCGCCCCGCAGCCTGCTGAAGGGCATCATCGCCCCCCGCGTCGAGGAGACGCTGGAACTGCTGCGCGAGAAACTGAAGGCCTCGGGCGCGCCGGTCGAGCCGGGCGCCAGCATCGTCCTCACCGGCGGCGCCAGCCAACTCGCCGGCGTGCGGGAAGTGGCCGTTCGCGTGTTCGACCGCCCGGTCCGCCTGGGCCGGCCGCGCCGGGTGCCGCACCTGGCCGACGCCGCCTCCGGCCCGGCCTTCTGCGCCGCCGCCGGGGTGCTGCACCGCGCCGCCTTCGGTCCGCGCGAAGCCGTCACCCCGAAAACCCGAGCCGCCAACCAGGCTCAGCGCACGCCGGTGGATCCGCGCGCCAACCCGGTGGTCAAGGCCGCCGCCTGGTTGCGCGATAATCTCTAGAGGTTGGCGCGGGGAGACCCGAACGCCCGGCGATCACACGCCCGCACCAGTTGGCGCAGCGCGTGGCTGGGCCCCTCGGGCGCGCTGTAGAGTACGGCGCGGCTGCGGTCGGTGGTAGCCGTCGTCAGCACCAGTTTCTACGTCTCACCCTTGCGGCGGATGACGAAGCCGTAGCCCGTCGGCGTCGCCGAGATCAGCGCGTCGCTCCGGTAGGTGCTCATGTAGCAGTTGCGCAGCGCGGACACGGGCAGGTCGAACTGCGCGCTGTAGCTCGGCGTCGCGGGAGGGGAGGCGGCCAGCGTCGCGGTCGCGATGCCCGAGCCCAGGATGGCGAGGGCGCCGAGATGCATAGTCTTCATGCGATCCTCCTGGGTTGCGGAAGGATGCTCTCGCACCCTCCGCGCTTCGTCAACGCTCGGTTGCGTCAGCGCCCCATCGCCGCGAACGGATTGTAGGGCGCGGCTGGTGCGGGGGCAGGAGCCGGCGCGGCCGGGGCCATGCCTGGGGCGCCGCCGCCCAGGAACCGCTGCTGGCAGGCCTGGATGCCCGCCGCGTTGGTCACCCCGACAGACATCACGCAGGCCTGGTAGTTTCCGGCCGCCGCGGCGACGGCGTTGGCGTTGTTGACCGGGTTGTAGGCCGAGGCGGCGGTCGCCACGCCCGGCATGTTGCCATAGGCCTGCATCACCGGCTGGCTGCAGGCGGCCGCCGCCGCAGGATTGCCGCCAGAGGCCTGAATGCAGGCGATGTAGGCGTTCTGCATCGCCGTGGCGTTGGCGTAGGCTGCGCCCGCCGCGGCCGGATTGCTGTAATTGCCCGCGCGGATGCCGGCGTTGGCCGCGGCCGCCTGGGCGGCGAGAGCCTGTCCACCGCCCATCTGTCCGGCCACTTGGCCGGCCATGGCGGCCAGCGCCGAGCCGAACGGATTGTTCTGCAGGGGTTGGGCCTGATTGTAGTTCCCTGAGGCCACGGCCTGGGCGTTGTTCAGCACCTGGCTGACAGCGGCGTTGGCGGCGGCGGGGTTGGCGAGATAGGCGGCCTGGGCCTGTTGGCCGAGCGCGGCCCACTCCGGCGGCAGCAGGCGCATGCAGGCCTGAGCCTGCTGGGCGTTCTGGCCGGCGGCCTTCACACAGTTTCCATACTGCTGCGACGCCGCGATGGCGCCGACCGAGTTGGTCGGGGTGACGACCGACGACGCCCCGTAGGCCGAAGGGTTGATCGTCTGGCCCCGCGCCGCATTGGCGGCCGCGGCGGCGGCGTTCAGCACCTGGTTCATCCCGGCGGCGTTTCCGCCCGCCGCCTGATAGGCCCGCAGCTGCTGCGCCACGTTGGCGCAGGCGGCAAGATTGCCTCCACAGGCCTGCAGCAGCTGCAGCTCGGCCGCGGTCTGAGCTTTAGACGTCGCGGGAGTAGTATAGCCGATCGCGAACACGCCCACGGCGAGCAGCGCGAACGCGCCAGAAGTCTTATGGATCATAGCGAAGACCCGCCCTTGTTAACCTGACAGCCGCCCTTAGGTTACCAACCCGCGTTCGCTGAGTCTCCTGGTCAAGGCTGTTATTAAGTTGTGGACGGCTCACAAAATCGTCTTACGGCGCTCGCCCAGCTTCCGACTCAGATTATGCAGTTAACCGTCGATTAACGATGGCGGGACAACAGTTAACCGCGCGTCAACGACGCGGCGACGGGCGGTCGCCAGCAACAGGCGAGCGGGCAGAAGGTTAGGGTTCACCAGAATGGCTATTTCCCTCACGGCGCCGCGCGCCACGGAACTGAAGCCCCGGATCGTGGTGTTCGGCGTCGGCGGCGCTGGCGGCAACGCGGTCAACAACATGATCGAAGCGGGTCTGGAGGGCGTCGAGTTCGTCGTCGCCAACACTGACGCGCAGCAGCTGCAGTTCGCCAAGACCGAGCGCCGCATCCAGCTCGGCGCCCAGGTGACGCAAGGCCTCGGCGCCGGCGCTCACCCGGAAGTCGGCATGAGCGCGGCTGAGGAAAGCTTCCCCGAGATCGGCGAGCACCTCGATGGCGCCCATATGGTGTTCATCACCGCCGGCATGGGCGGCGGCACCGGCACCGGCGCGGCCCCGATCATCGCCAAGTGCGCCCGTGAGCGCGGCATCCTGACCGTCGGCGTGGTCACCAAGCCCTTCCACTTCGAAGGCCGCCACCGCATGCGTCTGGCCGACGCCGGCATCAGCGAGCTGCAGCGCTACGTCGACACCATGATCGTGATCCCGAACCAGAACCTGTTCCGGATCGCCAACGAACGCACCACCTTCTCCGAAGCCTTCGGCATGGCCGACCAGGTCCTGCACTCGGGCGTCCGCTCGATCACCGACCTGATGGTGCTGCCCGGCCTGATCAACCTCGACTTCGCCGACGTCCGCACGGTGATGACCGAGATGGGCAAGGCGATGATGGGCACCGGCGAGGCCACGGGCGAAGACCGCGCCCTGATGGCGGCGCAAAACGCCATCGCCAACCCGCTGCTCGACGAAGTCTCGCTCAAGGGCGCCAAGGCCGTGCTGGTCAACGTCACCGGCGGCCTCGACATGACCCTGCTGGAAGTCGACGAGGCGGCCAACGCCATCTCCGACCAGGTCGACCCGGAAGCCAACATCATCTTCGGCGCCGCTTTCGACCCGGCCCTGGAAGGCATGATCCGCGTCTCGGTGGTCGCCACCGGCATGGACGGCGCCTCGATCCAGGCGATCGAGCCCAAGGCCATCCCGCGCGCCAACATCGCCCCGCCGGCCCTGAAGATCAGCGACGTCCCGGCCTACACCGCCCCGACCTCGCCGGCCGCCGCCGCTCCGGCAGCGCCGATCGCCGCCGCGCCGGAACCTGCCTACGCCCCGCCGCCGGTCGCTCAACCCGCGCCGGAGCCGGTCATCCAGCAGGCCCCGGCCGAGCCGGTCCGTCAGTCGGGGTTCGGCTTTGAAAGCCCTGAGCCCGCCGTGGTCGAGGTCGCTCGTCCGGCCCCGGTCACCCGCATCGTCGACCCGGCCGTGGCTGATGAAGAAGACGAACCGCTCTTCGCCGACAGCAACTTCGGCGGCGAGCGTCGCGAGCAGAAGGGCGGCTGGCTCAGCCTGTTCGGCGGTCGTCCGCGCTATGAGCCGCAGCCGATGGGCAACCCGGCGCCGCAGCAGCGCGCCGTCGCCGGCGGCCGTCCGGCCCCCCTGGCGGCCGAAGAGGCCCAGCCTGAAGAGAGCGACGATCTGGAGATCCCGTCGTTCCTGCGCCGCCTCGCCAACTGAGGCCTTCGGGCAACACGCTTAACGCAATTGGGAAAGGCCGCTCGAAAGGGCGGCCTTTTCTGCGTCGTTAACGCCTAATTTACGCCGCATTTTCAACGGTTTGCAGCGAAACAATCGGAAACCTGAGTTGCTTTGCGGCGGTGCAGCATCCGTCCTAGAAGGCAAGCGGGGATAAGGCGGCCCGTCTCGCGAAGGGGCGAAGGGCCGCTGACAAGTAAAGGTAGTCTCGCGCGTGTCGATTTCGCAGCAACATACCCTCGCGGGTCCGGCCATCTTCGCCGGTGTGGGCGTCCACACTGGCGCGCATGTGCGCGTCGCGATCCGCCCCGCCGCCGTGGACACCGGCATCGTCTTCGTGCGCGCCGACGTGCGCGATCGTGACAACCGCGTGCCGGCGCACGGCGACGCCGTGGTTCAAACCCGTCTGGGCACCGTCATCGGCAACACCGCCGGCGTCACCGTCTCGACCATCGAACACCTGATGGCCGCCATGGCCGCCCTGGCGATCGACAACGCCATCATCGAACTCGACGGCCCGGAAGTGCCGATCATGGACGGCTCCTCGGCGCCGTTCGTCTCGATCCTCGACCGCGCCGGCCGCAAGCCGCAGGACGCCGTCCGCCGCTTCATCGAGGTGCTGGAGCCCATCGAGGTCATCGACGGCGACAAGCGCGCCGTGCTGACCCCGAGCGAGCACTTCGAAATGGCTTTCGAGATCGAGTTCGGCAGCAAGGCCATCGGCCGCCAGCGCGTCGATCTGATCGTCGACGAGCAGAGCTTCCGCTACGAGCTCTCCGACTGCCGCACCTTCGGCTTCGTGCAGGAAGTCGAAGCCCTGCGTCAGGCGGGCCTCGCCCGCGGCGGCTCGATGGAGAACGCCGTGGTCATCGACGGCGACCGCGTGCTCAACCCGGAAGGCCTGCGCCGCCCGGACGAGTTCGTGCGCCACAAGGCTCTGGATGCGGTGGGCGACCTCTATGTGCTCGGCGCGCCGCTGCTCGCCCGCTTCGAGGGCGTGAAGGCCGGCCACGGCCTCAACAACGCCGTCGTCCGCGCCCTGATGGCCCGCCCGACCGCCTGGCGCTACCGCCCGGCCATCGAGGAAATGGCTCAGGCCGCCTCGGCCTAGGCCGACCTTTCACCCGCAAACATCCGGCGGCGCGCACGACCCTCGTGCGCGCCGTCTTTGCGTTTGAAGCGCTTGACCGTCACGATGACAACTGTCAACAATGCGGCGTTGACAGTTGTCATCGGAGCGGCGCCATGAAGATCAGTTCGGCTGAAAGCGTGATCATGGAGGCGCTCTGGCGCCGCCAGCCCCTGACGTCGGAGGCCATCATCGCCGAGGTCGGCGAGCCGCAGGGCTGGACCGAGGGCACGGTGAAGCAACTGATCAGCCGTCTTCTCAAGAAAAAGGCGATCACCGCCCAGGCGGAAGGCCGCCGCTATCTCTACTCGCCGGTCCTGACCCGCGGCGCCTATGTCGAGGACGAGAGCCGCAGTCTGCTTGACAGGCTGTTCGACGGCCGTCTCGCGCCCCTGGTCAGCCACCTGGCCGAGAGCGACAAGCTCAGCGCGGCCGATATCGCCGAGCTGAAGGCCCTGGTCGAGAAGATCGGCAAATGAGCGCCGCGGTCCTCGCCCTGCTGCTGCGCGGCAACCTGGCCCTCTCGGCGGCAATCCTCGTCATCCTCCTCCTGCGGCGGCCGATACGCCACGGTTTCGGCGCACGGGCCGGATACGCCCTGTGGCTGGCGGCCCCGGCCTGCCTGCTGATGGCCTTGCTCCCGCCGAGCGCCCCGGCGGGACTGCTGGCGCCAGTCGCAGCCGTCGCCGTCCCAGCGGCGCGGCGGGCGGCCGAGGCCGCCACCTTCGACTGGCAGGCCGTCGTCAGCGCCCTGTGGTTGGTCGGCGCACTCATGGCTTTCGGCCTCTTCGCGCTTCGCCAAGCGCGCTTCGTCCGCGCGCTGGGGCCGCTCACGCCCTGGGTCAGGGATTCACGGGTGCTGATCGGACGAGGCTACGACGGCGGACCGCTGGTCGTCGGCCTGCTTCGCCCGCGCATCGTCCTACCCGCCGACTTCGAGACCCGCTTCGAGGGGGAGGCGAGGGCGCTGGTCCTGGCCCACGAGCAGGTCCACGTGGCGCGCGGAGACGCGTTCATCAACGGCTTCTCCGTCGCCCTGCAGTCCCTGGCCTGGTTCAATCCCCTGGTCCATATCGCCGTTCGTCGTTTGCGGGTGGATCAGGAGATCGCCTGCGATGCGGCCGTGCTCTCCCGCCGTCCTCAGTCCTCCCGGCTCTATGCCGAGACCCTGATCGGCGCGCTCGCCGCGCCGGTGTCCGCGCCGCTCGCCTGCCACTGGCCGGCCGGCGGCGCCCAACCCCTGAAGGAGAGACTTGTGATGATGAGTTCCGCTTCCCTGTCCCCACGCCGCAAAGCGCTGGGCCTCGGGCTTGTCGCCGTCCTCGGCCTTGCCGGCGCCGGCGCGGTGTGGGCGGCCAATCCGGCCCCCGCCTCGGTCATCCAGCAGCCGAACTGGGTGTCCAAGCCTACCGGCGCCGATCTGGTTCGCTACTACCCGGCGGCGGCCGCCAAGGCGCGGATCGGCGGTCGGGCGCTGCTGGAGTGCGGCGTCGCCAACGATGGCCGCCTGAAGGCCTGCAAGGTCGCTTCAGAATCACCTTCCGCCGCCGGCTTCGGCGACGCGGCCATGAAGCTGAGCACGACCTTCCAGATGTCGCCGCAAAGCCAGGATGGGAAACCGACCGCGAACGGCGTGGTTCGCATCCCCATCATGTTCGCCCTGGCCCCCAACCCGCGGCCGTAAAGGCTTCGGCGGGGCGGGGTCCGGCCGGACCCGCCCCAACTTGGCCGTCTTCGATATCTAGACGCGACCTCTCGTCGTTTGCGCCCGCTTCGCGCTGGTGTAGAAGCCACGAGTCCGGCGCGGGGGCGCGCGTCCAAGAGTCCAGAGGTCCAGGTCCTTGCATCGAACCACGCAGCGCCGCATCGCCACCCTGGCGTTCCTCGTCGTCGCCGCGGTCGGCGCGACCTCCTGTGCGTCGCGCAAGCCTGCGCAGTCGATCGTCTATGAAGAGCGCCCGGTGGAGCTGCTCTACGCCACGGGCGCCGAGCGGATGGACAACCGCCGCTGGACCGAGGCGGTCAGCTACTTCCAGGAAGTCGAGCGTCAGCACCCCTATTCGGAGTGGTCGCGCCGCGCGATCCTGATGCAGGCCTTCGCCAACTACCAATCCAACGCGTACGCCGAGGCCATCGGCGACGCCGA
>JAFKGN010000114.1 GCA_017307205.1 Caulobacterales bacterium
ATCCGAAAGAGCTCGGTCTGCGGCTCAACATAGGCGCCTAGGACAGCCGACTGTGCGGTGAACTTCCCGGCGATGGGGCTGACGACCGCCGCAGATCGACCGTCGGCGGAGACATGGACCGCGGTCGCTGCGGCTTGAGCTCGCTCCGCCTCGGCTTCAGCCGCCAACATTTCGGCCTGCGCCCGATCGTAGTCCTGTCGGGCTGAAACATGTTGCTCAACAAGGCTGCGTTCACGGGCCGTCGTTTGGCGCGCCAGCGCGAGGCGGGCGTTCGCCACACGGCGATCCGCCGCCGCTGCGGCCGCTTCGCGGCTCTCGATCAACGCGACCGTCTCACCCGCTCGGACCGGATCGCCGATTTGCTTCAGAACCCGGATGATCGCGCCGGATGAGCGCGCGACGAGGGAAGCTTCCGCCGATGGAGCCGAGACGACGCTCGCGGGTGCGATGATCTCGCCGCTGATCGCCCCTTCACGCAGGGCTTCGGTTGCAATCCCAACCGCCTGCAAGTGGTCGGCGGGCACGGTGATCGTCTGCGGTCCCGAGGGTGCGGCCGTGCGCGATGCTGGAGTGACGGCCGGGGTACTGGGTGTCGTCAGCTTGGCTATGCCGAAGCCGAGGCCGACGGCAAGGGCGAGGGCGGCCCCGCTCGCCAATAGGCGTTGGCGACTTTGAGTTTGAGCTTTCATCTTATTCCTCAAGGGATGGCTTGCCGGCGAGCCGGGCCAGTTGGGCTTGCGCGCGCAACCGGGCGACGCGGGCGTCGAGCAGAGTGAGATCAGCCTCCGCCAGGGCGCGGCGCGCGGCGGTGACTTCGATGAGCGAGACCTTGCCAGCCTCGTAGGCGATGCGGCTCAGCCGATAGCCTTCACGCGCGGCGGCGGCGGACTTTTCAGTGGCCGCAGCGCGTAACTGGCTGGCTTCAGCTTGCGCCAGAGCGGTGGTCCAGGCGCCCGCAGACTGTGCCGCAACAGCCCGAGCCCTGACCTCAGCGCCGGTAAGCTGGGCGGCCGCCGCCTTGATCGACCCGCGTCGACGATCAAAGAGCGGCAGCGGCGCAGACAACCCGACGACCAGAGCCGTAGTATTGGAGCGCTCATAAGTCCGCGCGCCAAGAGATAGGTTGAGATCGGGAATATTGAGCGCTCGCTCCGCGCTGAGTCGACGGGCGGCGGCCTCGCGGTCCGCCTGAGCTGCAGCGAGCGCCAGGGGCGACGGGCCGCCAGGCGGGGCGGACCGGGTGAGCGACAGAACCGAGCCTCCGACCTCGGTGAACGCCTGCGGTGCGCCCACCAGGATCGTTAAATCCGCGAGGGCCGCGGCCAAATCGGCCCTGGCCGAGGCCAAGACCCCCTCGGCCGTTTCTGCTGCTGCTTCAGCTTGGACCGCGCGAAGGTCGGCTTCCTTGCCGGCGCCGACCATGGCCCTGACTGCGCGCAAGTCGTCGCGAGCGCGGCCGAGGTCGTCGGTCAACGCTGTGACCCTGCCTTGGGCGGCTTCCGCTGCTGCATAGGCCGTCGCAAGATCATAGCCAAAGTCGGCGACAGCCTGCTGCTGGCGGGCTCGAGCGGCGGCAAGCTCGGCGTTTCCCGCACCAATCCGAGCGGAGCGCTTGCCACCCAGTTCCAGCGGCTGGCTGAGCTGGAAGGTGTTTTGGCGCTGGGGAACGCCGACATCCTTGAAGCCCAGATCCTCGACCTGAACGCCCAGGGTCGGGTTTGGGAAAGCATGCGCCTGGTCGGCCAGCCCTTCCGCAACCTGAACGCTGGCCAAAGCTTCAGCCAGTCGAGGCGCCGTCGTCTGCGCGGCGGCCAGCAGGTCGCGGAACGGCGGGGCTGGTTCGGCACGCGCGAGACAAGGCGATAGGGTCGCCGCAAGTGCGGCGCAAATGTGCAGTAGCGACTGTCGGGCAGGCCGGGCACGGCGCAGCCTGTGACGTCGCGACGTCGCCCCGAGAGGCGAGCGCGATATGGAGGTCATGAGTATCTCACGAGACGAACGGGGACGACCCCGCGGCTAAGCCGCAGGGGGGTTCAGATTCGTGGGATTAGGCCTTTGGAGGGCGTTCAGGCCCCGTGAGGGGCGGCGCACGAACGAGCGCGTCGGATACGGGAGTCCGGCGTTCCCCTAGGTATTCTGCGGTCGAGGCGAGCGGAGCGCTCGCGGTCAGGAATCCCGACGGGCCATCCAGGTGGTGGTGGTGTCCGGCTCCCGTGGTGTGGGCAACCTGCGTTGAATCGCGATCATTGTCGGCATGATCGGCGTGCTGGGCGTCGCTCGCATCGTGATCGACGATGATAGAGCTCAGACCCGGACCGTCGTGAGTGTGCGCAATGCCCGCGGCGTGCTCCATACGATCGACGACGGCAGTGGCCGAACTGGCGGAGAACAGCAAAGCCAGCCCTACGCAAAATGCGCCGGCGGCAGTCCTCACGCGACGGGTCAGGCCAAGGTTCACGAAGTTATCGATAGCCGCTGTTCAGCCCACGCTCAAGGCGGGGATTACCCACGCCGTGACGATCGGCTGGCCAGATGGGGCGTCGCACAGGGCCGTGACGGTCTTTTCCCGAGAGGTCATGCCTTTCCTTGCCACAGCTGTGGCAAATAATATAGGGGGGTATAGTATGAGCCATTTCTCGAAATCAAAAGACGCTCTCCTAAAGCGGGTCCGCCGCATCGCCGGCCAGGTGTCGGCGATCGAGCGCGCGCTCGAGGCGGACCAGGACTGCGCAGCGACGCTCCAACTGGTGGCCGCCACCAAGGGGGCGATCGGCGGCCTCATGGAGGAAATTCTCGAAGACCATCTGCGCGAGCACGTGGCGCATCCCGACCTTACGCCTGCGGATCGCGCGCAGGGCGCCGAGGAGTTGCTCGCCGTCATTCGACGCTACGCGAAGTAAGGCCCCAAATGTCCCTGCTGCATGAGACCGATCACCTGACCCACGACCACAATTTCCTCGGGTCCGGTCACGATGAAAACGCCCGTCGAACCCTCTGGGTGGTCGGGCTGACTGCGGCCATGATGGTCGGCGAGATCGTCGCTGGGTATGTCACCGGTTCTATGGCGCTCTTGGCGGACGGCTTCCACATGGCCACTCACGCCGGCGCCTTGACTGTCGCAGCGATCGCCTATGCCTACGCCAAGCGGCACAGTGAGAACCGGGCCTTCAGCTTTGGAACAGGCAAGGTCGGCGACCTTGCGGGCTTTGCCTCGGCCTTGGTGCTGGGGATTGTCGCAATCGGGATCGGTGTCGAGTCGATCATCCGACTGTTGCATCCCGCCGAAGTCGCCTTCATGCAGGCGACCTGGATCGCCGTACTTGGGCTGGTCGTGAACATTGTCAGTGCTGTCCTGCTCTCCGGGGGCGGCCACAACCACCAGCACCACGGGCACGGCCACGATCACGACCATCATGCGAGTAGCGGGGACCAGCATGGCGGCGACAACAACATGCGATCGGCCTACATCCACGTCCTTGCGGATGCGTTGACCTCGGTTTTGGCGATCGTCGCCCTTCTCGCGGGCCGGTTCTTGGGATGGATTTGGCTCGACGCCGTTATGGGCATCGTCGGGTCGATCGTCATCGCGCGTTGGTCGTGGTCCCTTATGCGAGATACGGCGACCATCCTGCTCGACCGGACGGATCAGCACGTCGCTGAGGAAGTTCGCGAGGTGATCGAAGCGCCCGGCGACGCCAAGATCGTCGATCTTCACGTCTGGCGAATTGGACCCGAGGCCCACGCGGCGATCGTCGGTTATCTGTCAAAGGATGCTGCAATCGACACGGCTGAGGTTCGGCGCCGCCTCCTGCCTGTTCACGAGCTGCAGCACATCACGCTGGAGCGCGTCGCAGGGTGAGAACACCCTGCGTCGACCTCTGCGCGTTTGATGGAAAGACCGGATGGTGCCTTGGCTGCGGCCGTAGCCGAGACGAAATCCGAAGCTGGAAAAAAGCCCAACCAAACCAACTGCGGAAAATTGAAAACGACCTCCCGAGACGACTTCTGAAGCTGAAGGGCAAGGGTCCCGCGGATAAACCTGGCAGCTAGGGCGCTCGCCTTAGCCGGCGGTGCGGTTTTCAGCCCTGGGGCCGCGTCACGATCGCGGGCGCGTGTGGGTCTCGCTCAAAGTCACCATAGACCTCGAAACTGGCGACCAGCACCGCTAGGAACACGCCGATCGCGCACAAGAACCACAGGATCCACGCGGTGCGCCGGCGCCTGAGGCGCGTCTCTATCCGGGAGCGCCTGCTAAGGTTTCGCATCCGCCACAGACTCCGTTCTACGGAAACAGTGGCTCAATGGACCGCCGCCGGCCGTTGCTGGTTGGCCGCTGCACGGTTGCAGGCGCTGCCAAATTCGAACTTCAGCGTGTCCACGAGATCGGACAAGTCGAAGTTCGCGCCAATCGCCGCTAACGCGGCCACCCTCAGCGCGCCGGTGATCAATGCGTCGAGGGCCACAGACGATGGCAGGTTTCTGGCGGTTTCAATAATCGGCGTGGCCGTTTCGAGCATGACCCGCTGGCTCTCGTCGATCAGCCGCTGGCGGCCGACAACGTCGAGGCCGAGGTCAGCGAGCCTGGGCCCCGGCGAACGGGCTGGTGCGTCTCGTACTGCCGCCTCGACTTCCGCGGCGGCCTCCTCAACCAAGGCTTCAAGTTCTCGCGCCCGACCATCCAGCTCGTGGAAGGAGATCGAGCGCACGCCCTTCCCATCCTGCGCCTCGAGTTCGGCGCCGCTCCTGGCCGCGATGCGGGCGACAACAATGACGCCAGGATCAAGGTCGCAGAATTGGGTCACGATCTTGACCCGGACGCGCCGTGGCGATGCCGTATGGAGTTCCTCGGCGCGAGCCATCGCCCGTGCGAGGCTGTCACCCACGATGTTCAGCTGGTTGCTCATCCCGCCCGTCCTCACCGCTTGAGTAGATCGAGGGTACGCTTCTCGATCGCGTCTTGGTTTTCCAGGACATTCAGGTTCGCTTCGTAGGCTCGTTGCGCGTCGCGCATGTCCATGGCCTCGACCAGGGGATCGACGTTGGGCCTTTGCACATAGCCTTCAGCATTGGCGGCGGGGTGGCCGGGTTGATAATCCAACCTGAATGGCGAGGGGTCCGATAGCGTCTTGGCCATCTTGACGCTCGTGCTTTCATCTTCGAGCTCGACAGGCTGGAAGACGGGCACCTGTCGCCGATAAGGCTCCGCGCCAGGCGCGCGGCCCGTCGAGTCGCTGTTGGCCATGTTTTCGGCGATGATGCGCATTCGCGCTTGCTGGGCCATGAGACCGGCCACCGCGATGCCGTTGACTCCGCCCTCACCCACTTTCGACATCGCGTGCCCTCCGGCTGGAGACCGACTGCGGCGTCGGCCTACTTGTTGTTGATGATGTTGCGAGCGCGCGGGCCTCACCGCCTACGGCGACCCTTCTTGACCGAAGGCTGCCCCGGCGCGCCGGTTGTGACGAAGCGGTTCAGGGCAGCGTCGACGCGCTGGTAGACACCCTGAAGACGCGAGACGAACGGACCGCGCCTAGCAAACAGCGCGCCGAGCCCCATCATCTCGGTGGAGTGACGGAGGCGCGTGCCGCGGGGCGATGGCAAGAGCATGTAGGTCTCGGTGGCGCGACCGAAGATCCACCGTCCGGTCGTGAACGCGAGACAGTCGCCCGGCTCGAAAGCGGTGATGGTCGCCTTGATGCTGTGACGTTGCTCCGGCTGCGGACCGATCTTCATCGTCACCCGGGCGTTCAAGGCCGCCTCGCCCACAATCTCCCTGTAGGGATGCCAGCGCGGGTAGGCGCCGAAATCCGCCAGCGCCCGCCACACCCGCATCGGCGGCGCCGCGATCATCGTTTCAGTCTCGATCCTCACGGGCCCGTCCTCGAACAGGCGTCGTCAAAGATCGCGACTGCACAGGCGGTGGATGATGAAGCCATCGTCGGAACCCCGGAAAATAGCTGAGGGTAAGGAGGACAATGGAGGCGAGCAGGAAGCCGATCGCCGCGACCGCCAGCAGGACAACCCACATCGATGGCCGTGAGGACGGGTCCGTCGTCATGGGCGATGGCTCTCAGGTAGGGACGCGTCACGCACGACCGCCGCCTCCGGGAAGCCCCGGCAAAACCAGGCCGGGGTTGACCAGGTCGCCATGGCGGCCCTTCACCTCGACGTGGACGTGATTGGTGATCCCGGCGTAGCGGGCAGCCAGGCTCTGGGCCGTGCCGATTTGATCCCCTGCGGCGACCTTCGACCCCGTGGCGACGCCTGGGTTCACATAGAGCACGCGCGCCTTGTAGCGGGTCTCCGGGTTCGTAATCTCCACGAACTGCAAGTTCGTTTGCCCGCCATAGGCGGAGCCGGTCCGCGTGATCGTTCCGGAAATCGGTGATCGCACCGCCTCCCCGGCGGCAGCGACCAGATCGACGCCTCGGTGCGCGCGGCGGCCGCCATCCCGCGAGGCGCCGAAGGCGCCTGAGCCGTAGGCGTCGACACCCCGGACATTGTGCGCAACAGGCCGCGCCAGGTCCGGCCAGCCGTCACCGTCGAGGTCCTTCGTCACGACGATCGAGGCGGCGGACGCGGTCACCGGCGGCGGCGCCGTCAGAACCGGATTGGCCGTGGCCGTGCCCTGCCCTCCGATCAGAAGTCCAACCTTCACGCCGACGACACAAAGGGCCGCAAAGGCCGTCCGCCGCAGGACGGGCAAGACCTTTGTCGCGGTGGGGCTCGCAGCCAGGTTCGCGAGGCCGAAGGGCATCATGCCTCGCGATCCTTGAAGGCCAGGAGCCGCAACGCATTCCCGACGACCAGCAAGGTCGACCCCTCGTGGAAGATGACCGCCGCGCCGATCTTGAGGCCGAACAACGTGGCCGGGATCAGGAAGGCCACCATTCCGAGGCTCACCCATAGGTTCTGCTTGATGATCCCGCTGGTGCGCCGGCTTAGCCCGACCGCAAAGGGCAGATGCGTGAGGTCGTCGGCCATGAGGGCGACGTCAGCCGTCTCCAGGGCAACGTCGGATCCGGCGGCGCCCATGGCGATCCCGACGGTCGCGTTGGCCATGGCGGGGGCGTCGTTGACCCCGTCGCCGACCATGGCGACCTTTCCGGACATCTCCTTCAGCTGCTTGATGACCGCAACCTTGTCCTCCGGCATAAGCCCGCCCCGGGCTTCGTCGAGGCCCAGCTCCTTGGCGATGGCGTTGGCGACAGACTGGTTGTCGCCCGACAGCATGATCATCCGGGTGATGCCGAGCTTGCGCAGGCGCTCGATGACCGCTTTGGCGGCCGGCCGAGCCGTGTCCATCAGGCCCAAGGTCCCGAGATAGCGGTCACCGTGCCGAACGACGACGACGGTGCGACCTTTGTTGTCGAGCCTCCGAGCATCCTTCCAGACGAGCGGGTGGATCCGCTCCCCGTCCCCGTCCTCGAATAGCGCGGGCTTGCCGATGCGGGTCGCGACGCCATTCACCTTGGCCTCGATGCCCTGTCCGGTCAGGCTCTTGACGTCCTCGGCTCGCAGGCGATCGCCATCGCCAAGGCGGCTTTCGGCGTCTCGAACGACCGCCGCCGCGAGGGGGTGATCGCTCAAGGATTCGACGGCGTGGGCCACGGCGAGCAATTCCCGTTCGTCGACCCCCTCCGCGGGAACGACGTCGGTGAGCCGCGGCTTGCCTTCTGTCAGGGTCCCGGTCTTGTCGAACGCGAGCGCGGTCAGAGTGCCGAGGTTCTCGAGCGGACCGCCGCCCTTCACCAAAACACCGCCCCGACCGGCGCGTGCGACACCGCTCAGAACCGCGCTCGGAACCGATATCGCAAGGGCGCACGGGCTTGCGGCGACCAAGACCGCCATGGCGCGGTAGAAGCTGGCGCTAAAGGGCTCGTCTCGGACCAGGAAGGCCAGCATCAACAGGCCGACGAAGGCCAGGATGGCCGGGACGAATATCCGCTCGAACTTGTCGGTGAACCGCTGGGTCGGAGAGCGCTGCGCCTCGGCTTCGGCGACCATCTTGACCACGCGGGCCAGGGTCGTTTCGGTGGCCAGCCGCGCGACTCGGACCTCAAGGGCGCCCGCGCCGTTGATCGTGCCGGCGAAGACCCGATGCTCCGCCGGGGCCTTCGCGAAGTCGACATCCCCGGTGACCGGCCGCTTGTCGACGGGCACGCTCTCGCCCGTGACCGGCGCCTGGTTGACGCTGCTTTCTCCGACAACCACGACGCCATCGGCTGCGATCCGCTCATTGGGGCGGACAATGACGATGTCGCCCAATGCAAGAGCCTCGACTGGGATGTCCTCCGTCTTTTCGCCGCGCCGCACGGTCGCTTGCTTGGGCGCAAGTTCGGCCAGCGCCTCGATGGCCCGACGCGCGCGGCCCATCGCGTAGTGCTCGAGGGCGTGGCCGATGCTGAACAGGAACAGCAGGAGCGCGCCCTCAGCCCATTGTCCCAGGAACGCCGCGCCCGCCGCGGCGACGAGCATGAGGGTGTCGATCTCGAAGCGCTTTCGCTTCAGGTTCTCGAACGCCTCCATCAGCGTGAAATAGCCGCCGAAGATGTAGGCCAGGACGAAGGCCAGCTGAGGAATCCAGCCAGACAAGCGCTGCTCGAGCAACCATCCACCGGCTAATGTCGCGCCGCACAGCAGGGCGAAGATCAGCTCCGTGCGCTCGCCGAAAATTCCGCCGTGGGCGTGGCCATGGTCGCCACCTTCCTCTCCTTCGGCGTGATCGTGATCCCCATGCTTGTGCGCCGGCTTTCCATCCGCCGCCTTCGAGCCCGGCGCCACACCGGCCGTCGAAACTTCATCGCCGGGATCTTGGGTGTGCGCGTGGCTGTGAGGATGGTCGTGAACATGGGCGGGCAGGCCGCCGCCGACGAGCTTTGCGCCTGTGGCGCGAACAGCGCCGCGCAGCGCCTCTCCATCCGTCTGCGATCGATCGTATTCCACAAACCCGTGGCCGCCGGGACCGACCTCGGCCTGCAGGACACCTGGCCTGTCGCCAAGCGTCTGACCGATCCGCCGCGCCGCGCGGGCTTCAACAGGCTTGTTGAGCGTGAACCGGATGTGTCCGAAGCGTTCGCCAAGGTCGGCGCCGGCCTGCAGCGCCAGCGCCCTGACTTGGCTCATGGAGGTCTGCGCAGCGTCGAAGTGGATGCATAGCCCCGCCGACCCGCCCGCGCCGTCCACGACGTGGGCCTTGGACACCCCGGGTCGCCCGCCGAGGACGTCCACGAGGGTTTTCACGCACCGGTCGCGGGCGTCGATGGCGTCGGGCAAGACGATCGGAAGGTCGAGCTTCAGCTTCTGGTCGTTCATGACTGGGCCTCGCCGGCGCCGTGACGATGGCCGCCGTAGCGCAGCACCTCGACCTTTTCGAAGGTGACGAGCCCGATGTCGTTGAGGTCATCCAGCGCGGCGACGAAGCGCCGGAGCGCGTCGTCCTGGTCAACAAGTTCGATGACGACCGGGAGGTTGTCGTTGAGGCCAAAAGGTCGGTGCTCGTGCAGACGGACGGCTTGGCCGAATCCCTTGAGGCCGCGCAGAACCGTAGCGCCGGAGAGCTTGGCCTCCTGGGCGCGGCGCACGATGACATCAATCAAGGAACGGTCGCCGAGTAGGGCGTTCTCGTCCGTATAGATTCGAAGGAGCACGGCGTTTCCGGGGGTCTGCATGGGCTGGGTCCTGGCGTTGGGAGCGCCGTTCGGCGCGGATTGAGTTGGGATCAGAGGTGACGCTGGAGGCGCCGACGGGGGCGGACGGGACAGGGTCATGGCGCCCCCTTTGGCGGCTCTGCCGCGGCGGCGGCGTCGTGGACGTTCAGCAGAAAGTCGTGTCGATGGTCGGGCTCAACGATGCTGAGGATCGAACCGTCGCGAAGGGCCGGGGTCGGCGACTTCGATACCCAGCTGTCGCCCTCGGTGGCGAAGCGGGTCAACGCGCCCAAAGGCTGCTTCAAGATGACGTCGCGCGCCGGTGGGGCGAGCGTCGGCAAGCCGGACACGCCCAGGAAGCGGATCACCAGGGTCGGCGGCGGGCCGCCCGCCAGGCGAAACTCGATGATCGTGCCTCGCGCGTCGGCCCGCCAAAAATTGGGGCCCGCCGCCTCAAGGACGAGCGGCGCCGGCTGCTCCGCCGCCCAGGGGGCGGTGGCGAGCGCCGTCATCATGATGGTCAGGGCGCCGGTGACGGCGAACGGCGAGGGCTTAGCGGTCCGCATGCGGACGCTCCATGGTTAGAGGATCCACGAGGTCCCGGCGGTTGGTGCGCACGTTGCCCGTGAGGGCTCGAAGCGCGCGGAACAGACCCCGCAGGGCGATGACATTCGCGGCCACGAGGGTGATCACCAACGCCACGATCCCGAGCCCGACGGCGGTCATCCCAGCGATGAGCTGCGACCAGAGCCGACGCCGTTCTCGCTCTTCAAGCGCACGAAGAGGTCGGCGCCGGAGTGAAGCGGTCGCAGCGCGCTCAGCATGCGCCTGCCCTTCGATCGCGCCGCGGAGGGTTGCGGCGTGGGACGCCTCGAGCGCGGATGAGGTCGGCGGCGCTGGCGCGGTTGGCTCGGCGGCTGCCGCGCTTCCGGAGATGCACAGCGCCAGCACCAGCGCCTGAACGGTATGGCGAGGGCGCAGGCCTCTAGCGGTCATCATCGCGCCCTCCTGGTCCGACACCAGGTTGCGCGGTGGCGATGTCGCGTTTGGGCAGCGACTTGACCGTAATGGTGAATGCGGTCGCCAGGACGCCCTTGAGCGACTTGGCGTTGAGGACGAACAGGAACGCCGCCAGGCCAAGGTATCCCCAGGCGATGGCGGTCAGCGCGGCGATGTCGCGCGCCTCATCGGCGCGGAGAAACAGGGCGGTCGCGATCTGTCCGACGAACAGCGCCAGCAGCGCGACCGCTCCGGAGACCGACAGACGAAGTCGCAGCAAGAGCGCCAGGCCAAATAGCGACTGCGCCGCCGTGAGGAAAAACTCCTCGTGCTGTCGGGCATCCAGCGGCAGGCTGACGAGCTGTCCGGCCCCCACGCTCATGGCGAGCGGCAGCATCCCGACCAACAGGGTCCATTGGTTGATCTTGTCGCTGATCATCGCAATCAGGCCGGCGGCCGCGCGGCCGGCGAGTACGAACAGCACCGCGATGACGATGGCCGGAGCTTCGCTGGCGATTGGCGCGAACCACTGGATCAGGAGGAACTGGTCGATCCCGAGCGTCTTGCCGCCATCGATCATGGACTCCGCGAACGGCTCGGC
>JAFKGN010000115.1 GCA_017307205.1 Caulobacterales bacterium
CGAGCTTCAGAACGAGTATCCCGACGAGCCGGTGCCGCCGGGCTCCACGGCGATCGGCCACCTTACGAAACTGGCCTGCAGAGGTGCGCGCAAGCGATACCCATACAGGCGACCGAAGGTTGTGATCGAGAACCTGTTCACCGAGCTGCGGTTCATCCGGCGAAAGGGCTACGCGAACTATTTTCTTACCGTCCACGACATCGTCCGATGGGCCAGGGATCAGGACATCCTTTGCCAAGGTCGGGGCTCTGCGGCGAACTCTTCGGTTTGCTTCTGCCTGGAGGTCACTGCTGTGGACCCCGCCAAACACAAGCTGCTGTTCACTCGCTTCCTGTCTGACAACCGCAACGAACCGCCCGACATCGACGTCGACTTCGAACACGAGCGGCGCGAAGAGGTGATGCAGTACGTCTACGACCGCTACACGCGTGACCGAGCCGCCATCGTCGCTACCGTCATCCATTATCGGCCGTGCAGCGCCATCCGCGATGTCGGTAAGGCGCTGGGTCTGACCGAAGACATCACCGCCGCGCTGGCGAAGACGGTGTGGGGCAGTTGGGGGTCAGGGCTTCCGGAAGATCATATTCGCCAAGCCGGACTCGACCCGGACAATCCCGAAATTAAACGGGCGGTCGCCCTGGCCACCGAACTGATGGAGATGCCTCGCCATCTGTCGCAGCACGTTGGCGGCTACGTGCTGACAAAACGGCGGCTCGACGAGACCGTGCCCATCGGCAACGCCGCCATGAAGGACCGCACCTTCATTGAATGGGACAAGGACGACATCGACAGCATCGGCTTGATGAAGGTCGACGTGCTGGCGCTCGGCATGCTCACCGCCCTGCAACGAGGGCTGAAGATGCTGGCTGAGGATCACGGTCGGACCATCAAGGATATCGCAGACATCCCCGAGGAAGACCCCGCCGTCTACGCCATGCTCACCAAGGCCGACTCCATCGGCGTGTTCCAGGTCGAGAGTCGGGCGCAGATGTCGATGCTGCCGCGGCTAAGGCCCCACAAGTTCTATGACCTTGTCATCGAGGTGGCGATTGTTCGGCCGGGCCCGATCCAGGGGAACATGGTCCACCCCTATCTCAAGCGTCGCGCCGATCCGAAGCTTGTTGATTATCCGCGGCCGGGGCCTGAGCACCCTCAGGACGAACTAGAAGACGTCTTGAAGAGCACGCTCGGCGTGCCGCTATTTCAGGAACAGGCGATGCGCCTCGCTATCGAGGCGGCGAAGTTCTCGCCCGCCGACGCCGATGGCCTGCGGCGCTGCATGGCGACATTCAGGAATGAGGGCGACCTCAACATTTACCGGGACAAGTTCGTCGGTGGCATGACTAGCCGGGGCTATCCGGCCGACTTCGTTGAGCGCTGTTTTGAGCAGATCAAGGGCTTCGGGTCATACGGCTTTCCGGAAAGCCACGCCGCCAGCTTCGCCAAGCTGGTCTACGCCTCGGCCTGGGTGAAGTGCTTCTACCCGGACGTCTTCTGCGCCGCCCTGCTCAACAGCCAGCCCATGGGGTTCTATCAGCCCGCCCAGCTTGTACGTGACGCGCGTGAGCATGGGGTGGAAGTTCGCGAGCCGGACATCCTGTTCAGCGAGTATGACAGCACCCTCGAACCGGCCAGTGACCCCAGTGCCGGCTTGAAGGCGCTTCGCTTGGGCCTGCGGCAGGTGAAGGGCTTCAAGGACGATAAGGATAGGACGCTCACCAAACAGATCATCGCCGCCCGTGAGTCCGGCGCGCGCTCACTGCAGGGCATTGCCGAAAAGGCGAAGCTAAGTCGCCGCGCCCTCGAACTGCTGGCAGAGGCCGACGCCTTCCGCTCCACCGGCCTGTCCCGCCGCGAGGCGCTGTGGGCGGTGAAGGGCTTAGCGCCAGAGCTGAACGCCGCGACCGCCGCGCCGCTGATGGCGGGGCTGCCGCTGTTCGAGGCCGCCGCCGCCCTGCCGGTGATGAACGAGCCGCAGGAGGTGACGGAGGACTACCGCACCTACGGCCTCTCGCTGCGCCGGCATCCATGCGCCTACTTCCGGCGCGCCCTGGACGAGAAGGGCTGCGCGCCCGCCAAGGCGCTGCCTACCCTGAAGGACGGCGCCCGCGTCGCCGTCGCCGGTCTGGTTTTGATCCGCCAGCGGCCGGGCACCGCCAAGAACGTCACCTTCCTGACCCTGGAAGACGAGACCGGGCCGCTGAACGTGGTCATCTGGCAGAGAGTGTTCGAGGCACACCGCCGCATGGTGATGACCTCGTCGATGTTGCTGGTGAAAGGGACGATCCAGAGCGAAAGCGGCGTCATCCACGTGGTCGCCGAGGGGTTCGAGGATCTGACGCCTCATCTGGCCAAGCTGCGCGCCGAGCCAGACGCCGAGGCGGCCGGTCCTCCGCCCCAGATGCGCTCGCGCGTCAGCGGCCGCCTGGTGCGCAGCCGCGATTTTCACTGAAATAGAAAACCCCTCTCCCTTGAGGGGAGAGGGGCAGGGGTGAGGGTGATGCGGACTTTCAGACCTGGATGAGGCGGAACCGCCGCGTCACCCCCATCCCTGCCCTTCCCCCATCGAGGGGGAAGGGTTCTTCACATCTCAGAACTTCAGCGCGCGAACTTCCTTCACGTGCGGCAGGGCGCCGATGTCGGCGAGCAGGGCCTCGTGCGGCGCCTGGTCGACGCCCACCAGGGCGATCGCATCCTCGCCCGCGTCGACGCGGCCGAGGTTGAAGGTGGCGATGTTGACGCCGGCGGTGCCGAGGGCGGCGCCCAGGGCGCCGATGAAGCCCGGCTTGTCGAGGTTGTTGACGTAGAGCATGGCCGGCGAGAAGGCCCGCGGCTGGCCGCCGACCACGGTGCCGGCGAAGGCGCGCTTGCCCTTCTCGGGGGTGATGGTGCTGCGCATCAGGCTGTCATAGACCGGGCTGTCGTCCTGGCGGCTTTCCGAGACGACGATGCCGCGTTCCTTGGCGATGGCCGGGGCGGAGACCATGTTGATCTCGGCCAGCATCGGGCGGAGCACGCCCGAGAGGGCGGCGGCCGACAGCGGCTTCACGTTCAGCTGGCTGACCGCGCCTTCGTAGGCGATGTCGATGGCCTTGATGCCGAAGTCGACCATCTGGCCGGCGAAGGCGCCCAGCTTCTCGGCCAGGGCCACGAAAGGCTTCAGGCGCGGGGCTTCCTCGGCGGTCACCGACGGGCTGTTGAGAGCGTTGGTCACCGCGCCGGTCAGCAGGTAGTCGCTGATCTGCTCGGCCACCTGCAGGGCGACGTTCTCCTGGGCTTCGTTGGTGCTGGCGCCCAGGTGCGGGGTGGCCACGACCTTGTCCGAACCGAACAGGGGGTTCTCCTTGGCGGGCTCGGCCGAGAACACGTCGAAGCCGGCGCCGGCCACGTGGCCTTCGTCCAGCAGCTTGCGCAGGGCGGCTTCATCGACCAGGCCGCCACGGGCGCAGTTGACGATGATCACGCCCTTCTTGGTCTTGGCCAGGGCCTCGGCCGACAGGATGTTGCGGGTCTTGTCGGTCAGCGGGGTGTGCAGGGTGATGAAGTCGGCGCGGGCCAGCAGCTCTTCGAGCTCGACCTTCTCGACGCCCATCTCCACGGCGCGTTCCGGCGACAGGAAGGGATCGTAAGCGACGACCTTCATCTTCAGGCCGCGGGCGCGGTCGGCGACGATGCCGCCGATGTTGCCGGCGCCGATCAGGCCCAGGGTCTTGGCGTAGAGCTCCACGCCCATGAAGCGGTTCTTCTCCCACTTGCCGGCCTGGGTGGAGACGTCGGCGGCGGGCACCTGGCGGGCCACGGCGAACATCATGGCGATGGCGTGCTCGGCGGTGGTGATCGAGTTGCCGAACGGGGTGTTCATCACGATGATCCCCTTGGCCGTGGCGGCGGGGATATCGACGTTGTCCACGCCGATGCCGGCGCGGGCGATGACCTGCAGCTTGCCGGCTGCGGCGAGCACGTCCTTGTCGAGCTTGGCGCCCGAGCGGATGGCGATGCCGTCATAGTCGCCGATCACGGCGATCAGTTCGTCCTTGGTCAGGCCGGTCTTGGTGTCGGTTTCGACGCCGCGGTCCTTGAAGATGGCGACGGCGGCGGGGCTCAGTTTGTCAGCGATGAGAACGCGGGGGGCCATGGTGGCGGTCCTTCGATGTGCGGTCGCCCCGGGTCCTCGGACACGCTGGAGCGAAACGGATTTCGGGTGTGGAAATCGGAAGCCCCGCCCCGCTGGAGCAGGGCTTCCGTAAGCGCTTAGGCGGCTTGCAGCTCGGCGGAGACCTGGGCGAAGGCCCAGTCCAGCCAGGGCGTCAGGGCTTCGACGTCGGAGACTTCGACCGTCGCGCCGCACCAGATCCGCAGGCCCGGAGGGGCGTCGCGGTAGCCGCCGACGTCGAGGGCGACGCCCTCTTTCTCGAGCTTGGCGGCCAGCTTCTTGGCGAAGTCGGCCTGGGCGTCGGCCGAGAGGCCGGTGATCTTGGGATCGACCACCTTGAGGCAGACCGAGGTGTTGGAGCGGATCTCCGCGCTTTCAGCGAGGAAATCGACCCAGTCGGTCTTGGCCACCCACTCGGCGAGGGCGCCGGTATTGCGGTCGGCGCGGGCCTTCAGCTCGGCGAGGCCGCCGATCGAGGTGGCCCAGCGCAGGGCGTCCAGGTAGTCCTCGACGCAGAGCATCGACGGGGTGTTGATGGTGGCACCTTCGAACAGGTCGAGGGTCACCTTGCCGCCCTTGGTCATGCGGAACAGCTTCGGCATCGGCCAGGCCGGGGTGTAGCTCTCCAGGCGGGCGACCGCGCGGGGCGACAGGATCAGCACGCCGTGGGCGGCTTCACCGCCGAGCGCCTTCTGCCAGGAGAAGGTGACGACATCGAGCTTGGCCCAGTCGAGGTCCTGGGCGAAGGCGGCGCTGGTGGCGTCGCAGATCGTCAGACCTTCGCGGTCGGCGGCGATGAAGTCGGCGTTCGGGACGCGAACGCCCGAGGTGGTGCCGTTCCAGGTGAAGATCACGTCGGCGTCGGCGCGGACCTTGGAGGTGTCCGGCAGCTTGCCGTAGGGGGCGTCGAGCACTTCGACGTCGGCCAGCTTCAGCTGCTTGGTCACGTCGGTGACCCAGTCCTTGCCGAACGATTCGAAGGCGAGCAGCTGCACCGGGCGCGGGCCCAGCAGCGACCACATGGCCATCTCCATGGCGCCGGTATCCGAACCGGGCACGATGCCGATCAGATAGTCGGCCGGGACGCCCAGCACTTCACGGGTGCGGTCGATGGCGTCCTTCAGCCGGCCCTTGCCGAGCTTGGAGCGGTGCGAGCGGCCGAGAACGGCGTTGCTCAGATTTTCGGGGGTCCATCCGGGGCGCTTGGCGCACGGGCCGGAAGAAAACTCGGGGCGCGCGGGGCGCATAGCCGGGGTCGGCTTTTGGTCAGTCACTGCGATGTCTCCCATCCTTGCAGATGAGCAGCACCCCGTTGGGAGGGTGTGGCCCGGCGCGTAGAGACCCGTTTCCTAGTCGAAAGACAAGCGTCTTTTTCGAAGGCGCAGCGCCGTCCTGTTTCTCAGGCTTCGGGAGAGGTTTCCGGCGCCTCGGCGGCCTGCCGGGCGTCGCGACTCATCCAGCGCGCGAGTGTGGCGAGCAGGATCACCAGGAAGATTCCGAGGGTGATCAGATTGTTGATCACGGCGTAGCGCCGGTCTGGGGCGAGTTCGCCCGCAGTGTAGATGGCGTGCAGGGCGAACTGGCCGGCCTGCAGGATCATCGCCGCCCCGAGCCAAAGGCTGGCGTAGCGCACGGCAAGGAAAAGAAAGGCGCCCGCCAAGGCCGCGTCGGCGGCCAGCAAGAGAAGGGGGGCAATGTCGGGAGAGGTAAAATCGTGGATTATCAGAGCGACAAGAGCACCGATAATCGAAAAGGCCGCGCCGAAGCGCTCAGGCCAGCCACCACGCCACACCGCCAAAGCGAATATAGCGACCAGTGCAATCCAAGATATCTGCGAAAGCAGTGAAGCTGGCATAACTTGCGCCTCTAACCGAAATTAGAGGCGCAAGCGCGTTAAATCATCGACAGAATTGTCGATTAGCCGACTTCGCGAAGGTGCGAGTCCTTGGCCGGAGCGACGCCCGGGGGCTTCTCTTCGATGCCGACCATGGTGGTGCGGACGCCGAGGCGCAGGCGAGCTTCGTTCAGTTCAGAGTGGCAGCCAACCATGGCCGTGCGGGCTTCGCCCAGGGCCGAGATGGCTTCGATCAGCTTGGTCGCGGCGGCGTCGCCGAAGACGGCCGAGAGGTTGAGGTCGCGACGGGCCTTGATCAGATCGGCCATCAGCTCGGACGCTTCCACCAGGGTGGCGTCGAGCGACCGCTCGGTTTCGATCAACTTCTTGGCGACCTGTTTAACAACGAAGGCTTTTTCCATGACACCCTCCAGCGGTGTGTGAGACGCCTTCAAACTTTAATCAAAACTTAACCTTAAGCAAACGTAAATTCGCTTGAGGGGCGAATCTGTCGCACCCGGTCGCGCCCGGAAGCAAATTCTTAAAACGCGTGCGTCATCCTCTGACCCCATTCGGGGAACCACGCGGGCGCATGCACGGCAGAGGTAAGCATATGGCGGGGGCGGCTCCGACGCCTCAGGCGTCGTTGCAGACTCGTATCGCCAGCGCGGCCCTGGTCACCGCCCTGGCCGTGCTGCTGGCCGCCTGCGTCAGCTTTGTCGCCCTGCAGTGGGTCGAGGCGCGGCAGGACGCCGAGCACGCCCAGCTGACCCTCACCGAGTCCATCGCCGCGGGCCTGACGCCCTCGATCGCCGCCGGCTCCAACAGCCCCGCGATGAAGATGGCCTTCACGCGCGTCATGGAGACCGCTGAGGTCCGCAGCGCGCAGCTCTTCGCTCGCGACGGCAGTGTTCTGGCCGAGTATCACGAGCCCGAGGTCAAGGGCCGCGCGCCGCGCCCCCCGGCCAAGGCTTCCGTGGCGCCGATGGTCATGAACGGCCAGAAGGTCGGCGAGCTGAGCCTGGTGGCCGAGCCGCCGCGGCTGAACGCCATCCTGATCCGCGGCGTGCTGCTGTGCTGCGCGCTGTTCTTCGCCTCGGCGGGGCTGGCGCTGTTCCTGGGCCGCAGCCTGGCCCGCAAGGTCGTCGAACCGATCCAGCGCCTGACCGACGGCATCGGCGAAGTGGCGCGCTCGGGCCGGTTCAACCCGGTGCCGGTGAGCGCCGACGATCCGATGATCGAGCGGCTGGCCGGCGCCTTCAACCATCTGCTGAAGCAGCTGGACGCCAATGACCAGGACCTGCGCGCCGCCATGGCCGAGCTGGTCAAGGCGCGCGACGCCGCCGACGCGGCCAGCGTTCTGAAGTCGCAGTTCCTGGCCAATATGAGCCACGAGATCCGTACGCCGCTGAACGGCGTGCTGGGCATGGCCGAGGTGGTGGCCATGGGCGACCTGACGCCCGTGCAACGCCAGCGCGTCGAGGTCATCCGCCAGTCCGGCCAGGGCCTGCTGGCCATCCTCAACGACGTGCTCGACCTGTCGAAGATCGAGGCCGGCAAGCTGGACATCGTGGAGGGCGACTTCGACCTCGCCTCCCTGGCCAAGGGCGCGCGCCAGACCTTCGCCGGTCCGGCCGCCGAGAAGAGCCTGGCCCTGACGGTCGAGGTCGAGCCGGCGGCGCTGGGCGTCTGGCGCGGCGACGCGGACCGTCTGCGTCAGATCCTCAACAACCTGCTCTCCAACGCGGTGAAGTTCACCGCCGAGGGCGCGGTGCACGCCCGCTTCTCCGCCGTCGCCGGCGGGCTGAAGCTGGTGGTGCGAGACACTGGCATCGGCATTCCGTCGAGCGCCCTGCCGACCCTGTTCGACAAGTTCGTCCAGGCCGACGCCACCACGACGCGCCGTTTCGGCGGCACGGGCCTGGGCCTGGCGATCTGCCGCGAACTGGCCCTGCTGATGGGCGGCGTGGTCACGGTCGACAGCCGCGAAGGCGTCGGCTCGGCCTTCACCCTGCAGCTGCCGCTGAAGCACGGCCGCACGGTCGACGCCGCGCCCGCCGTTGAAGGCCCGGCCCGCTCGCGCCGCCTGCGCCTGCTGGCGGCCGACGATAACCCCACCAATCAGAAGGTGCTCGCCGCCCTGCTGACGCCGCTGCAGCCTGACCTGCATATGGTCGACGACGGCCGTCAGGCGGTCGAGGCTTGGCGCAGCGGCGACTACGACGCCATCCTGATGGACATCCACATGCCGGTGATGGACGGGGTGGACGCCACCCGCCAGATCCGCGCCGAGGAGGCCGCCGCCGGGCGTCCCCGCACCCCCATTCTGGCGGTGACCGCCGACGCCATGTCGCACCAGGTCGCCTCGTTCCTGGCCGCCGGTATGGACGACCACGTGGCCAAGCCGGTCGAGCTCGCCAAGCTGCACGCGGCGATCCTGCGGGCGGTCGCCGGCCGCGCGACGCAGACCGCCGGAGCCGCTCCCGGCGGTGGGGTCATGTCCCTAACCTGAACGCCGGACAACGACCGGCTCAGAACCGTTTCAGGGTCAAAGGTGTTTCCTACATCCGTCGTCGTCGCAGTGACGGCGTGTGCAAGAGGAACCCGACCATGAAAAAGATCCTGATTCCGATCGTCGCGGTGTCGGCCCTGGCGGCCACGACCGTTCCCGCCCTGGCTCAGCCCTGGGCCTCGATCAACCAACGCCAGGCCAATCTCGATCGCCGGATCGACATGGGCGTGCGCAATGGCTCGCTGAGCCGCCCGGAAGCCATGCGTCTGCGCGGCGAGTTCAACCAACTCATTCGCCTGGAAGCTAACTACCGTCGTGGCGGTCTCAACGCCTGGGAGCGCAACGACCTTGATCGTCGCTTCGACCGCCTGAGCGCGCAGATCCGCATTGAGCGCCGCGATCGAGACTACGGTTACGGCTACGGCCCGCGCCCGCGCTACTAAGCCGTCGCGTCCCTGAGGGACGCCACACCCGGTAGCGCCGGTCCCCCCGCCGGCGCACACCGCGAACGCCCCGACCTCGCGTCGGGGCGTTTTCGCGTTCAGGCCTCGACGGTGACTTCCGGCCAGCGGGCCTTCACGCCCTCTGCGACGCGATCCCAACCCTTGCCGCGCGGGTGGTCGGGATTGGGTCGGAGGCGAAGGGCGAAGAGATCTTCCAGGCCGTAGGGCGCCTCGACATGCAGGCGGTCGTCGGCCTCCAGGCGCACGCCGATGGAGAAGGCGGGGCTGAGGAAGCGTGTCAGGGCCTCGGCGCTGGAGGCCAGGGGCGCGTACGGCTCGCCGAAGCGCTGTTCGAACCACAGATGCACGCGGGCCTGGTTGCGCACTTCGACCAGGGTGTCGAGCGGCGGCGGCAGGACGGCGGCGGCGCGTTTGATGACCACGTCCTCCGCCTCGTAGCTGATATCCGAGGCGTCGAAGTAGGCGAGATCGTAGTCCTTCAGCCCATGGTCGAGCGGTCGATCGGTGAGGGCGTTCCACACCGGCTGATAGACGGCGCCCGATACCACCAGCCAGTCCGGCAGGGCTAGAGCCCGCGCCTGGCGCAGAATCTCCATCAGCCCTGGCGTGCGGCGCAGAGTCTCGTCGTAGCGTGCGGCCAGGTCGTCGCTCATGCCTTTCCCCGCAGCGGCCAGGCATGGTCGAGGGGGCCGTGGCCGGCTCCGAAGCCGGGGGCGCGAGCCATGGCTTCCTGCACATAGGCCCAGGCGCGGGCGACCGCCTCGACCAGGGGCAGGCCCTGAGCGAGACCGGCGGCGCAGGCGGAGGCGAGCGTGCAGCCCGTGCCGTGGGTGTGGCGGGTATCGAGGCGTTCGGCCTCGAAGGCGGTTTCACCGTCGGGCGTCAGGAGCAGGTCGACCACGCGCGGGCCTTCCAGATGCCCGCCCTTCATCAGCACGGCTTTGGCGCCGAGGCCCAGCAGCGCCTCGCCGGCCCGCCGCAAGTCGTCCGCCGTCTCGACGACGAGGCCGGTCAGGGCCGCCGCCTCGGGGGCGTTGGGGGTCAGCAGGGCGGCGTTGGGGATCATCAGGCTTTTCACGGCCGAGACCGCCTCGGCAGCCAGCAAGGGCGCGCCGCCCTTGGCGATCATCACCGGATCGACCACGGCGGGAATGGCGGGCGCGCCGGCCAACACCTCGGCCACCGCCGCGACCATGGCCGCATCGCCCAGCATGCCGGTCTTGAACGCGTCGGCGCCGATATCGTCGAGCACGGCGCGCGCCTGGGCGGTGACGATGGCCGGCGGGATCGAAAAGACGTCGCTGACGCCCACGGTGTTCTGGACGGTGATGGCGGTGATCGCCGTGGCCGCATAGCCGCCGAGCGCGGTGACGGCCTTGATGTCGGCCTGGATGCCCGCGCCGCCGCCGGAGTCGGATCCGGCCAGGATCAGCACCCGGCCCTTCGCTGAGGAACTCGTCATGGGCCTGTCTTAGACGGTCGCCGTCCAGACGGCGAGCGCCTGGCGCGTGGCGCGCACGTCATGCACACGCAGGATCGCCGCCCCGCCCTGGACGGCGATGAGGGCGGCGGCGATGGAGCCGCCGAGGCGTTCGTCCGGAGCGGCGCCGGGGTCGAGGGCGCCGATGAAGCGCTTGCGGCTGGCGCCGACCAGCAGGCGGTAGCCGTGGCCGGCCAGGCGCGCCGTGGCGGCCAGCAGGGCGAGGTTGTGCGCCGTGGTCTTGCCGAAGCCGAGGCCGGGATCGAGCACGATGCGCTCGCGCGCCACGCCCGCCGTCTCCGCCGCTGCCGCGCGGGTAAGGAGGAAGGTCTCGACCTCGCCGACCACGTCTTCGTAGCGCGGATCGTCCTGCATGGTGCGCGGCTCGCCCTGCATGTGCATCAGGCAGACCTCGCAGCCGAGCTCGACTGCGGTGGCCAGGGCGTCGGGGG
This sequence comes from Caulobacterales bacterium, assembly GCA_017307205.1. GTDB lineage: Bacteria > Pseudomonadota > Alphaproteobacteria > Caulobacterales > Caulobacteraceae > Caulobacter. The sequence continues at coordinate 10,896 of JAFKGN010000115.1, forward strand.
TGAAGCGCAGGGCGGCGACATCGTTCCACAGGCTCGCACCGGCCGCGACGGCGGCGCGGGCGACCGCCGGTTTCATGGTGTCGATGGAGATGGCGACCGGGCTTTCCGCGCGGATCGCGGCGATCAGCGGGACGACGCGATCGATCTCCTCGGCCTCGCCGACCGGCGCGGCGCCCGGGCGGGTCGACTCGCCGCCGATGTCGAGGATGTCGGCCCCCTCTGCGATCAGTTTCCGGGCGTGGGCCAGGGCCGCTTCGGGCGCCAGGAAGCGTCCGCCGTCCGAGAAGCTGTCGGGCGTCACATTGACGATGCCCATGACGAGAGGGCTGGAATGCAAAAAGGGCGCGGTCATCCCGCGCCCTTTAGCATCGAAGCAGCTCGTCGCGTCAGGCCGTGGCCGGCTGTTCCGGACGCGGCGAGATCGGCACGGCGACGGCAGGGCCGCTGGGCTTCTTCTCTTCCGGCTCGTCGCGCACCGGCGGGACACCGGCGATCACATTGACGATCTCCTCGCCCGAGAGGGTTTCGTACTCGAGCAGGTTGCGCGCCAGGATGTGCAGGTCTTCCAGCTTCTCGGTCAGCACCCGGCGGGCGTCTGCGAGGCCGCCATCAACCAGGCGGCGCACTTCGGCGTCGATCAGCTTGGCGGTCTCTTCCGAGACGTTCTGGGTGCGGGCCACCGAGTGGCCGAGGAACACCTCGTCCTGGTTGTCGCCATAGGAGACGGTGCCGAGGGCGTCGGAATAGCCCCAGCGGGTGACCATGTTGCGGGCCAGGTCCGTCGCGGCCTTGATGTCCGAGCTGGCGCCCGAGGTGATGTTCTCCTTGCCGAAGATCAGCTCCTCAGCCACGCGGCCGCCCATCATGATGGCCAGGCGGCTGGTCATCTGCTGGTACTTCATCGAGTAGCGGTCGCCTTCCGGCAGCTGCATGACCATGCCGAGGGCGCGGCCGCGCGGGATGATCGTCGCCTTGTGGACGGGATCGGTCGCCGGCACGTTGAGGGCGACGATGGCGTGGCCGGCCTCGTGATAGGCGGTGAGGCGCTTCTCGTCCTCGCTCATCACCAGCGTCCGGCGCTCGGCGCCCATCATCACCTTGTCCTTGGCGTCCTCGAACTCCTGCATGGTGACGAGGCGCTTGCCGCGGCGGGCGGCGAGCAGCGCCGCCTCGTTGACGAGGTTCATGAGGTCGGCGCCGGAGAAGCCGGGCGTGCCGCGGGCGATGGTCTTGAGGTCGACGTCCGGCGCCATCGGCACCTTGCGGGCGTGGACCTTGAGGATCTTCTCGCGGCCGACGACGTCCGGGTTGGGCACCACGATCTGGCGGTCGAAGCGGCCGGGGCGGAGCAGCGCCGGGTCGAGCACGTCCGGCCGGTTGGTGGCCGCGATGAGGATGATGCCCTCGTTGGACTCGAAGCCGTCCATCTCGACGAGCAGCTGGTTCAGCGTCTGCTCGCGCTCGTCATTGCCGCCGCCGAGGCCGGCGCCGCGATGGCGGCCGACCGCGTCGATCTCGTCGATGAAGATGATGCAGGGCGCGTTCTTCTTGGCCTGCTCGAACATGTCGCGGACGCGGGAGGCGCCGACGCCGACGAACATCTCGACGAAGTCGGAGCCCGAGATGGTGAAGAACGGCACGTTGGCCTCGCCGGCGATGGCGCGGGCGAGCAGCGTCTTGCCGGTGCCGGGCGGGCCGACGAGCAGCACGCCGCGCGGAATCCGTCCGCCGAGGCGCTGGAACTTCTGCGGGTCGCGCAGGAACTCGACGATCTCCTGGAGGTCTTCCTTGGCCTCGTCGACGCCGGCGACGTCCTCGAAGGTGACGCGGCCATGGGCCTCGGTGAGGAGCTTCGCCTTCGACTTGCCGAAGCCGAGCGCCTTGCCGCCGGTGCCCTGCATCTGGCGCATGAAGAAGATCCAGACCGCCAGGATCAGGAACATCGGCAGCCACGAGATCAGCATGCCGATCAGCGACTGGCCACCCTCGCTCGGCGGCTTGGCGGTGATGGTGACGCCGCGCTCCTCGAGCCGGTTGACCAGCTCGGGATCCTCCGGGGCGTAGGTCTGGAACGACCCGCCATTCGCGTAGACGCCGCTGATCTGCGGGCCGGAGATGACGACGTTGCGGACCTGGCCCTGGTCGACCTCGGAAAGGAACTGCGAATAGGAGATGTCCTGACCCGCGGTCCTCTGGCCGGAATTCTGGAAGAGGTTGAAGAGCGCGATCAGGACGAGCCCGATGATCACCCACAACGCAAAGTTTCGGAAATTCGCGTTCATGCTCGTCCCTTGAGCGCCCGAGGGCGGATGCCGCCCCGGTGATGGACGTAAGATAGGTTCCGCAAGTGCCAATGCCAATAAGACTCTCGGCCGCCATCTTGCTGAAATTGGGGCAGCGTGAACGGTCTCCTGCCCCGGCTCAGGCCAGGGCCGGAAAGCGGGGCGGGGCCCGGAGCCGCGGCGACAGGCACTCGGCGACCGCAACGCCCGGTCCGCTGCCCCAGCCGAGCGAGGGCAGCGCGATCAGCGCCGGCCCGGCATAGACCGCAGGCAGCGCCGCCATCGCCGCGGCGGGGAGGCCTGCCGGGCGGGCGAGGCCCTCGGCGCGGGACGTGCCGAGGGCGGCGAGGACGAGGCCACCGGGCAGGCCCGGCGGCGCGTTGACGGCGAAGCGATGGTCCCAGATGCCGCGGAAACCGGGGTGGAGCGCGACGACGGGCAGGCCGCGCCGGCCGCTCTCGCGCCACAACCGGACGACGTCGCGCCGGACCTCGACCACCGCCCCGGCGAGCGTCCGCCGCACGGTGCGCTCCCCCGAGGCGCCGCCGATCGCCGCGAGCAGCGCCGCGACGCGGGCCGAGCGCGGCGGATAGTCGTCCCCGCCGACGGCCTGGAGGAGGCGCACGGCGAGGCGGAAGCGGACGTCCCCGGGGGCCTCCTCGAGCGCGGCCCGGGACAGCGCGGCGACGGCGAAGGCATCGACCGTGACCGCCTCGGCAAGCAGGCGGTCGACGGCGGCGTCGATGGCATCGGCCTCCTCCGCCAGCCGCTCCGCGGTCCCGGCGAGCGCCGCCGCGGTCAGCCCTGCCCGGGCGAGCGCGGGCCGGAGCTTCCGCAGCCGCACGCTGTGGAAGCGCGGGTCGGCATTCATGGGGTCGTCA
>JAFKGN010000116.1 GCA_017307205.1 Caulobacterales bacterium
GGTGAGCGGCTTGCCCAGCGCGTGCGCGCCATCGAGCGTCACCGCGATGTGGCGGGCATCGCCCTTGCCGCAGAACTCGCCCTTCTCGATGCGCGCGAACGGGCGCTTCGAGAATGTCGCCACCCCGTGCCAGCCCTTCTGACCGGCGATCTTCAGGTGCGGCAGGCCGATGGCCTCGAAGGCTTCACGCGGGAACTCGTGCGTCTGGCACTTGATCTCCTGCAGGGCGATGACGTCCGGGGCGGCTTCATCGACGAAGCGGGCGACCTGCTCCATGCGGAGGCGGACGGAGTTGACGTTCCAGGTGACGAGACGGAGGCGCATGGGCGTCTTGTAGTCGGCTGGGGCGAATAAAAAAGACCCGGGCGCGGAGGGCGCGCCCGGGTCTAAAGGGGTCGTCTCGCAAGTCCCGGTCCAGGAGGGGAATACTGTCCGGGCACGCGTGTCGCTGGTCGGAGAGCGACGCGATGTGGCACAATGGCCACGGGCAATTCAAAAGTCAATGCGAAAGCGATCCGCTCTTGATTGTGACGTTTTCACCACGATCAACGTATGGGCGACGGCTGCGGTCTCGGATCGCGCAAGAGGAACAGCTTGTTGTCGAGGCCGCTGGTGGGGCGGAATTCGGTCAGGCGAACCCGCGTCGAGGAGCCCCGCGCGTCATTCACGGTCCAGCCCAGCAAGCCGACGGGATTGTTCGAGAAATTCAAGGTGATGCTGCCGCGCGTCTCGCGCTTCACGTCTTCGGCGGTGATCGAGAATCCGTCGGCCAGCTGCGCCACGCGGGTGATTCGCACCCCGCCGTCGAGGCGCACCCGACGTGCCAGGAACAGGTTCAGCGGTGTCGCCCGCAGCAGGGTGCGGTCGAAGGTCTTCAGCCGCGCATCGAACAGGCTGACGTTCAGACCGTCGGCGACAACCAGCAGGCCCGACGGCGCATCATATTCGAAGCGCGCCTTGCCCGGCCGCTTGATGAAGATCTTGCCCTGGGTCGTCGCGCCGCGATTGTCGGTCTGCACGAAGCGGCCCTGGGCCTCCTTCAGCCCATCGAGATAGGCCACCGCCTTGTCGGCCAGCGCCTGGTCCGCCGCCGCCAGCTGGGCGAAGGCGGGGGAGGCGAGCGCGGCGAGGGGGAGGGCGGCGAGAAGGGCGCGGCGGTCGAGGGTCGTCAAAGGTCAAGCTCCGGTGTCCGAGCAGTCCTAACGCGCGAGCACGGCGAAAGGGAGGCTCTGGTAGGGCGGAGAATTTGCCAGCCGCCGGATGAAGCCCGCCGGAGCGGCCCGTTCAGCGGGCGGTCATGCTGTCCCTACGGCGGCGGCGGGGCGAGGATGTCGCGCTTGCCGGCGTGGTTGGCCGCGCCGACGACGCCTTCGCGCTCCATCCGCTCCATCAGCGAGGCGGCGCGGTTGTAGCCGATCTGCAGGCGGCGCTGGATGTAGCTGGTCGAGGCCTTGCGGTCGCGGGTGACCATGGCCACGGCATGGTCGTAGAGGTCGTTGGCCCCGCCTTCGCCGGCGAAGGCGCCCTCAATCTCGGCCGCGTCCTCGTCCTCGCCGCCGGCGGTGACTTCCTCGAGGTACTGGGGCTCGCCCTGCTCGCGCAGGAACTTGGCCACCGCCTCGACCTCGCCGTCGGAGACGAACGGGCCGTGCAGGCGGGTGATGCGGCCGCCGCCGGCCATGTAGAGCATGTCGCCCTGGCCCAGCAGCTGCTCGGCGCCCTGTTCGCCCAGGATCGTGCGGGCGTCGATCTTCGAGGTCACCTGGAAGCTGATCCGGGTCGGGAAGTTGGCCTTGATGGTGCCGGTGATGACGTCGACCGACGGGCGCTGCGTGGCCATGATCAGGTGGATGCCGGCGGCGCGGGCCATCTGGGCCAGGCGCTGCACCGCGCCTTCGATATCCTTGCCGGCGACCATCATCAGGTCGGCCACCTCGTCGATGACCACGACGAGGAAGGGCATGGGCTCGGGGCGGATCTTCTCGCTCTCGTAGATCGGCTTGCCGGCCTCGTCGAAGCCGGTCTGCACCGTCCGCTCGAAGTGCTCGCCGCGCGATAGGGCCTCGCGGGCCTTCTCGTTGTAGCCGGCCACGTTGCGCACGCCGATCTTCGACATGCGGCGGTAGCGGTCCTCCATCTCCCGCACCGTCCACTTGAGGGCGACGATGGCCTTCTTCGGGTCGGTGACGACCGGGGCGAGCAGGTGCGGGATCCCGTCGTAGACGCTGAGTTCCAGCATCTTCGGGTCGATCATGATGAAGCGGCACTGATCCGGCGGCAGCCGATAGAGGATCGACAGGATCATGGCGTTGACGCCCACCGACTTGCCGGAGCCGGTGGTGCCGGCGATCAGCAGGTGGGGCATCTTGGCCAGGTCGGCGATATAGGGCTCGCCGCCGATGGTCTCGCCCAGCGCCATGGGCAGGCTCTGCGACGATTTTTCGTAGTCGCTGCTCGACAACAGGTCGCGCAGATAGACGGTCTCGCGGCGCTGGTTCGGCAGCTCGATGCCGATGGCGTTGCGGCCGGAAACCACGCTGACGCGGCAGGCGGCGACGCTCATCGAGCGGGCGATGTCATCGGACAGCGCCACCACGCGAGCGTGCTTCACGCCGGGGGCGGGGGCCAGTTCATAGAGGGTGACCACCGGACCCGGGCGGATCTGGTCGATCTGGCCGCGCACGCCGAACTCGGCCAGCACGCTTTCCAGCAGGCGGGCGTTCTGCTTCAGCGCCCCCTCATCGAACTGAGAGGCGCGCGGCTTCGGCTTGGCCAGCATGGCCAACTCTGGCAGGGCGAAGCCGCCCGGCTGGACGAAGTCGAAGGTCTTCTGCTTTTCGCGCAGCTCGCGGCCGGAATCGCGCGGCTGGGCCTTGGGTTGGCGCACGGTCAGCGGGCGATCATCTTCCGCCACGGCGGCGTCATAGGCGTTGGTCGCCTGCGGGTTGGCGATCTGCGGCTCCATCGGCTCGTGCTCGACGACGACCGCGCGCGGCTTGCGGGCGCGCGGCGCGGGAGCGGCGGCCTCGGCATAGGGATCGGCTTCCGGCGCGGCGCGGCGGGCGGTCGCCTGCGACAGCCAGGTCAGGCCGCTGGCGACGTCCAGACGGCGAGCGCCGAACGCGAACGCCAGGGTCCATACGGCGGCCACAAGCAGCAGCAGGGCGGAGATCGCCGTGGCGCCCGGCACGCGGGCATAGGACAGCACCCCGGCCAGGCCGTGCAGCACGAAATCGCCCCAGAAGCCGCCGAGGCCTCGGGCCAGCGGCCAGGCGACGGGCGGGGAGGGCAGGGCGAACACCCCGGCCAGGGCCACAAGGCCAAGAATGCCGATCAAGGCGCGGCGACGCAGGGCGCCGCGAGCGGCGTCGGGATCGACCTGCAACGTGCGGGTGACGCCGAAGACGACGAGCACGGCGGCCAGGACAAAGGCGCCGAGGCCCAGCGACTGCATGGCCGCGTCGGCGGCCAGGGCGCCCGCGCCGCCAAGGGCGTTGGACGGTGCCAGGGCGGTGGCGACGTTCCAGCTCGGGTCGGCGGCGTTGTAGGTGGCGACGGCGAACAGCAGGGCGGCGCCCAGCGTGGCGACAATCCCGCCGCGGAAGCGGGCGATCATCGGATGGCTCCAGGTGACGCGCGCCAGGCGCCAGGCGAAAGCCGGTCCGGAAAGCTCGGCGGCGGGCCGCGCGCTTCGCGCCATACGGGGAGTCTCCAACAGACAACGAGTCGTCCGACCCTTCTGCGGCCCAGAGGGTTAAGGGGCGTTTACCTCGATGCGTCCAAACGCCTCAAAAGCGGCTGGACTCGCGGGGCGGGGAGGCGACATATCCGCCCATGCCGAACGCCCCCCAGCTCGACGCGGACGTCCTCATCGCCGGGGCCGGTATGGCCGGCGCGACCCTGGCCCTGGCGCTTGCTCAGGGCGGGTTGAAGGTGATCCTCGTCGATCCACTGCCGTTCGATGATCAGCTGGCCCCGACCTTCGACGGCCGCGCCTCGGCCATCGCCTACGCGTCCTTCCGCCAGTGGCGCACCCTGGGCCTCGCGGCCGAGCTGGAGCCGCACGCCCAGCGAATCGAACAGATCCTGGTCACCGATGGCCGCACGCCGGGCGCCTCCGGCCCGCCGGCCTTGCCGGCCTATCTGCGCTTCGAATCCGCTGAGATCGCCGACCGCTCGGACGGCGAGCCCCTCGGCTACATGCTGGAAAACCGCCGCATCCGCGCCGGCCTGGCGGTCGGCGTCGGCCGCTCGAACATCGAGGTTCTGGCGCCCGCGCGCCTGGCCGGCCTGGAGGTTTCGCCCAGCCACGCGACCGTCACCCTCGACGACGGCCGCACCCTGACCTGCGCCCTGGTGGTCGGGGCCGAGGGGCGCGGCTCGACGGTGCGCCGCGCCGCCGGCATCGGCGACATCGGCTGGCGCTACGGCCAGTCCGGCGTGGTCGCCACGGTGCGCATGGAGCGGCCGCACGGCGGCGTCGCCCACGAATATTTCCTGCCCGGCGGGCCCTTCGCCATCCTGCCCCTGACCGACAATCGCGCCAGCCTGGTGTGGACCGAGGCGACGGCGCGGGGCGAGGCGCTGCGCGAGGCGAGCCCCGAGGCCTTCCAGGCCCACCTGACCCGCCGGTTTGGCGAATTCCTCGGCGGTGTCGAGAAGCTCGGTCCGACCTTCGTCTATCCGCTATCGCTGGCCATGGCCGAGCGCCTGGTCGCGCCGCGCGTGGCCCTGCTGGGCGACGCCGCCCAGGGCATTCACCCGATCGCCGGCCAGGGCCTGAACCTGGGCCTCAAGGGCGCGGCGGCTCTCGCCGAGGTGGCGGTCGAGGCGCGCCGGATCGGCGAAGATATCGGCGCCGAGGCGACGCTGGAGCGCTACGCCCGTTGGCGCCGCTTCGACAACGTGGCCATCGCCGCCTCCAGCGATCTCTTCGTGCGGCTGTTCTCCAACGACCATCCGGTCCTGCGCCTGGCGCGCGGCGTCGGCATGGCGGCGGTGAACCACATCGCCCCGGCCCGGAAGTTCTTCATGCAGGAGGCCGGCGGGGCGGTGGGCGATTTGCCCAAGCTGCTGCGCGGCGAGCGCCTCTAGGAACACCTCGGCGTCTGACGGCTTTCCTCCGCCGTACACGGAGGTTCCGATGCTCGATCATTCCGGATTCGTGGTCACCGACCTGGCGGTCGCACGCCGCTTCTACGACGCCATCGCCAAGCCGCTCGGCCTCATGACCGCCGACAACGGCGATCAGGCGTTCATGCTCGGCCGCAGTCCTACCGAGTATCCCTATCTGTGGATCGGCACGCTGCGACCGTCCTACTGGGTCGAAGGCTCCCGCGCCGGGATCAACCAGATGCACTTCGCCTTCAGGGCTGACAGTGCGGCGGCGGTCGACGCCTTCCACGAGGCGGCCCTCGCCGCCGGCGGTCGCGACAATGGCCCCCCAGGCCCGCGGGACGGGGTGAAGGACTACTACGGCGCATTCGTGCTCGATCCTGACGGCAACAATATCGAGGCCTGCTTCCGCGGCTGATCTCGGCGTGCCATCGTCCCCCTCAACAAGGCCATCGGGGGAGGTCGGCATGGATCGTCGCGGCGTCATCGCCAGCGGGCTCGCCGCCGCCGTGGCCACGTCCACGAGGGCTCAGACCGTGCAGCAGACAGCGGGGATGGCCCCCACAGACCCCCGCGACGTGACCATGCTCTGGCATGCCCGCATGCCGGGCGGCGAGAGCCTGCCGCCGGTTCGCTACAGCCTGCGCGAGCCGCCGTCTCTGCCGGTCGACCGCACGATCGATCAGGTCGGTATTCCGCAGATGGACGTCTTCCGCCCCGCCGTCCCGGATGGCTCGGCCCTGATCATCGCGCCCGGCGGCGGTTATCGACGCCAGGCGCTCGACCTCGAAGGCATGGATATCGCCCGCCGGTTCAGCGCCGTGGGCGTGACCTGTTTCGTCCTGCGCTATCGCCTCCCCGGCGAAGGCTGGGCCCAGCGCAGCGACGCGCCCCTGCAGGATGCCCAGCGCGCCATGCGGCTGGTGCGCTTCGGGGCCAAGAGCTACGGCGTCGATCCTCAGCGCATCGGCTTCATGGGGTTCTCGGCGGGCGGCCACTTGGCCGCCTCGATCGCCACCCGCTTTTCGGCTCCGGTCTATGCGCCGGTCGACGAGGCCGACCGCGTCAGCGCCCGACCCGACTTCTCGGTCCCGATGTATCCGGTGATCACCATGGGTCCCGGCGCCCACGAAGGCTCGCGCGACCTGTTGCTCGGCCCGAACGCCACGCCCGCCCTGGTCGACGCCTATTCGATCGAGCGCCATATCACGTCGGACACCCCGCCGACGTTCATCGCCCTGGCGGCGGACGATACAACGGTCCCCCCGGTCCAGAACGGCATCGCCTACTACACAGCCCTGCTGGCCGCGAAAGTCCCGGCCGAGCTGCATGTGTTCGAAGCCGGCGGTCACGGCTTCGGCCTGGCGAAGACCATTGGCCGCCCAACGGCGGCCTGGCCGGATCTCTTGCTTCGGTGGGGCGCCGCGCGGGGCTACTTCAAGTCCGCCGGCAGGGCTTAGCCCAGTTCGCGGGCCTCTTCCGGCAGCATGACCGGCACGCCGTCGCGGATCGGATAGGCCAGCTTGGCGGCGCGGCTGATCAGTTCGCCCGCGGCGCGGTCATACTCCAGCGGCGTGCGGCTGACCGGGCAGACCAGCACCTCCAGCAGGCGCGGGTCGACTTCGGAACCAGGGGCGGAAAAGGCGGCGGCGTCATCCATGGAGTGACTTCCTACTGGATCGACGGCGGTCCGTCATCGTCCATGGCGGCGTCGATCTCCAGAAGGGCGATCAGGGCGTCGCGGCGGTCGGCCAGGGAAAGCGCCTCCAGCAACAGCTGCTTCTCGCCGGGCTCGAAGGGCAGGGCCATCGACAGGCTGTTGATCAGGGCGTCGGCCGGGGCGCCCTCGGCGCTGGCCCAGTCGATATCGAGACCGCGATGGTCAAGGTAGCGGCGCAGGGCCGAGAGGAAGGGTGTGCGTTCGAAGGCGTCCGGCACCACGCCTTCCTGCAGGTCCGCCTCAAAGGTCGCGAACCGGGCGCGCACCTGTCGGTAGGGCGTCAGCACGGGCAGCTCCTCGCCGATGTGGAAGCGGCACACGCCGGTCAGGGTGACGAGATAGCGGCCATCGCTGGTCTCGGCGAAGCTGGTGACCCGGCCGACGCAGCCCACGGGAGCCAGCATCGGACGGGCCTCATCGTCACCGCCGCGCGTCTGCACCATGCCGATCATCCGCTCGCCGGCCATGACGTCGTCGAACATGTTGAGATAGCGCGGCTCGAAGATGTTGAGCGGCAGCTGCCCGCCGGGCAGCAGCAGGGCCCCGTCCAGGGGAAAGACCGGAATCACCTGCGGAAGGTCGGACGCCTTGCGGTAGCCGGTGGGCATGAAGGCCCTCTCTTCTGAGACCTCAGGAGAACAGGATCGAAGATAGCCTGCGACGACCCTGTTTGGCGACGTCGGACATCGGCCCGGCCGCCTCGAAAACCGTCAGCAGCTGTTTGCGCGCCGCCTCATCGTTCCAGGCGCGGTCGCGCGCCACGATGGTGAGCAGATGATCGGCGGCTTCCTCGAAGCGACCGGCGCCGGCCAGGGCCTTGGCCAGCTCGAAACGGGCCTCGTGGTCGTTGTCGTCCTTCGCCAGGCGGGCTTCAAACGGCGCGGCCTCTTCCAGCGGCGGAGCGCTGTCGGCCAGGGCCAGGGCGGCGCGGACGCTCTCCAAGTCCGGGTCCTTGGCGTCGGCCGGGGCCATGTCGGCGATCTCGCGCGCCCGCTCGGCGTCGCCGCCGGAGAGGTAGACGCGGGCGAGGCCGCCGAGCGCCTTCACATTGTCAGGGGCCAGCTGAAGGGCTTCGGCAAAGGCCTGGGCGGCGCCGCCGAGGTCGCCGAGTTCCAGCGACTCCTTGGCCATAGCCAGGATTTCCTCAAGCTCCGCCTCGCCCGGCGGCTTGGCCAGGCGATCGACGAAGGCCTTCACCTCGCTCTCGGGCTTGGCGCCCATGAAGCCGTCGACCGGCTGGCCGTTGACGAACGCGTAGACGGTGGGGATCGACTGCACGCGCAGCTGGCCCGCGAAGCCCGGATTGCGGTCGACATCGATCTTGACCAGCTTCACCGCGCCGCCGGCGGCCCGAACGACCTTCTCCAGAGCGGGGGTCAGCTGCTTGCACGGGCCGCACCACGTCGCCCAGAAGTCGACGATCACCGGCCGGGTGCGCGACTCCTCGATCACGTCGCGCATGAAGTTCGCGTCGCTGCCCTCGACGATCAGGTCGTCGGCCGAGGGGCCGCCGGTCGAAGGCTGCGGCCGGGTGTCTCCGATGAGGCTCATGATCGGTCCTGAAGTTCGGGGCTCTAACGCTCGGGCCGCAAGATGGTCGCGCGGCGTCGCCGCCGCAACCGTCGTCAGCCCTCGACCACCGCCATCCGTTCGAAATCGACGATCAGCGGCGTAATCCCCAGCGCCGCCAGGAAGCGGCGAAAGTCGGCCTGGGAGAGGGCGGTGGTGGCGGTGTTGGTCAGCGGGTGGAAATTCACCGGGTCGGCGGCCGCCAGGGCCGCGTCGAGCACGAAGCGCACCCGGTGTTCGACATCGTTGATCAGGCCCAGCGCGGTCACTGAGCCCGGCGTCACGCCCAGCGTCTCCAACATCAGGGCCTCATTGCCGAACGACAGGCGGGCCGAACCCATGGCCGCCGGCGCCTTCTTCAGGTCGATCACGGTCTCGCCCAGGGCCGAGATCAGCCAGAGCTGGCCCTTGTGATCCTTCAGAAACAGGTTCTTGGTGTGCCCGCCCGGCAGGTCGGCCTTGATCTCATGGCCCTCCTCCACGCGGAACACCGCCGGGTGCTCCAGGGTGCGGTGGGCGATGCCTTGGGCGTCGAGGAAAGCGAACAGGTCTTCGCGCGTCTTCATCACCCCGCTAATAGACAGGCAAGCGCCACCAGCGGAAGGGCCTCATGGAGCTCGAGTGCTACCCCACCACCGGCCAACCGCCGGAGATCGTCCCCGGGCGCCCGCAGCGCGCCTGGATGGACAAGTTCGCCGAGCGTCACCCCTATCGCTGCCTGCCGCTGACCATGGCCAACACCACGGGGTGGGAAATCCTCACGCCGATGGCGTTCACCGCCGAGTGGGACGGATCGGCCCACCAGCAGGGCATCACCCTGAAGTCGGATCACCCGCATCCGACCTTCCATGAGTTCGTGAAGAGCCATTTCAGCCGCGGCGTGGTCACCTTCCACCCGGGCTATCTGTTCAAGACCCCGCCGGGCTGGTCGATGTGGTGCTCGGGCCCGCCGAACCATGTGAAGGACGGCATTCAGCCGCTGACCGGCCTGGTCGAGACCGACTGTCTGCCCTTCCCCTTCACGATGAACTGGATCTTCACGACGCCGGGCAAGGTGCGGTTCGAGAAGGGCGAGCCCTTCTGTTTCATCACCCTGATCCAGGACAAGGCGATCGCCGAGTTCCAGCCGGTGATCAAGAACATGGAGAACAACGCCGTCCTGCGCGACCAGTACGACACCTGGTACGCCAAGCGGGAGGAGTTCAACGCCCGGATCTTCAAGCGCGAGCCGGAAGCGATGAAGGAGGCGTGGCAGCGCTTCTACTTCAAGGGCGAGGTGCCTGAGGGCGCGCCGGAGTCGAACCTGGCGGGGACCCACGTCAACAAGCGGCGCCTCAAGGGCCCCAAGCTCGGAATCTAGGCGCGCACGTACCAGGCGTCGTAGCGGCTGACGGTCGCCCAGACGCGGCGATAGCCGTTGGCGGCGAACAGGGCGTCGAGGCTCCGCTCGGCCTCGGTGTAGTTGTGTTCGACCGTGAAGGCGTTGACCCGCCAGCGGTCGAAATCGAAGGCCTGCAGGATTTCCAGTTCGGAGCCTTCGGTGTCGACCGACATGTAGTCGATCTCGCGCGGCGCATCGTAGGTGGTCAGCAGATCGTTCAACGAGATCGTGCGGACGGTGGTCTCTTCGTACTCGGCGCGATTGATCTCCTCCTGGCCGTCACCGGGATTGATGTCGGCGATGCGCGAGAGGTCGCCCTTGGCCACCATGCGGAAGGTCAGGGTCTCGTCGCTGCGCGAATAGACGCAACGGTCGGAGACGTGACAGAGCCGCGCGTTGCGCACCTGCTCGACCTGGACGGGGTGCGGCTCGGCCAGGATGCCCTTCCAGCCCATGCCGGTCTCAAGAAAGTAGGTGTTGCTCAGGCTGATGCCGGTGGCGGCGCCGAACTCCACGAAGTAGCCGCCGCGTTTACCGCCGGCCCGCCACAGGGCCCAAAGCTCCTGAAACAGCTGGGAATGCGTCCGCGCCGCCAGAGGCGCGGCGAAGGCGACGAAATGATGCAGGTCGTCGAGGTCCACCTGGTCGCCGGTGGTCCGCATATGCTGCAGCAGGTGGTGCACCAGCTTGCTGCGTTTGGGATTGCCGTCGTCGAGCGTCCAGGGCGGAGAGAGCTCCACGGCCGGTCCTTACAGCATCGTCGGGATCACGCGATCCGGCGGCCGGTGGCCGTCAAGGAAGGCGCGGATGTTGACGATCACCTTCTCGCCCATCTCCGTCCGGCTCTCGACGGTGGCTGAGCCGAGGTGCGGCAGGAGCACGACGTTGGGCAGCGTCAGCAGCTGGGGGTGAACCTCGGGCTCGCGCTCATAGACGTCGAGGCCGGCGCCGCCGAGCCGGCCGGCGGCCAGGGCATCGGCCAGGGCGGCCTCGTCGATCACCTCGCCGCGCGCGGTGTTGATCAGGATGGCGTGCGGCTGCATCCGGGTCAGGCGCTCGGCCGAGATCAGGTGATGGGTGGCGGGGGTCAGCGGCGTGCTGATGGCGATGAAGTCCATGCGCGCCAGCATCTCGTCGAGGTTTTCCCACCAGGTCGCGCCCAGCGCCTCGGCGATGGCCGGGCTCAGCGGTTTGCGGTTGTGGTAGTGCACCTGCATGTTGAAGGCCTGAGCCCGCTTGGCCAGGGCCTGGCCGATGCGGCCCATGCCGATGATGCCCAGGCGCTTGCCGCTGATGCGGCGGCCGAGCATGCCGGTGGGGGCCCAGCCCTTGTATTCCTGGGCCTCGATCATCTTCACGCCCTCGACCACGCGGCGCGAGGCGGCCATCAGTAGGGTCATGGCCAGGTCGGCGGTATCCTCGGTCAGCACGCCCGGCGTGT
>JAFKGN010000100.1 GCA_017307205.1 Caulobacterales bacterium
GCGATCTCGAAGCGCCGGCCGTCGGTCTGACGCCGGTGATCGGCGAAACCCTGGCCGTCCTCGCCGCCGAGCCCGAGGCCCTGTTTGTCCGCATGTCGGGGTCGGGCGCCACCTGCTTCGCCCTCTGCGAGGACCGCCCCGCCGCCGAGCGGCTCGCCGATCGCCTGGCCGAGGCCCACCCCGCCTGGTGGGTGCGCGCCGCCCGGTTGGGCTAATGCATCGCGCATAAAAAAGGCGCGGAGGCCGAAACCTCCGCGCCCAAGGATCGAATGATCCGGTTGGCTTACGGGTGGTAAGCGCGTTCGCCGTGTTCGACGATGTCCAGGCCGTCCTCTTCGGTCTCCTTCGAGACGCGCAGGCCCATCAGCACCTTGATCAGGTAGAAGACGATGGCCGAGGCGATGGCCGACCACAGGATGGTCACGCAGACGCCCTTCACCTGCGCCAGCACCTGGGTGCCGAAGCTGTAGACGGCGTTGTCGCAGGTCGAGAGGTCGCCGTCCTTGGCGCAGGTCGTGTAGTCCACGATGCCGGCGCCGCCGAGGGCGGGGTTGACCAGGATGCCGGTCATGATCGCGCCGAAGATGCCGCCGATGCAGTGGATGCCGAAGGCGTCCAGGCTGTCGTCGTACTTCAGGGCATTCTTCACCACGGTGCAGAAGAAGATGCACAGCGGGCTGACCAGCAGGCCGAGGACGATCGAACCGACCGGGCCGGCGAAGCCGGCGGCCGGGGTGACCGCCACCAGGCCGGCGACGATGCCCGAGGCCAGGCCCAGGGCCGAGGCCTTCTTGTGGGTGATCAGTTCAACCAGCATCCAAGAGAAGCCGGCGGCGGCGGTGGCCACGAAGGTGTTGATCATGGCCAGCGAGGCGTAGCCGTTGGCTTCCAGGTTCGAGCCGGCGTTGAAGCCGAACCAACCCACCCACAGCAGGCCGGCGCCGGTCATGGTCAGCGTCAGCGAGTGCGGCGGCATGGCTTCGGTCTTGTAGCCGGTGCGCTTGCCGAGGATCAGGGCGCCGACGAGGGCGGCGATACCGGCGTTGATGTGCACCACGGTGCCGCCGGCGAAGTCCAGGGCGCCGAAGCTCCAGATCAGGCCCGATTGGATCGGGTCAGTCGGGTGAAGGGCCACGGCGTCCGGGCCCGACCACCACCACACCATGTGGGCGAGGGGGTAGTACGAGAGCAGCGGCCACAGCACGGCGAAGACGCAGACGGCGCCGAACTTCATGCGCTCGGCCACGCCGCCCAGCACCAGCGCCGCGGTGATGCAGGCGAAGGTCATCTGGAAGCAGATGAAGGTCAGTTCCGGGATCACGACGCCGGTCGAGAACGTGGCGCCCATGCTGGCCGGGGTCACGCCGTTCATGAACAGACGACCGAAGCCGCCCACGAAGCTGTCCAGGCCGCCGCCGTCGGTGAAGGCGAAGCTGTAGCCCCAGAAGATCCAGGCCATCATGCCGATCACGGTCACGGCGCCGATCTGCATCAGCATCGACAGCATGTTCTTGGTGCGGACCAGGCCGCCGTAGAACAGCGCCAGGCCCGGCAGGATCATCAGCAGGACCAGCAGGGTCGAGACGAGCATCCAGGCGTTGTCGCCCTTATCCATCGCATCGGTGATGGTGGGCGCCGCGTCTTGCGCGAAGGCCAGGGCCGGGGCGGCGAGCGCCGCGAGCGCCCCCAATCCCGACATGGCCGTAAGTTTGTTGAGTTTCATCAGCTTAATCCCCTTATCCCCGATGTCTGCTAGAGCGCCGCGGCGCCGGTTTCGCCGGTGCGGATCCGCACGGCT
>JAFKGN010000117.1 GCA_017307205.1 Caulobacterales bacterium
GCGGCTCTGCGCGATCTCGACGCGCTGCAGGCCCAGGCCGAGGGGCGCGACGCCCTGGCGGCGCGGGTGACGGCGGAGGGCGGCGTGGTGATCGGGCAGGGCGCGCCGCGCCTGCCGCAGACCCTGTGCTTCGCCGGACCGGGCTTTGCGTCGGAACTGCAGGTGATGGGTCTGGACCTGGCGGGCGTGATGGTCAGCGCCGGGGCTGCCTGTTCCTCGGGCAAGGTGAAGGCGAGCCGCGTGGTCGAGGCCATGGGCCTGGGCGACCTGGCTCCCTATGTGCTGCGTGTCAGTGGCGGCTGGGCGACGACGCCCGCCGACTGGGCGCGGTGTGGTGATGTGTGGCTGGCGGCGTTTGAACGCCATTCGGCCCGGAAGGCGGTGGCTTAGATGGCTAATCCTCGGATCGCGACCCAGACGGTCGAGCACGTCGAGCGGCTGGAGGCCTATGAGCACGGCTTCGTCAGCGACATCGAGCAGGAGTTCGCCCCCAAGGGCCTGAGCGCCGACACCATCCGCTTCATCTCGGCCAAGAAGGAAGAGCCGCAGTGGCTGCTCGACTGGCGGTTGGAGGCGTTCGAGCGCTGGCAGGAGCTTGAGGAGCCGGCCTGGGCGAAGGTGCACTTCCCGCGCATCGACTATCAGGACGCCTACTACTACGCCGCGCCGAAGACCAAGGAGGGGCCGAAGAGCCTCGACGAGGTCGATCCCGAGATCCTCGCCGTCTACGCCAAGCTGGGCATCCCGCTCGGCGAGCAGGCGGTGCTGGCGGGCGTGCAGGGCGCGCCGAAGTACGCGGTCGACGCGGTGTTCGACAGCGTCAGCGTGGTGACCACCTTCAAGAAGGAGCTGGCCGCCGTCGGGGTGATCTTCTGCTCGTTCAGCGAGGCGGTGCGCGAGCATCCGGAGCTGGTGAAGAAGTACCTGGGCTCGGTGGTGCCGACCTCGGACAACTACTACGCCTGCCTGAACAGCGCGGTCTTCTCGGACGGCTCGTTCGTCTATGTGCCGCCGGGCGTGCGCTGCCCGATGGAGCTTTCGACCTATTTCCGCATCAATGCGGCCGAGAGCGGCCAGTTCGAGCGCACCCTGATCATCGCCGACAAGGCCGCCTACGTCTCGTACCTGGAGGGCTGCACGGCCCCGATGCGCGACGAGAACCAGCTGCACGCCGCCGTGGTCGAGCTGGTGCTGCTGGAAGACGCCGAGATCAAATACTCGACCGTGCAGAACTGGTACCCGGGCGACCCGCAGACGGGGAAGGGCGGCATCTACAACTTCGTGACCAAGCGCGCCGACTGCCGCGGCGACCGCTCTAAGGTCAGCTGGACCCAGGTCGAGACCGGCTCGGCGATCACCTGGAAGTACCCGTCCTGCCTGCTGCGGGGCGAGGGCTCGGTCGGCGAGTTCTATTCGATCGCCATCACCAACGGACGCCAGCAGGCCGACACCGGCACCAAGATGATCCACCTGGGGGCCAACACGCGCTCGCGGATCATCTCCAAGGGCATCAGCGCCGGAAAGTCGTCGAACACCTATCGCGGCCTGGTCTCGGCCCACCCGAAGGCCACCGGCTCGCGCAACTTCACCCAGTGCGACAGCCTGCTGATCGGCAAGGACTGCGCGGCCCATACGGTGCCCTACATCGAGGCCCGCAACGGCCATTCCATCTTCGAGCACGAGGCGACGACGACGCGCCTCTCGGAGGATCAGCTGTTTTACGCCCAGCAGCGCGGGCTCTCGGAGGAGGAGGCGGTTCAGCTCCTCGTCAACGGCTTTGTCCGTGAGGTGCTGCAGGAACTCCCCATGGAGTTCGCCGTCGAGGCTCAGAAGCTGGTGGCGATCTCGTTGGAGGGGAGTGTCGGATGATCGAACGCTCTCCCTTCCCCCTCGAAGGGGGAAGGGAGGAGTTCAAGAATGCTGAGTATCCAAAACCTCCACGCCTCGGTCGGCGACAAGCCGATCATCAAGGGGCTGACGCTCGACGTTCCGGCCGGCGAGGTGCACGCCATCATGGGGCCGAACGGCGCGGGCAAGTCGACGCTGAGCTATGTGCTGACCGGCCGCGACGGCTACGAGGTCACCGACGGTTCGGCGACGCTGAACGGCGAGGATCTGCTGGCCCTGGAGCCGGCCGAGCGAGCGGCCAAGGGCGTGTTCCTGTCCTTCCAGTATCCGCTTGAGATTCCAGGCGTTCCGGCCCTGACCTTCATCCGCGCGGCGGTGAACGCCCAGCGCAAGGCGCGCGGCGAGGAAGAGATCGCGGCGCCGGCCTTCCTGAAGACCGCCAAGGCCGAGGCTGCGCGCCTGAAGATCGACTTCGACATGCTGAAGCGGCCGCTCAACGTCGGCTTCTCTGGTGGTGAGAAGAAGCGGATGGAAATCCTTCAGATGGCGATGCTTTCGCCGAAGTTCCTCATCCTCGACGAGACCGACAGCGGCCTGGATATCGACGCCCTGAAAATCGTCTCGGAAGGCGTCAACGCCATGCGCGCGCCGGACCGGGGGATGCTGGTGATCACCCACTATCAGCGCCTGCTCGACTACATCAAACCCGACCGCGTGCACGTGCTGGCCGCCGGCCGCATCGTCGCCTCGGGCGGGCCGGAGCTGGCCCTGCAGCTCGAGGCCGAGGGCTACGACAAGTACGTCACGAAAGACGCGGCATGAGCCTCGCCACGGCCTTCAAGTCCGGCGACCTGACGCTGCTGCCGTCCAAGCGCGACGAGGATTGGCGCTGGACGGACCTGCGCGGCCTGATCCGCGAGGTTCCGCCGCCGTCGCCGGCGTTCAACGGCGAGACGCCGCCGGGGGTGTTCGATCACCTGGCGGAGGACTTCCACGTCCTGGCCAACGGCGGCAGCGCTCAGATCGTCGCCGACGAGGGCGAGCTGACCGCCGTGCTGCGCTTTCTGTCGGCCAATGACGGCACGGCGCACGCCGCCAAGGTGAGCATCGAGGTAGCGGCGGGCGCGAGCCTGACGCTGCTGGAGACCTATGAGGGCTATGGCGCGGGTTATTTCGCCCAGGCCGACCTGACGATCCGGCTCGGTGAAGGCGCCAAGCTGGAGCGCATCGTGCTGGCCGGCGACGATGCCGAGGCCATCTCCGTGTCGCAGGCCGAGGTGACCCTGGCGGCGGGCTCGTCCTACGCCCAGACCGTGCTGACCGACGGGGCTAAGCGCCAGCGGATCGAGACGCGGATCGCCCATCCCGGGGCCGGCGCTTCCGTGCGGCTCGACGGCGGCTATCTGCTGCGCGATCGCCGTCATGCCGACCTGACCACCGCCATCGCCCACGAGGGCGTCGATGGCACGACCAGCCAGCTGACCAAGGGCGTGGTCGACGACCAGGCCCGCGGCGTGTTCCAGGGCCGGATCACTGTCGCCCATGGCGCCGACCGCACCGACGCGCGCATGGGTCACCATGCCCTGATCCTGTCGGACCGCGCCGAGGTCGACGCCAAGCCCGAGCTGCTGATCTTCGCCGACGACGTGCAGTGCGCCCACGGCAACACGGTCGGGGCCCTGGACGAGAACCAGCTATTCTACGCCCAACAGCGCGGCCTGCCGGCCGATGCGGCGCGGGCCCTGCTGACCGCCGCCTTCGTCGGCGAGGTGATCGACCGCATTGAGCACGAGACGGCCCGCGAAACGGCCCGGGCCTGGCTGAACCAGTGGCTGGGGGTGGGCGAATGACGCTGCACTTCGACCCCCAGTCCGTCCGCGCCGACTTCCCGATCCTGTCGCGGCAGGTGAACGGCCATCCGCTGGTCTATCTCGACAGCGCCGCCTCGGCCCAGAAGCCGCGGGCGGTGATCGAGGCGATGACGCGGGCGATGGAGGGCAGCTACGCCAATGTCCACCGTGGCCTGCACACCCTCGCGAACGAAACCACCGAAGCCTATGAAAAGGCGCGGGAAAGCGTCGCGCGCCTGATCAACGCCGATCTGAACGAGATCGTCTTCACCAAGGGCGGCACCGAGGCGATCAATCTGGTGGCCGACACCTTCGGGCGCAGCCTGAAGGCGGGCGACGAGATCATCGTCAGCCAGGCCGAGCACCACGCCAACATCGTGCCGTGGCACTTCCTGCGCGAGCGGCTGGGCGTCGTGCTGCGGTTCATCCCGGTGCTGGACGACGGCAGCCTGGATATGGAGGCGTACCGCGGCCTGCTGAATGATCGCACCCGCATGGTCGCCGTCGGCCACATGTCGAACGTCACCGGTGTGATCGCGCCGATCGCCGAGATCATCCGTCTGGCCAAGGCGGCCGGGGCCCTGACCCTGATCGACGGCTGCCAGGGCGTGGTTCACCTGGCGGTGGATGTGAAGGCGCTGGATGTCGATTTCTACGTCTTTTCCGCCCACAAGCTCTATGGCCCGACCGGCATCGGCGCGCTCTACGGCAAGGCCGAGCGGCTTGCCGCCCTGCCGCCGTACCAGGGCGGCGGCGAGATGATCGGCCTCGTCGAGGAGCAGCGGATCACCTACGCCGAGCCGCCGCATCGCTTCGAGGCCGGCACGCCGGCGATCATCGAGGCCATCGGCTTCGGCGCCGCCGTGGACTGGCTGGCCCAGTTCGACCGCCAGGCCGTCGCGGCCCATGAGCGCGCGCTCTACGACCGGGTCGTGGCCCGGCTGGACGGCGACAACGGCCTGCGGATTCTGGGCACGGCGCCGGACAAGGGCGGCATCCTGTCGTTCACCGTCGAAGGCGCCCACGCCCACGATATTGCCCAGGTTCTCGACCGTTACGGCGTCGCCGTGCGGGCCGGCACCCACTGCGCCGAACCTTTGATGCGCCGATTTGGCGTCACATCGAGCGCTCGCGCTTCCTTCGCCCTATATAACACCGAGGCCGAGGCCGACGCTTTCGTCGACGCCCTGGCCAAGGCCAGACGGTTTTTTGCGTGATCATGGACGACGCCGCCAACATCCCCGCTTCGGAAGCTCCGACCGCCCTGCCGCAGGCGGAGCTCGATCGGCTGACCGATCAGCTGATCGCGCAGCTGAAGACCGTCTATGACCCGGAAATCCCGGTCGACATCTACGAGCTGGGCCTGATCTACAAAGTCGACGTTTCGGACGACAAGGTGGTCGCCATCGACATGACCCTGACCGCGCCGGGCTGCCCGGTGGCCGGCGAGATGCCGGGCTGGGTGCAGGACGCGGTGATGGAGATCGACGGCATCAAGTCGTGCCACGTCGACCTGGTGTTCGACCCGCCGTGGGACGCCTCGCGCATGAGCGACGAGGCCAAGCTTCAGCTGAACATGTTCTGATGGAAACGCAGCAACCCCCTTTGGCCCCCACCGTTGCTCCGCGCCGTCGCGAACGCCCCAAGGTCGTCAAGCTGACCGACGCGGCCGCCGCGCGCGTGCGCGAGATCATGGACAAGGCCGAGACGCCCTACGCGGGCCTGCGCGTTGGGGTGAGGAACGGCGGCTGCGCCGGGCAGGAATACATCCTCGAATACGCCAAGGAGGCCGGGCCTCTGGATGAGGTGGTCGAGGACAAGGGCGTCAAGATTCTCATCGAGCCCAAGGCCGTGCTGTTCCTGGTCGGCTCCGAGATCGACTACGAGATCACCCGCCTGTCGTCGAAGTTCGTGTTCCGCAACCCGAACGAGACCGACGCCTGCGGCTGCGGCGAGAGCGTGACCATCGTGCCGCGCGACGCCAGCGTGCTCGGCGCGGACTAGCCGCGAAGGCTGAATTCCCGCACGGTCGCGCCCGATGGCGCGGACGATTCTGATCTATTCGATGGGCGAGGTGATCGGCGACGGGCTGATCAAGCTGCCGTTCATCGGCGGCCTGCGCCGCGCCTTTCCCGACGCGCATATCACCTGGGCCGCCGCCATGGGCGAGACGGTCTATGCCGGGCCGCTGAAGGCCATCGTCGCCGGGGCGCTGGATGAGGTGATCGTCGAGGGCGTGCGCGGGGCGGGGAGCCTCGACTGGCTGCCCTGGGTGAAGCCGCTCGGCGCACGGACCTTCGATCTGGTGATCGACACCCAGGAGAACGTGGCGCGCGCCATGGTCGCCAAGCGCGCGGCCTCCGGCCTGTTCATTTCTCCGGCGGGCGGTTTCCGCCTCTCGCAGCGTCGCCCGGCGGCGGGCGATCCCGATCCGTGGCCCACCGCCGTGGTCGACCGGTTCGCCAAGCTGCTCAGCCTGGCCACCGGCAAGCCCGAGACGCTGTCGCCGCTGCAGATCGCCGACGCCCGCACCCGCGCGGTGGCCGAGGCCCTGCTGCCGTCCGGTCCGAGCTATGTCGGCATCGCGCCGGGAGCAGGGGGGCAGGACAAGCGCTGGCCGCTCGACCGCTTCCTGGCCCTGGCCGAGCGCCAGGTCGCGCGGGGACGCACGCCGGTCGGCTTCTTCGGACCGGATGAAGCGGAGGACTGCCGCGCCGCCCAGGCCGCCCTCCCGGGCCTGCTGCTGCCGGAATGGGACCGTGACGACGACTTCCGCGACGTGAAGGGGCCGGCCCTGGTGGTCGCGCTTGCCGGACGGCTCGCGGCGGCCGTAGCTAACGACGCCGGGCCGGGACACATGTTCGCCGCCGGCGGCGCGCCGCTGCTCAGCCTGCAGAAGGACCGTCGTCGGGCCGCCAAGTTCCGCCCGGCCGCGCCGCACCTTGAGGTGCTGGTCGCCGAGGACTACGGAAGCGACATGACCGCCTTGCCGCTCGACGCCGCCGACGCCGCCCTAGAACGCCTGCTGAAGGACGCCGACTGATGGCTATTCTCGTTCCCGTCTCGGCCGGCGAACTGGTCGACAAGATCACCATCCTGCGGGTGAAGGCCGAGCGGATCGACGCCGCCAAGGTCGAGAACGTCCGCAAGGAGCTGGCGCTGCTGGAAGCCGTGGCCGCCGACGCCCTGCCGATCACCGCCGACATCGAGCGGTTCACCGCCGAACTGGCCGAGGTCAACGCCGCCCTGTGGGACGTGGAGGACGGCAAGCGCGACTGCGAGCGGCGCGGCGACTTCGGGGCGGATTTCATCCGCCTGGCGCGCCTGGTCTATGTCGAGAACGACCGCCGGGCGGCGATCAAGCGCTCGATCAACGAGGCGGTCGGCTCGGACATCGTCGAAGAGAAGAGCTACCGGCCGTATTGAGGCCGGCGCGCAGGCGCCTTGCGTGCTTCGACACGCGCTGCGCGCTACTCAGCATGACGTAGGTTTTTGCAGCCCACACGCCTGGTCATCCTGAGTAGGCCGCGGGAGCGGCCGTGTCGAAGGACGCACTGACGAGGGGCGTGCGCCGCCCTTAAGCCGCGTGCGGCAGCGGGTCGGCGGAGCTGACGCGGTTGCGGCCGCCGCGCTTGGAGGCGTAGAGGGCCGCGTCGGCGCGTTCCATCAGGCCGTGGCCGCTTTCGCCGCGGCGGCGCTCGGCCATGCCGGCCGAGACAGTGATGGTGCCCAGCTCTTCGTTGGTCGAGCGGCGCTTCAGCTGGCGGGACGAGACTTCCTCGCGGACCTCTTCCAGCACGCGGGCCACGGCGCCGGCCGATTCCGCCGGGAAGATCATGGCGAATTCCTCGCCGCCGTAGCGGGCGGCGAAGCGCGGCGTCGCGCCGACGCGGCCGATGACGCTGGCGACGTAGCGGATCACCTGGTCGCCGGTCTGGTGGCCCCAGGTGTCGTTGAAGCCCTTGAAGTGGTCGATATCGAGCACGGCCAGGCACAGCGGTTGCCCGCTTTCCTCAGCCTCGAAGCAGGCGCGTTCAAGCTCTTCGTCGAAGGCCTTGCGGTTGGCGAGATTGGTCAGGCCGTCGGTGGTGGCGTCGCGGCGCACCTGCTCCAGGTGCTCCTTCAGGCGATCGACCTCGGCGGTCGAGTCGGCGAGCCGCTGTTCCAGCGAGCGGTTCTCGCGCTGCACCTTGCGGGTGGCGCTGGCCAGGCTGGAGACGATGGCCTTGTAGGCCTTCGGATCCTGCGGCTCGTCCAGTTCCTTGCTGGCGCCGGCCAGGTGACGGCCGAAAGCGGCGTTGGAGGCCTGCGCCTGGGTGATGGCCTTGGCGACGGCTTCCAGTTCCTTGCTCAGCAAGTCACCAGCGTCGCGGATCTGATCGTTGAGGCGGGCCTTCGGCAGGAAGGCGGCGGCGAGTTCCTCGGTGACCGCTTCGGTCAGCGGCTCGCCGACCGAGATGAGGCGGTTCAGCTCCTTGGCGAGCGGCCCTTCCGGGTCGGCGACGAGGTGCGTCCAGAGTTCGAAGTTCAGGGCCGTCGGCCAGACGCCGTGGGATTCCAGGAGGTCGAGCGCGCGTCGAGTCACGCTGTAGGCCTGCGGCGTCCGCAGCATCACTTCGACATCGACGGCCATTTTCCATTCCCCGCAAACCCAGCCCTTCTGTGGCTGAGTTTGTAAGGCGAGGTTAGGGCGGAGGACGCAAACGAGCGGTTAAGACCGAACGCTGTTTTGCGAATTATTCCTAGGCGTCAGAAGGGATTTTCGGCGGTGCGCGCATCAGGAAGGCGGGGGTGTCGCCCCCAAAACCAACCACAGCGCGACCATCGTCATCATCTCGCGAACGACGGGAATCGCCACGACCTTCATTGCGATCGCGACGCGGCTCGCGCTCGGGGCGCTCTTCCCGGGCGGGACGATCTTCCCGCGATTGGCGCTCTTCGCGCGTCAGGCGGGCCTCACGTTGGGGGGCTGCGGGCGCGGCGGGCGCGACGGCGGGCGCTTCGACGGGCGGGGTCTCGGCGGCGGCCCGGCGGGTGCGTTGGCGCCGGGCTGGCTTTTCCGCCCTGGGCTCCTCGGCGACTTCAGCGACCGTGGGCTCGACGGCTTCCACCGGCTTGGCCTCGGCTTCGCCGCGACGGCCGCCGCGTTCCGAACGGCCGCGACCGCCCCGATCACCGCGTTCGCTGCGTTCGCCGCGCTTGCCGCCGCGATCGCGCGGCGGGCTTTCGCCGACCTGCGACCAGTCGATGTCGAGCGGGAAGTCTTCCGGCGTCTTGCCGATCAGCTTCAGCACCTTGTCCAGACCTTTGGAGTCGGCCGGGGTGACGATCATGTAGGTGGTGCCCAGGCGGCCGGCGCGACCGGTGCGGCCGATGCGGTGCACATAATCGTCGGCGTGGTGCGGGACGTCGTAGTTGAAGACGTGGCTGACGGCCGGAATGTCGAGGCCGCGCGCGGCGACGTCGGAGGCGACCAGCAGCTTCAGGGCGCCCGAGCGGAAGTCCGACAGGGTCTTCATCCGCAGGCTTTGGTCGAGGTCGCCGTGGATCGGAGCGGCGTCGAGGCCGTGAACCTTCAGCGACTTGGCGACGATGTCGACTTCGGTCTTGCGGTTGCAGAACACGATGCCGTTGGCGACTTCGCTCTTCTCGATCAGGTAGCGCAGAGCGGTGCGCTTGGCCTTGGGATCGGAGGACGGGACGCGGGCGACGTACTGGGTGATGGTCTCGGCCGTGGTGGCCGGTCGGCTGACCTCGATGCGGGTCGGCGACTTCAGGAAGGCCGTGGTCAGGCGGGTGATTTCCGGCGGCATGGTCGCCGAGAAGAACAGCGTCTGCTTGCCGGGCGGGGTCAGCTTGAAGATGCGCTCAAGGTCCGGGATGAAGCCCATGTCGAGCATGCGGTCGGCTTCGTCGACGACCATCAGCTGCACGCCGTTGAGCATCAGCTTGCCGCGCTCGAAGAGGTCGAGCAGGCGCCCGGGGGTGGCGATCAGCACGTCGACGCCGCGGTCGAGCTTGCTGACCTGGTCGGCCATGGAGACGCCGCCGATCAGCAGCGCCCAGGAGAGGCGGGTGCCTTTGGCGTATTTGGCGAAGCTTTCGGCGACCTGGTCGGCCAGCTCGCGGGTCGGCGCCAGGACCAGGGCTCGGGGCATGCGCGCCTTGGCGCGGCCCGAGGCCAGTCGGTCGACCATCGGCAGGGTGAAGGCGGCGGTCTTGCCGGTGCCGGTCTGGGCGATGCCGAGCACGTCGCGGCCGGCGAGGGCGACCGGAATGGCTTGCGCCTGGATGGGGGTGGCGGTGGTGTAGCCGGTGTCGGCGACGGCCTGGAGGGTCGTGGGGCTCAGCCCCAGTTCGGAAAATTCAGTCATGTCCTGCTGTGCAAGTCGGTGCGAGAGTCGGAGCCGCCCGTGCTTGGGCGAGCGGGCGGCGCGGATTCGCCAGACCTGCTCCAGACGGGGCCTAGATAGGGGAAAGGGCTGCAAAGTCAATGAAGACAAGGCGCCGCGCTGATCTGACGCCAATACTCTGGCTTGAACGATGAAATCGAAATGACGCCCCTGATTTTCGCCGCAGCCCTGGCCGCCGTAGGCGCCTCAGACCTTGAGGCGGCCTTCGAGAATACGATCCAGTCGACCTACCCCAGCGGTCGGTCCGCGAAGCTGTGGCTGGCGCGCGACGGGAGCTTTACAGCGCGCGGGGCCAAGGGCGCGGCCTCCAGCGGCGTTTGGTCGATCAAGGCGGGAGAGCTGTGCCTGAAGCAGCGCAAACCGTTCCCCGCGCCGGTGACCTACTGCTCGCCGATCCCCGCCGACGCCAAGATCGGCAGCGAATGGGCGGCCCGCAGCCTGAAGGGCGAGCCGTTGAAGAACCGCATCGTCGCGGGCCGCTGACGGTCCGAGGTTGACGCCGCCATCGGCTGGTGGCCTTGAGGGGCGATTGTTCTCCCCTGGAGCGTTGCGTTGAAACTTATTTCCGTCCTGGCGCCGCTGGCGGTGGTCGCCGCGTCGCCTGTCGTCGCCCATGCCGAAAAGCTGACCCCCGAGCGCGTCTTCGCCAGCCCTGACCTCGCGGGGCCCCGCGCCCGTGGCGTGAAGCTGTCGCCGGACGGCAAGACGGTGACCTTCCTGCGGGCCAAGACTGACGATGCGCGGATGACCGATCTGTGGGCCGCCGATGTGGCCGGCGGCGAGCCGAAGCTGCTGGTCGACGGTCGGGCGCTGATCCCTCAGGGGCGTGAGCTTTCGGAAGCCGAGAAGAGCCGACGCGAGCGGATGGGCGTGCAGTCACGCGGTGTCGTGGACTACGCCTGGGACCAGCAGGGCCGGTTCATCCTGGCGCCCGTCGAGGGCGACGTCTGGCTGTTAGAGCGGGCCAGCGGCCAGACCCGACGACTGACCAACACCGAGGCGACTCCAAGGTCAGCCCCAAGGGGACCTGGGTGTCGTTCGTGCGCGACAACAACCTCTACGTCATGCCGTCCGCCGGCGGGCCTGAGCGCGCGCTGAGCACGGGCGGGACCGAGACCAAGCCCTGGGCGACCGCCGACTACATCGCCCAGGAAGAGCTGGACCGTGACACCGGCTACTGGTGGAGCCCGGACGACCGCCATGTGGCCCTGACCTACGTCGATCAGAGCGGCGTCGACATCGTGCCGCGGCCGGACATCAACGCCAACGGCGGGGTGGTGGTCGAGCAGCGCTATCCGCGCCCGGGCCGGCCGAATTCTGTGACGGCGCTGTACGTCGCCTCGGTCGACGGCGGCGAGAAGGTGAAGGTCGATCTTGGGGCCGACAACGATGTCTACCTGACCAGCGTCGACTGGTCGGCCGACGGCAAGACGCTCTACGCCCAGCGCCTGACGCGCGATCAGAAGCGCCTCGACATCCTGGCCATCGATCCGGCCACCGGCGCCTCGAAGGTGATCCTCAGCGAGACCAGCCCGCACTGGGTGGAGATCACCCACGACTTCGAGCCCCTGGCCGACGGCGGCTTCCTGTGGAGCTCGGAGCGCTCGGGCAATCGCCACATCTATCTCCACGACGCGGCCGGCAAGCTTGTGCGCCAGGTGACCACCGGCGACTGGCCGGTGTCCTCGATCCTCGGCGTCGACGAGGCGAAGAAGACGGTGATCTTCTCCGCCGGCAAGGACACGCCCATCGAGCGGCGGATCTACTCCGTCTCGTGGGCCGCGCCCAAGGAGCCGGTCGCCCTGACCCCGGCCGGCGGCTGGTGGACGGCCGACGTCGCCAAGGTCGGCGGCGCCTTCGTCGGCGGCTATTCCGATCCCAAGACCCCGCCGCACACGGGCCTCTACCGCGCCGACGGTAAGCTGGTGCGGTGGATCGAGGAGAACCCCCTGGGCGAGAAGCACCCCTTCTGGCCTTACCGCGACCGCCTGCCGACCCCGACCTACGGCACGATCAAGGCCTCGGATGGTGAGGACATGTGGTGGTCGCTGCGTACGCCGCCCGGTTTCGATCCGGCGAGAAAGTACCCGGTGATCATCACCACCTATGGCGGCCCGACCGGCGCTGCGGCCTATGGCCAGGTGACGCGCGCGTGGCCGGCCGCCTCCGACCTGCTCTACCTCGAAGCCGGCTATGTGCTGTTCACCCTCGACAATCGGGGCACGGCGGGTCGCTCGGCCGCCTTCAAGACGGTGATCGATCGCCACCTCGGCCAGACCGAGACCGAGGATCAGCTGGCCGGCGTCGCCTATCTGAAGACCCTGCCTTACGTGGACGGCGCCCGCATCGGCTTCACCGGATGGTCGTACGGCGGCTACATGACGCTGAACATGCTGACCGCGCCGAACAGCCCGATCGCGGCCGGGGCGGCGGGGGCGCCGCCGACCGACTGGGCGCTCTACGACACCGCCTATACCGAGCGATACATGGGCACGCCGCAGACCAACGCGGCCGGCTACGCGGCCAGCGACATCGTCTCGCGCATCGGCAATCTCGGCGACGGCAAGCTGCTGCTGCTGCACGGCATGGCCGACGACAATGTGGTGTTCGAGAACTCGACCCGCCTGATGGCGGCCCTGCAGGCCAAGGGCGTCGGCTTCGAGATGCAACTCTACCCGGGCCTGCGCCACCGCGCCGGCTGGACGGCGGCCAACCAACTGCACCGGATGCGGGCGATGCTGGAGTTCTTCGGGAGGAAGTTGAAGCCTGAGGCGGCGAAGTAGGGGGGCTGAACTGCTTTGCGTCCTTCGACACGGCCGCTTGCGCGGCCTGCTCAGGATGACGCGTTCAGTGGAAGGCAAAATCCTGCGTCATGCTGAGCGGCGCCGCAGGCGCCAGTCGAAGCACGCACCGCGTCCTAGACGTCCAGATCCGCCGAAGCGAACTCGGCGTTTTCCTGGATGAAGCGGAAACGCAGCTCGGGCTTGCGGCCCATCAGGGTCTCGACCAGGGCTTCGACGGCTTCTTCCGAGCGGGGCAGGGTGACGCGGGCCAGGGTGCGCTTGGAAGGATCCATGGTGGTCTCCTTCAGCTGCGCGGCCATCATCTCGCCGAGGCCCTTGAAGCGGCCGATCTCGGGCTTCTTGCCCTTGAACTCGGTGGCCAGCAGCTCGTCCTTGTGGGCGTCGTCGCGGGCGTAGACCGTCTTGGCGCCGTGCGAGATGCGGTAGAGCGGCGGCAGGGCGAGGTAGAGGCGGCCCGCGCGGATCACGTCCGGCATGGTGCGGTAGAAGAAGGTGATCAGCAGGCTGGCGATGTGGGCGCCGTCGACGTCGGCGTCGGTCATGATGACGATGCGCTCGTAGCGCAGGTCTTCCTCGCGGTACTTCGAGCCGCCCTGGGCGCCGAGCGCCAGCATCAGGTCGGCCAGCTCCTTGTTGGCGCCGGTCTTGTCGGTCGAGGCCGAGGCGACGTTGAGGATCTTGCCGCGCAGCGGAAGGATCGCCTGGGTCCTGCGGTCGCGCGCCTGCTTGGCCGAGCCGCCGGCGCTGTCGCCTTCGACGATGAACAGCTCGGCGCCGTCGACGGCGCTGCCCGAGCAGTCGGCCAGCTTGCCGGGGAGGCGGAGCTTCTTGGTCGCCGAGGCGCGGGCGACGTCCTTGTCCTTGCGACGCTTCAGGCGTTCCTCGGCGCGCTCGACCACGAAGGCCAGCAGGGCGGCGGCGGCCTTGGGCTGGCCGGTCAGCCAGTGGTCGAACGGGTCGCGCAGGGCGGCCTCGACCAGGCGCTGGGCGTCGGACGAGGAGAGCTTCTCCTTGGTCTGGCCCTGGAATTCCGGATTGCGGATGAACACCGAGATCAGGGCGCCCGCCTGGGCGATGACGTCGTCGGCGGTGATCAGGCCGCCGCGCTTTTCGCCGCTGAGCTCGGCATAGGCCTTGAGGCCGCGCGTCAGCACGGCGCGCAGACCCGCCTCGTGCGTGCCGCCCTCGGGGGTCTGAACGGTGTTGCAGTAGGACTGGATGAAGCTGTCGTGCTCGCCGAAGCCTTGCGGCGTCCAGGTGATCGCCCACTCGACGGCGCCGCCGCCCTCCTGGCGCTCGATGCGGCCGCTGAAGGCGGTGGGGGTGACGGTGGTCAGGCCCTGGGTGCGCTCGGCCAGGAAGTCGGCGAGGCCGTTGGGGAAGTGGAACACCGCCTCGGGCGGGGTCTGGTCTTGGATGCGCGAGCCGTCGCACTTCCAGAGGATCTCGACGCCGCGGAAGAGGTAGGCCTTGGAGCGGGCCATGCGGTAGAGCCGCGCCGGCTTGAAGGCCGCGCCTTCGCCGAAGATCACCGGGTCGGGCGTGAAGGTGATCGCCGTGCCCTTCTTGCGGCTGGGGCCCAGCTTCTCGATCGGACCGAGCGGCTTGCCGCGGCTGAACACCTGGCGGTGCTCGAAGCCGTCGCGCCAGACGGTGACTTCCAGCCGCTCGGACAGGGCGTTGACCACCGAGCTGCCGACGCCATGCAGGCCGCCGGAGGTTTCGTAGGCCTTGCCCGAGAACTTACCGCCCGAGTGCAGGACGGTCATGATCACTTCCAGGGCCGACTTGCCCGGATGCTTCGGGTGCGGGTCGACCGGGATGCCGCGACCGTTATCGTAGACGGTGATCGCGCCCTCGGCGTCGAGCGAGACCTCGATGCGCTTGGCGTGGCCGGCGACGGCCTCGTCCATGGCGTTGTCGAGGATTTCGGCGAACAGGTGGTGCAGCGCCCGCTCGTCGGTGCCGCCGATGTACATGCCCGGGCGTTTGCGCACCGGCTCCAGGCCCTCGAGGACCTCGATGTCCTTGGCGGAATAACCGCCGACCACCGCGGCCGAGGCCACGGGCTCGCTGTGCTGCGTCATCGGCGCAGCAGGCACAGGGGCGGAGGCGGGGTCGCCGAACAGATCGGGGAGGGAAGGGGCGGTCTTGCTCATCGGGTGCGGAGTCTAGGCGATTCTGACCCTCCTATGTCGGTGAACCGTCACGCTCGGCAAGCGTGGCCGATTGTCCGGCGCGTGCGTTATGCTGCGAGCAGCCCGGGAGGACGCCATGATCCGCCGCATCGTCGCCGCCGTCGCCTTCGCTTTCATCGTCGCATCGTGCGGGGCGGCCCCACCGCCGCAGACCTCCGGACAGCCCGGGCCGCCGCCACCGATGTCGCGGCCCGTCGCGCAGGAAGGCCAGATGTGCGCCGGGATCGCGGGCATCGCCTGCGGCGAAGGTCTGTCCTGCCAGATGCCCCCCGGCCAGTGCCGCACCGTGGCCGACGCGGCCGGGACCTGCCGCCGCATGCCGCAGGTCTGCACCCGCGAGTTCCGCCCGGTGTGCGGCTGCGACGGGAAGACCTACGGCAACGCCTGCACCGCCGGAGCGGCCGGCGTCAGCGTGGCGTCACAGGGGGCGTGCTCAGCGGCCTAGCTGCCCTGCCAACTCCACCACTGTCGGGATCAGCGACAGGGCCAGCAGCAGGCCCATGGTGATGTTGAAGACCCGCAGGGTGCGCGGGTTGTCGAGGAAGCGGCGCAGGATGCGGCCGAACACCGTCCAGACGCTGATCGACGGCGTCTGGATGAGGCCGAACACCACGACGATGATGGCCAGGTTCCAGAAGTAGTTCTGCTCCGGCACGTAGGCGGTGACCGCGCCGATGGCCATGACCCAGCCCTTCGGGTTGGCGGCCTGGAAGGCGAAGGCTTCGATGAACCGCATGGGCCGCGCGCCCGTCGTCTTGTTCGACAGGCTGTCCGACAGGGCGATGCGGGCGGCGAGATAGAGCAGGTAGACCGTGCCGACCACCGTCAGGATCACGTGCAGCACGGGGTAGGCGACGAACAGGCCGCCGAGCCCGAGGCCGCAGAGGGTGAGCAGCGTCAGGAACCCTGCGAAGACGCCGGCCATGTGGGGAATGCTGCGACGCACGCCGAAGTTGGCGCCCGAGGCGAGCAGCATGGCGTTGTTCGGCCCCGGGGTGATCGAGGAGACGAAGGCGAAGAGCGCGAAGGCGCTGAGCAGGGCGGGCGTCATGGTCCGGTCCAGTTTGAGGACCCGCCGCGAGGGGAAAACGAAAAACCCCTCCGCGGCGGGAGGGGTTTTCGGGAAGTCAGGTCTCTGTCCCCAGAGCCTAGATCCTCGACGCCTCCGCGCACGCAGCCATCCGCCAGGCCATAGCCTGACGGGGGGCGGCGATTACGATGGCGATCATCGAAGTCATGACCGCGCCTTAGCAGGTCCGGCCGCGGGAGGGAACGCCACGGCGCAGATTGTTGCCGGATCGCGTCACTGCAGATCGATTGCTGCGCTGCAGCAAAGTTTGTCTTGCAAACGAATTCACGGGGTCCTACTCGCCGCCGCCATCGCCCGGCAAGTGGCGAATGGGAGGCTGATCAGGCCATGGTGGAAGCGTCGATCCCCGAATCCGAAGGCGCCGACGACGCGCTGGAGCACGAGCGGATCACGCTGTCGTTCCGGGCCATGGGCGGCGGTCTTTGGGACTACGACATCGAGGCTGACGTCCTCTACTGCAACGCCCGCTGGTACGAGATCCTCGGTCTCGATCCGACGCTGACGCCGGTCACCTCGCTGCAAGCCCTCAAGCCGCACGTGCATCCGGACGACGTCGACGCGGCGACCAGCATCGATCTTGGGGGCGTGAAGGCGCTGTTCGAGCGGGACGAGTGCTATCGCGTCGAGTTCCGCGTCGTGCGGCCGGACGGCGAAGTCCGCTGGCTGCGCTCCGTGGCCTGCATCATCCGCGATTCCGCGACCGACCATATGCGCGCCATCGGCTGCGTCACGGACATCAGCGAGTTCCGACCCGAAGGAGCGATGCACCAGGCAGGCGCGCACAGCTTCGAGACCCTGGCGCCCGGGCCGATGTCGGAGAGGGAGAGCGCGACCGACCCTGAGCCGGACGCCGCCAATCCGCTCAGCCTGAAGGAACGCGAGTGCCTGCGCTGGGTGAGCGTCGGCAAGACCGCCTGGGAGACCGCTAAGATCCTGGGGGTCAGCCCTCGTACGGTGGAGTTCCATCTGCACAACGCGACCCACAAGCTGGACGCGGGCAACAAGGTGCAGGCCGCGTTCATCGCCGTTCGCCGCAGGCTGCTCGACGAAGCCTGACTCCGTCAGCGCGCGGACGCGACCTCGTAAAACTACGAGCTGGCGACAGGATTCCCGCAAAATAGTCTCGCTTCGAGCCTTGGGAGGTCCAAGCCCTTCCGGTTCGCAATCCCCAAATCGGCCTCGCCGCCTCCCTCGCGGCGAGGCCTCCCGGACAACGCCGCGACAAGCGGCGGCGAGACGATGTATGCCCAAACGCTTCGACATCCTTGTGGGACGAAACATTGAGCGCGCCCGCCAGGCGGCCGGTCTGAGCCGGGAAAGCCTTTCCGCCCAACTGGGTTGGTTACCGTGGGAACTGGAAGCCTGCGAAAAGGGGCTGCGGAGCCCCGGCGCCATGGAAATGGCCTCGTTGGCCTACATGCTGAAGGTTCCGCTGTCCGAGCTGCTTCGCGCCGAAGGCAGGGCGAGGCGCGCGGCGGGTGGAGACGCGCCGTGATCCCCCGCCCACGTCCTCCGAGCCCGATCGACCGGCTGGTCGGGCGACGCCTGCGCGAGTTGCGCCGCCGACGCGGCCTGTCGCAGAGCGACCTCGCGCTCGCCTTGGGGGTCACCTTCCAGCAAGTGCAGAAGTATGAGCGGGGAACCAGTCGGCTCAGCGCCGGCAAGCTGTTCGACGCCTCGCGAGCGCTAGCCGCGCCGGTGAGCGAATTCTTTGAGGGGGTCGAGACCTTCGGCCAGGAGCGCGGCCCCTACGACAACCTTCTGGCGGACGACCTCGCCATGTCCGTCGCCCTGACGTTTCCGCGGATCGAGGATCAGAAGGTGCGCCTCGCCCTGGCCCGCCTGGTGCGCGAGCTGGCGGGCGCCGCCGACTAGCTGCCTCAGGCCGAGGCCAGGCGGGCGGCCAGGTCGTCGAAGCTGTCCACCACCAGGTCAGCGCCTGCCTCGTTGAGGGCGTCGCGAGTCGCGTAGCCCCAGGTGACGGCGATGGCGTTGGAGCCGGCCTTGCGGGCGGCCTCGACATCGCGGGTCTCGTCGCCGATGCAGGCGACGCGCTTCAGCGGCACGCCCGCCGCCTTGGCCGCCGCCTTGAACTTGGCGGCCTTGCCGAACACGGCGGCCCCGCAATCGAAGCGCCAGACGCGCGCGGCGTTGGCCGGGCCAAGCACCTTGCGCACGGTGTCCTCGCCGTTGGAGCTGACGATGGCGAGCGGGATGCCGGCGGCGCTCAGGCGCTCGAACAGGATGTCGACGCCGTCGAACATCGGGATCTGGCCGGCGGCCTGCGAGCTGAGCGAACGCATGTGGGCGCCGATGGCCGGCAGCCGCCACAGGGGCACGCCGAGATAGGCCATGATCTCACGGCTGCTCTTGCTGCGGAGCATCTCTATCTCGGCGTGATCGACCCGCTTGAAGTGGAATTTATCGGCGACCGAATTGAAGACGCTGATCACCCACGGCTCGCTGTCGGCGAGCACGCCGTCGAAGTCGAAGATGGCCAGGTCATAGGGACGCGCGATCATTCCCCTGGGCGATAGGTGCGTTCGATATGTCCGGTCAACTGGTCAGGATGGAAGTAGACGGTCCGAAGGTCGCCCGAGGCGTAGCGTTCGGCCTGGTCGGCGAAGTGTTTCGAGGCCGGATTTCCGCTTTCGCCGCCGGCGCTGACGGCGCGCGCCGAGACCTTGGGGCCGAACTCAATGGCCGCGACGAAACTGTTGCCGCTGGTTCCATAGTAACGCTTCGTGCCGTCGTAGCGGCGGGCGCCGAATGAGGCCAGCGAGCCCCACTGGGCCGAGGTGAAGGGCACCGGAATGCTGGCTTTGGCGTCGTCGAAGGTCTGGACGATCGCGCCGTCGTTGCGCTGATAGCGGTTGATCTCGCCCCAGGGCGTTTTCCACGATCCGAAGTCGGTCGTCAGGCGGGCGACCGCTTCGTCGAGGGCAGTGATCCGCTCGGCGGCCGTGGCGCGGTCTGCCATGTAGTCCAGATTGGAGAGGCCGGCGGCCTTGGCGGCCGGCGCAACCTTGGCGAACAGGGCCTCGCCCCAGAAGACGGCGACGGACGTGGGGGTCGAGGCGGCGGACCAGCGGGCGTCCCATCCGCGCAGGGCCGCGACCGGCTCGGCCAGTCGAGCGCGCAGCGGATCGGCGGCGGGCAGGGCGTCGTAGGCGGCGAACAGACCGGGCAGAGTGCGACTGAAGGCGGGCAGATGGCTGTCGTAGGCCGCGTCGATCAGGCCCTGCAGGGTGAAGCCGCTCTTGCCGTCGAACACTTCGAGCGCGTGCGGCGTGCGGGCGTTCTGGCCCAGGCTGTCGGCATAGCGCGGGAAGGCGTCGCGCTTGGGGCTGCTGGCGCCGGTCGCCCACCAGGGGCCGTCGTTCGAATTGTAGACCCAGCCAGCGCCAGGGCGGAGGATACTGGGCGTCTTGGCGAGGGCGTCGTTGCCCTTCCAGTCGGTGGCCGGGTCCGAGCCGTCGACGGGCTTGGTGTAGTCGAAGCGGTTGTCCCGCGTCGGCATGAACTGCGGCATCAGCAGCGCGATCTCGCCCTTGTCATTGGCGTAGAGCGTGTCGTTCGAGGAGTTGGCCGCCAGCTCCGAGACCTTCAGGAAGGCCGCCAGGGTGTGCGTCTTGGTGCGGTCGAATGACTGCTGCAGCGCCTCGATCGGCTTGTTCATGATGGCGAAGGCGATCCACTTGTCGCCCTCGGCGCGGATGATCGGGCCGTGGTGGGTGTCGAAGACCTGGAAGCTGCGGCTGGCGGCGCCGCCGCTCGCGGTCTTGTACGGAATGACGATGGTGCGTGTCCGCACCGGCCGCTCCTCGGCGCCGTAGCGGTAGAACAGCTGATCGCCCTTGCGGACGATGGTTTCGGCGAACTCGTCGGTGGTGTCGGCCGTCGAGGTGGTGTGCATCCAGCCAGAGTGGGCGTTGAAGCCCTGGTAGATGAAGGGCTGGCCCCAGGTGACCGCGCCATAGGCGTTCAGCCCCTCGTCGCTCTGCATCTGCAGTTCGGAGCGGAAGAAGAACGAGGTGTGCGGGTTGATCAGCAGCATGGCGTGGCCGTCGCGGGTCACCTTCGGGGCCAGGGCGGCGCCGTTGGAGCCCTGCGGCTCGCGGACGGCCAGGGCGTCGTCGGCCGCCGGGTTGTAGGGATCGAGCGCGGCTGTCTTTGCGCCGCCATAGAAGGCCTGCAGGTCGGCGAGGCTCACGCGGCTGATGTCGCCGCCGATGCTGCCCTCGGTGAAGGACAACGCCATCCACGGTTCGAACCGCTTGATCGCCTTGGGTTTCACCGCCGGATGGGTGGCGAGGTAGTAGTTGAGGCCATCGGCCCAGGCGTTCATCAGGGTCTTCAGGCGCGGCGGGCTCTTGGCGTAGAGCGCCTTCAGCTCGGTCTCGTCGATCCACAGGCGCTGTCGCAGGTCCGACCAGATGGCGCTCTCGCCCTCGGCCTGGGCCAGCCAGCCGAGGTTGGTGGCGTAATTGATCTCCACGCGATTGAAGTCGTCTTCCGCCTGGGCGTAGACCATGCCGAACACCGCCTGGGCGTCGGCTTTGCCCCTGATGTGGGCGATGCCCCAGTCGTCCCGCGTGATCGTGACCTGGGCGGCGATGGCCTTGAGGCGGGCCGTATCCTGAGCCGCGGCGGGCGTCGCGGACGCCAGCAGAGCCGCCGCCATCGCGGCCTGAATCAAACGCATCGAACGCCTTCCCCCAGTTGCGGGGCGACCTTGCCTCCGCCGGATGGGCTGGGCCAGCGCCGTCTCGGCCTCGTCTCGACTTGCGGGAAAATTGCCCTCTAATGCGGCGTCATAGAACAACGCCAGGGGAGGCGACGATGATCCAGTTCGACAGGCGGACTCTGCTGCGCGGCGGCATGGCGACAGCGGTCGCGGCGCCGGCGGCCGGATTGATCGGAAGCGCCTTCGCCCAGGCTGGCCGCGCCCTGCCGCGCGACAACATCAGCATCACTTGGGGCTCGGCCCGAGGCGGCCGCACGGAGTCGGCCGAAGAGACCGTCAAACGCATCGCCGGCCTCGGCTACAAGCGCGTCGAGGGCGGTGGCGGCGGCGACATGTCGGCGGCTGACTGGAAGGCGCTGTGCGCCAAGTACGCCATCAAGCCGACTTCCAGCTTCACCCAATTGCCCCAGCCGTGGGACCCGGCCCCGTGGACGGCGGCGGTGGTCAAGGCGGCGGCTGTCGGCCAGCGCTACATCAACACCCCGACCAGCCCGATCAAGCTGCCCCCCGGGCCGGTCACCGCCGCCGCCATCGATGGGATCAAGGGTCTGCGCACTTCGGCCGAGTGGCGCGCCTTCGCCGCCGACTGCAACAAGGCCGGCAAGATCGCCAAGGATCACGGCCTCGACTTCGGCTTCCACAGCCACTTCTGGGAGTTCCTGGCGCTCGACGACGACACGCCGCTGACCGGCTACGACATCCTGCTGGCCGAGACCGATCCGGCCCTCGTCCACTTCGAGCTCGATCTCTACTGGGCCTGGTACGCCCATCGGAATCCGGCCCACCTGATCACCGCCGTCGGCCCGCGCATCAAGCAACTGCACGTGAAGGACATGCAGTTCGTGAACCACGCCAAGACCTGGGCCGAACCCGGCCAGGGCGTCATCGACTACAAGCCGATCTTCGCGGCCATCAAGGACCCGAGCCTGTACGAGTTCATCATCGAACGCGACGACGCGGGGCCGGAGACGGCGGCGGCGGGATGGAAGCTGCTCAGCGGGATCCGGTTCTAACGGACGGTGGCCTTCTAGCCTTACGAGCCAGCAAGACCCCAACCTCCGTCATCGCCGGGCGAAGTCCCGGCGACCCATGCG
>JAFKGN010000118.1 GCA_017307205.1 Caulobacterales bacterium
GGCCGATGGCGAGGCGCGCTACGGGTCGTGGTCAGGCACCACGCTTCGCCTGCTCAACGGCCGCGTCTCGCAGGCTGGCCGAGACCAGGTCTTCCGCGATCAGGTGGTGCAGCAGCCGCCGGACTGCGCCCTACCCATCGCCGATTAGCGTCCGGCGCCGACTAGCGTCATTCTGGCCGCGCAGGTAATGCAGCGGCCCTCACGGAACCTATTGAACTCATGCGTCTCCCCCAGGCCCGTCTCGATCAGGTGCTCGACCGCTTTCGCGAGATCGAAGCCCGCATGGGCGCGGCCAGCGACGGCGCCGAGATCGTCAAGCTCTCCAAGGAGCACGCCGAGCTGAAGCCGGTGGTCGACGCGGTCGAGGCGGTGTCGCGCGCCCGCGCCGAACTGGTCGACCTGGAAGCCATGGTCGCCGGCGACGACGCCGACATGGCCGCCATGGCCCGCGATGAACTCGACGCCCTGAAGGAAAAGCTGCCGGATCTGGAGCGCGATGTCGCCCTGCTGCTGGCCCCCAAGGACAAGGACGAGAACGCCTCGGCCATCCTTGAAGTGCGCGCCGGCACCGGCGGCGACGAGGCGGCCCTGTTCGCCGGCGACCTGTTCCGCATGTACCAGCGCTACGCGACGACGCGTGGCTGGCGGGTCGAGATCGACAGCGTCTCCGAAGGCGAGATGGGCGGCTTCAAGGAAATCGTCGCCTCGATCACCGGCGACGGCGTGTTCGGCCGCATGAAGTTCGAGAGCGGCGTCCACCGCGTGCAGCGCGTGCCGGCCACCGAGGCGCAAGGGCGCATCCACACCTCGGCCGCCACGGTCGCCGTCCTGCCCGAGGCCGAGGACGTCGAGATCGAGATCAACGATGCCGACATCCGCATCGACACCTACCGCTCCAGCGGCGCCGGCGGCCAGCACGTCAACAAGACGGACTCGGCGGTGCGCATCACCCACCTTCCGACCGGCGTGGTGGTGACCTCTTCCGAGAAGAGCCAGCACCAGAACCGCGCCAAGGCCATGAAGAACCTCAAGGCCAAGCTCTACGACATGCAGCGCCAGGCCCTAGACGACGCCCGCTCGGACGCCCGCAAGAGCCAGGTCGGCTCCGGCGACCGCTCGGAGCGCATCCGCACCTACAACTACCCGCAAGGCCGGGTGACCGACCACCGCATCAACCTGACCCTCTACAACCTGCCGAAGATCATCGAAGGCGAAGCCCTCGACGACGTCATCGACCCTCTGATCGCCGAGGATCAGGCCGAGCGCCTGGCGACCCTGGAAGACAGCTTCGGCTAGGGAATTCCGCTCATCCCGGCGAATGCCGGGACCCAGATGGCGAACTCAGAAGCGGGCGCTAAGAGTGCGGCGCTCATCCATAGACTCTAGCGGATAAGGCTGGGCCCCAGCATTCGCCGGGGTGAGCGGATTTTTTCAGCCCACCAGACTCGGCAACGCGTCCTTCAGCGGCGTGGTCGGGCGGCCGATCAGCTTCGCGAGTTGGCCGCTGGTGTCGTAGAGCGCGTCCTTGGAGATCGGGACTTCCCAGCCGGCGATCGCGGCCGCCAGGCCTTCCGGCAGGCCGGCGCCGACAAGGGCGGCGGCGTAGTCGGCTTCAGAGAGGTTGGCGTAGGGGATGGTCTTGCCGGTGTGGGCTGAGACCGCTGCGGCGAGGTCGGCCAAGGTGAAGGCGTCGTCGCCCGCCAGTTCGTAGACCTTGCCCTCGTGACCCGGCGTGGTCAGCACGGCGACGGCCGCCTCGGCATAGTCCGCGCGCGGGGCGGCGGAGATGCGGCCTTCGCCGGCCGCCCCGATCAGGGCGCCGTGGGCCAGGGCGCCGGCGATCCCGCCCGCGTAGTTCTCGGTGTACCAGCCGTTGCGCAGGATGGTGTGGGGCAGGCCGGAGGCGGCGATGGCGGCCTCGGTGGCGCGGTGCTCCTCGGCCAGGCTGATGGCCGAGGCGTCGGCCTTCAGCAGGCTGGTGTAAACGATCCGCTTCACGCCCGCGGCCTTGGCGGCGGCGATGACATTGGCGTGCTGCACGGCGCGCTTGCCGGGCTCGTTGGCCGAGATCAGCAGCAGGGTGTCGACGCCCGCGAGCGTGGCCGCCAGGGAGGCCGGCGCGTCATAGTCGAAGGCGCGGGCCTCGACGCCGAGGTCGGCGACCTTGGCCGG
Source organism: Caulobacterales bacterium (assembly GCA_017307205.1). Lineage (GTDB taxonomy): Bacteria > Pseudomonadota > Alphaproteobacteria > Caulobacterales > Caulobacteraceae > Caulobacter. Next base: position 2,173 of record JAFKGN010000118.1, read on the forward strand.
GTCGCGGGCGAGGGCGACGATGGTTTCGTTGGGCGCAGCGGCCTTCAGCTTGGCGACGACGAGGCGACCGAGCTGGCCGCTGGCTCCGGTGACGGCGATGGTCATGATCTTGGGTCCTTACTGGTTACGAGCCTGATCTAGACCCCTTGCTTACTTTTCGTAAGTACGTACATTTGCGTTAGTATGGAAATGACCCCACCCACCGCCGAGACCCTGTCGCAGAAGCTGCTGCGCGGCGACCTGATGGCCGAAGCCTGCCCCTCGCGTGAGGTGCTGAAGCACCTGACCAGCCGCTGGGGCGTGCTGGTGCTGATCGCCCTGGAGAAGCGCACCCTGCGGTTCAGCGAGCTGCGGCGGCTGGTCAGCGGGGTCAGCGAGCGGATGCTGGCCCAGACCCTGCAGTGGCTGGAGGCCGATGGCATGGTCGATCGGCGGGCGTTCAACGTGGTGCCGCCGCATGTGGAATACAGCCTGACCCCGTTGGGCTTCGAGGCGGCCGAGAAGGTGCGCAGCCTTGCGGACTGGATCGAAACCGCGATGCCGCGTATCGCCGAGGTCTGGGACCAGGCCGGAGACTAGACACATGACCCCGACGAGCGATCCGCGGACGTGGCGCATCGGCACGGCCAATCCACGCCGGGTGATCGCCGTGCTGCACGGCGTCGGCGACAGCGCCGAGGGTCTGGCGCCGGTCGGCGACTACCTGGCCGCCCAGCTGCCGGACACCGCTGTCCTGATGCTCGACGGGCACGAGGTCTGGGACGGCGGCGAGCCGGGCCGGCAGTGGTTCTCGCTGACCGGGGTCACCGAGGCCAACCGCGTCGAGCGCGTGGCCGCCGCCCTGCCGCTGCTGTGGACCCGGCTCGACGCCTTGGTGGCGCAGGAGGGCCTGACCTCGGCCGAGCTGATCCTGTTCGGCTTCAGCCAGGGGGCGATGATGACTCTTTCGTCCGCCGTGACCGGCCGCGCCTTCGCGGCGGGCCTGGCCTTCTCCGGCCGCCTCGCGGCGCCGGTGAAGCCGCCGGTGCCGGGTTCGCCCCGCCTGTTCATCACCCACGGCCTGCAGGACACCATCGTACCCGCCGCCGACGGCGACCGGGCGGCGCGCGAGCTGACGGTGGCCGGCTACAAGGTGACCTACGGCACGGTGGCGGGCCTCGGCCACACCATCGTCCTGCCGCAGCTTGAGGCGGCGGTGAAGTTCATCAAGGCCGGCTAGAGCCGCTTCTACAGACAAACTTCATCCTGAGATGCGAGCGGAGCGAGCCTCGAAGGAGGGCAGGCGCACGGGGGTGGCTGCAATCCTTCGAGGCCCGCTGGCGCGGGCGCCTCAGGATGAGGCGGGGGTTTGCACGCCCCTAAAGCTTCTTCTCCAGCACCACGAACGCCAGGTCGTCGCGCAGCGGCGTGCCGAAGCGGTCGTCGCCGTAGGGGAAGGGGCGCACCTCGCCGGTGCGGGCGAAGCCGCGCCGCTCGTAATAGGCGATCAGGCTGTCGCGGATGTTGATGACGGTCATCTCCAGCCAACCAGCGCCCCGGGCGCGGACGTAGGTCTCGGCTCCGGCCATGACGCGTCGGCCGACGCCCTTGTCCTGCAGGTCGACCCGCACGCTGAGCATGCCCAGGTGCCAGCAGCCCTCGTGGGCCGGCTCCAGCCAGACGCAGCCCTCCAGCGCGCCCACTTCGTCGCGCAGCAGCAGGATCACGGCGCCCGACTTCTTCAGCCCCTCGCGCAGCTTGTCGGGATCGGTGCGCTGGCCGGCGATGTAGGCGGCTTCGGTGGTCCATCCGGCCTGGGCGCCCTGGCCGCGATAGACGGCGTTGACGAAGGCGGCCAGCTCTTCGAGGTCGGCGTCGGTGGCGGGCTGCAGCAGGTCAGGCCTCCTGCAACGTGCGGGTATCGGCCAGGAAGGGCGTGATCGCGGCCATGGCTCGGTCGACGTATTCGGCCTTCTCCCCAACCGGGGCGACGTAATGGATCGCTTGCTCGGCGTCCTCGAGCGTGGCGGCGCGCGCGATCATCCAGGCCGCCAGATATTGCGACGACAGACAGCCGCCGGCGGTGGCGACATTGCCGTGGGCGATGAAAGGCGCGTCGATCACCCGGACGCCGGCCTCGACGACCCACGGCTTCGTGGTCAGGTCAGTGCAGGCGGGAAGGTCGCCGATCAGTCCCAGCTTGGCGAGCAGGAGTGTCCCTGAGCATTGCGCGCCGATCAGCTGACGCGACGGCTCGAGCGTCAGGCGGGAAAGCAGCTGCGTGTCGGCGGCGATCTCCCGGGTCTTGACCCCGCTGCCGATGAGAACCGCGTCCGCTTCACGGGCGAACTCCAGCGGCTGCTGGCGTTGGATGGTCACGCCGTTCATCGACGTCACTTCCGCTGTCGGGCTGGTGATCTGGGCCGACCAGCCCTTCGCCTTCATGCGCGAGAGAATGCCTAGGGCGATAAAGGAATCGAGCTCGTTGAAGCCCTCGAAGGTCAGGATCGCGATCTGCACGGCAAACTCCGAGAGGGTCTGAAGCCGGTGTAGCAATCCTGCCCGACGGACGCCGCTACTTCTTCACTTCCATGGCCTGGGCCGTAGCCGGATCGGCGGGAATCGCCTTCACCACCTTGCCCCCGCGTACGCGCACCCATAGGCCGCCGGCCATGCGGCGAGCGTTCCCGGCCTGGGTCTTGATCGCCTGCAGCGGATGGAAGGCGAGACCCACGCTGTCGGCCATGGCGGCGCCCCGCTGGCCCATCGGCATCTCCGGGCCGGTGGTGGAGTCGATGGCCGTCTGGTGTTCGATCTCGGCGTTCAGCTCGGCCCCGATCAGGATGGCCATCACCGAGAACCACATCCACAGCATGAAGGCGATCACCGCGCCCAGCGGGCCGTAGGTCGCGTCGAGGTGGCGGATGGTGTTCAGGTACCAGGAGAAGCCCAGCGACCCCAGCATCCAGATCAGGGCGGCGAACACCGCGCCGGTTACGACCCAGCGCCAACGCGCCCGTTGTCGGCTGGGGCCATAGCGATAGAGCACGGCGAAGGCGATGGTGCTCATGCCCAGCACCGCCAGCCAGCGAAGGCCCACCCACCAGCTGTCCGGCGGGGCGATGTAGAAGAACTCCAGAACGAACGGCAGGCCGACCAGCACCAGCGAAATGCTGGCCAAGAACAGCACGGCGGCCAGGGTGAAGGTGTAGGTGAGGGCGGTACGCACCGCGAAGTTGCGCTTCTCGGTCTCGTCGTAGGCGACGTTCAGCCCGTCGAAGAGGGCGTTCATCCCGGCCCGGGCGCTCCATAGCGAGATCAGGATTGAGATCAGAAAGGCGAAGCTGAGCTTGGTCTGCTCCTGGCTGGTCAGGCGCAGCATCTGGTCGCCGATCAGCTGCACCACGCTGGCGGGGAACACGCCCGACATCTCGGCCAGCTGCCGCTGCACGACGCCGACGTCGGCGAACAGGCCGTAGAGCGAGACGAAGGCGGCGATGCCGGGGAAGATCGCCAGCAGGCCGTAGAAGGTGATGCCGCCGGCGACGGCGGAGCAGCGGTCCTGACCGATCTCCAGCCAGGTGCGCCAGAGCACGTCCCGCCAGCCGAGGAAGGGAATGTGGTGCGGGCGTTCGGCGACCCGCCCGCGGCCGGGTTCGGTCTTCTCGAAATCGTCGGGCGCGGCGATCTTGGGCTCGGAGAGGCCGGCCGGCGGCGGCTCGACCTTCTTCGGCCACAGGGGGATGGCGGCGATCAGCGCGATCCACGGCAGCAGGTGGTAGGGGCGCGACGCTACATATCGCCCGATCTGACGCGCCCGCGCTTTCATGCTGGCTGAATGCTCAAGTCTCGTTCCGCGTTCCGGGCGTTACGACTTGCGGAGCGCCGGCGGTTGCGCGAGCAAGGCGCTGAGTGAGGAGACTTTCGGAATGACCACCCTGGTGAAGGCCTGGACGGCCGCGCGCGAAACCCTGAAGGCGGCCGGCGTCGACCAGCCGGCCATCGACGCGCGCCTGATGCTGGAATTCGCCGCCGACGTCAGCCGCACCGAGATCGTCACCGACCCCTATCGCGAGCTCACCGCCGAGCAGGAGGCCAAGCTCGACGGCCTGATCGCCCGCCGGGCGCGGCGCGAGCCGGTTAGCCACATCGTCGGCCGCAAAGGCTTCTGGAAGATCATGCTGTCGGTGACGCCCGACGTGCTGACCCCCCGCGCCGACACCGAGACGGTGGTCGAGCTGGTGCTGCGGGACTTCCCCGAGCAGATGGCGTTCAGCGTCCTCGATCTCGGCGTCGGGTCGGGAACCATGCTGCTGGCCATCCTCGCCGAACGGCCGGCGGCCAAGGGGCTCGGCGTCGATGTCTCGGAGGAAGCCCTCGCCGTGGCGCGGGAAAACGCCGCCAACCTCGATCTCGACAATCGCGTCGCCCTGCTGCGCGGCGACTGGACCTTCGGCCTGGGCGACGCCTCGTTCGACCTGGTGGTCTCCAATCCGCCCTATATCGCCACCGACGAGATCGAGACCCTGGACCCCGAGGTGAAGGACCACGAGCCGCGCCTGGCGCTGGACGGCGGCGCCGACGGGCTCGACGCCTATCGCTTCCTGGCGCCGGAAATCCTGCGGGTGCTGAAGCCGGGTGGCCGGTTCGCCGTGGAGATCGGCCACACCCAGGCGGCGGCGGTGGAAGCTCTGTTCAAGGCGGCGGGCGCCGAGGGCGTGACCACCCACCAGGACCTCGGCCTGCGCGACCGAGTGGTCGCGGGCGTTAAGGCGTCCTTCTGAAACGGCGCCGTACTGTTGCTGCGGCGAAAATCCCCCTTGGAAACTGCGGGGTGAAGGGTTAAGTCAGGTCGTCTCCTCCCAATTCGCCGGGCGTCGACAGAGCGGCCGTCGCAAGATGTTCGCCAGTCTGCTTGGCGAGGTCGTGGCTCTTCGGACCGCGGCGCGCGTCACCAGACCGGGGCGGAGCGATCTAAAGACAGCTTGTGAACGAAGGCCCGCAGGGGCGGGCCAAACAAGAACCCAAACAGCCGAAGCAGACGCAACTAGGGACGTCTCCGGCGAACAGGTCCAAAAGACGATGAGAGATTTCAAGGGTATGAAGCGTCAGCGCGGCCGCAATCGCGGCGGTGGCGGCGGCGGAAAGCCCCAGCATAACGCAAACCGTTCGTTCGATTCGAACGGTCCCGAAGGCATCAAGGTCCGCGGCGCGGCCCAGGGCGTCTTCGAAAAGTACACCCAGTTGGCGCGCGACGCGTCGTCCTCGGGCGACCGGGTTCTCGCCGAGAACTATCTGCAACACGCCGAGCACTACTTCCGCGTGGTGCGCGCCATGCAGCCGCAGCGCCCGCCGAGCGAGATTCTCGGCAAGGAAGGCTTCTCTGGCGGGTTCGACATCGATTTCGAAGCCGAGCCGGAAGACGTGACGGTCGAGACCGTCGAGCAGACCGAAGGCGCGTCGGAAGGCGAGGGCGGCGAAGGCGGCCAGCGCGAGCGCAACTTCGACAACAATGGCCGTCGCGAAGACCGCCCGCGTTTCGAAAACCGGGACCGCCAGGACCGTGATCGCCAGGATCGTGGCCCGCGCGAGGATCGCGGCGAGCGCAACTTCGAGAACCGCGACAACCGCGAAGGCGGCCGCCGCGACCGCTGGCGTGACCGCGATGACCGTCCGCGCGACCGGGATGATCGCCCCCGTGACGATCGTCCCCGCGATGACCGCCCCCGGGAAGACCGTCCGCGCGACGACCGGCCCCGTGACGACCGTCCGCCGCGTGAAGATCGTGCGCCCCGCGAGGATCGTCCGGAGCGCAGCTTCGAGCGTGAGGATCGCCCCCGTGACGATCGTCCGCCCCGCGAGGATCGCCCGCGTCGCGAGCGTTTCGACCGCAGCGAGCGCGAACCGCGGGATAACGTCGCCGCCGAGGCTCCGGCCTCTGACGATGTGCGCTCGCCCCGCCTGCGCGGGCAGGACGGCGCGGTGAGCGAGGCTCCGGCCTTCCTCAGCCGCGGCCCGGCCGCCCCGACCCCGGCTCCGGCCGCCGACGAGGCGGAGGCCCCCAAGCCCCGCCGGACCCGCGCCCGCAAGACCGTGGTCAGCGAAGGCGAAGACTGAGCCTCAGGCTTTCGCCAGATCGAACAATGGAGCGCCTGCGGTTCTCATGGATCGCAGGCGTTTTGGTGTGCGCTGGATGGCGTCGAAATCGGTCGCTCGCCGCTTGTGTGGCGATAGGGCCACACTACATCCCGAGGGCGCGCTTGTGCTTGATCAAGGCAGGCTGCGTGTAATCCGCCCAATGGGGGAACTGCATGAAGATCGACGTCTATTCCGACCGCGCCAAACAGGCGATCCAGTCGGCTCAATCCCTGGCGCTGGCGCGCCGCCATCAACAGCTTGCGCCCGAGCACCTGCTGAAGGTGCTGCTTGAAGAAAAGGACGGCCTGGCCGGATCGCTGATCCAGGCGGCCGGCGGCAAGCCCGACGCCGCCGACACGGCCGTCGAGGCGGCCCTCGCTCGCGCGCCGAAGGTCGAGGGCGGCTCTGGCCAGCTCTACATGAAGCCCGAGACCGCACGGGTCTTCCACAAGGCCGAGGAGGACGCCAAGGCGGCCGGCGACGCCTTCGTCACCACCGAACGCCTGCTGGTCTCCATCGCCAAGGAAGGCGGCGAGGCCGCGAAGATTCTGAAGGACGCCGGCGCCACCGCCGATGGCCTCGAAGCCGCGGCTACCGCCGTCCGCAAGGGCCGCACGGCCGACAGCGCCTCAGCCGAGGAAGGCTACGATGCCCTCAAGCGCTACGCCCGCGACCTGACCAAGGCCGCCCGCGACGGCAAGCTGGACCCGGTGATCGGCCGTGACGAGGAAATCCGCCGCACCATCCAGGTGCTGAGCCGCCGCACCAAGAACAACCCCGTGCTGATCGGCGAGCCCGGCGTCGGCAAGACCGCCATCGTCGAGGGCCTGGCCCTGCGCATCGTCAACGGCGACGTGCCGGAAAGCCTGAAGGACAAGAAGCTGCTGGCGCTCGACCTCGGCGCCCTGATCGCCGGCGCCAAGTATCGCGGTGAGTTCGAGGAGCGGCTGAAGAGCGTGCTCAACGAGGTGGCCGCCGCCGAGGGCTCGATCATCCTGTTCATCGACGAGATGCACCAGCTGGTCGGCGCCGGGAAGACCGACGGCGCGATGGACGCCTCCAACATCATGAAGCCCGCCCTGGCGCGCGGCGAGCTGCACTGCGTGGGCGCGACCACGCTCGATGAGTATCGCAAGCACGTCGAGAAGGACGCGGCCCTGGCCCGTCGCTTCCAGCCGGTGTTCGTGGAGGAGCCGACGGTGGAGGACACCGTCTCGATCCTGCGCGGCCTGAAGGAGAAGTACGAGCTGCACCACGGGGTGCGCATCGCCGACGCCGCCATCGTCGCCGCCGCCACTCTGTCGAACCGCTACATCGCCGACCGCTTCCTGCCCGACAAGGCCATCGACCTTATGGACGAGGCGGCCAGCCGCGTGCGCATGGCGGTGGACTCCAAGCCCGAGGCCCTGGACGAGATCGACCGCCGTCTGGTGCAGCTGAAGATCGAGCGCGAGGCCCTGTCGAAGGAGTCCGACGCCGCGTCCAAGGCCCGCCTCGAGCGGCTGGAAGACGAGATCGACGACCTGCAGGGGCAGTCCGACGAGATGACCGCCCGCTGGCGCGCCGAGAAGGAGAAGGTCGGCTCCGCCGCCCAGGCCCGCGAGGCGCTCGACCGCCTGCGCGCCGAGCTGGCGACGGCTCAGCGGCAGGGCGACTTCGCCCGCGCCGGCCAGCTGCAGTACGGCGAGATCCCCGCCCTCGAAAAGCGTCTCGCCGAAGAGGAAGAGCAGGGCGCTGACGCCATGGCGCCTGAGACTGTCGACGCCGAGCAGATCGCCGCCGTGGTCAGCCGCTGGACCGGCATTCCGGTCGACAAGATGCTGGAAGGCGAGCGCGAGAAGCTGCTGAAGATGGAGGACGCCCTGCGCGGCCGCGTGGTCGGTCAGGAGGAGGCGCTCGCCGCCGTCTCCGACGCCGTGCGCCGGGCTCGGGCCGGTCTGCAGGACCCCAACCGTCCGATCGGCAGCTTCCTGTTCCTCGGCCCGACCGGGGTCGGCAAGACCGAGCTGACCAAGGCCCTCGCGGGCTTCCTCTTCGACGACGAGGCCGCCGTCACCCGGATGGACATGAGCGAGTACATGGAGAAGCACTCGGTCAGCCGCCTAATCGGGGCGCCTCCGGGCTACGTCGGCTATGACGAGGGCGGGGCCCTGACCGAGGCGGTGCGCCGCCGGCCGTATCAGGTCGTCCTCTTCGATGAGATCGAGAAGGCCCACCCGGACGTGTTCAACGTGCTGCTGCAGGTGCTCGATGACGGTCGCCTGACCGACGGCCAGGGCCGCACGGTCGACTTCCGCAACACCCTGATCATCATGACCTCCAACATGGGCGCCGAGTTCCTGGCCAACCAGGAAGATGGTGAGGACGTGGAGGCCGTGCGCCCGCTGGTCATGGACGTGGTGCGTCGCCACTTCCGGCCGGAACTGCTCAACCGGATCGACGAGATCATTCTCTTTAAGCGGCTGGGTCGCGGCGAGATGGATAGCATCGTCCGCATCCAGCTGGAGCGGGTCGAAAAGCTGCTGGCCGACCGCCGCATGGCCGTCAGCCTGACGCCGGCCGCCCTGCACTGGCTCGGCGAGCGGGGATATGACCCGGTCTATGGCGCGCGCCCCCTCAAGCGCGTGATCCAGAAGGAACTGGTCGACCCCATCGCCCGCAAGCTGCTGGCCGGCGATCTGGCCGACGGTGCGGTGATCGGCGTCGATGTCGGCGACGGCGGCGGCCTGGAGATCGGCCGCGCGACGGTGAACTAGGAATCCAGAACCCTTCCCCCTTGATGGGGGAAGGGCAGGGATGGGGGTGATAGCG
>JAFKGN010000101.1 GCA_017307205.1 Caulobacterales bacterium
GTCGCAGGTGACGTAGACGTCGGGCAGGAAGTGCATCTCGATCTTGATCAGGCCGTCTCCCTGGCAGGCCTCGCAGCGGCCGCCCTTGACGTTGAAGCTGAAGCGGCCCGGGCCGTAGCCGCGCGCCTTCGACTCCGGCAGTTGGGAGAACCAGTCACGGATCGGCTGGAAGGCGCCGGTGTAGGTCGCAGGGTTCGAGCGCGGCGTGCGCCCGATCGGGCTCTGGTCGATGTCGATGACCTTGTCGAAGTTCTCCAGGCCCTCGATCCGCTCGTGCGGGGCCGGGGCGTCCGAGGCGTTGTTCAGACGCCGGGCGGCGGCCTTGTAGAGGGTCTCGATGGTGAAGGTCGACTTGCCGCCGCCGGAGACGCCGGTGATGCAGGTGAACGTCCCGACTGGAATCTCGCCGGTGACGCTCTTCAGGTTGTTGCCCGTCGCGCCGATGACCTTCAGCGCCTTCTTCTTGGAGATCGGACGGCGCTCTTCCGGTACCTCGATCTCGCGGGCGCCCGACAGGTACATGCCGGTGACGCTCTTCGGGCTGGCCATGATGTCGGCCGGCTTCCCCTCGGCGACGATCTCGCCGCCGTGCACGCCCGCCGCCGGGCCCATGTCGATCACATAGTCGGCAGTGAGGATGGCTTCCTCGTCGTGCTCGACGACGAGCACCGAGTTGCCGAGGTCGCGCAGGCCCTTGAGGCTGGTCAGCAGGCGGGTGTTGTCGCGTTGGTGCAGGCCGATGGACGGCTCGTCCAGCACGTAAAGCACGCCGGTCAGGCCCGAGCCGATCTGGCTGGCCAGGCGGATGCGCTGGCTCTCGCCGCCGGACAGCGTGCCCGAACCGCGCGACAGGTTCAGATAGTCGAGGCCGACGTCCACCAGGAAGCGCAGGCGGTCGGTGATCTCCTTCAGGATCCGCCGGGCGATCTCCATCTGCTTGGAGGTCAGCGACGACTCTAGCGCCGCGAACCAATCGCGGGCCGGGCGGATGGCGAGGCCCGAGACCTCGGCGATGTTCTTGCCGTCGATCTTCACCGCCAAGGCGTCGGGCTTCAGGCGCGCGCCGTGACAGACCTCGCAGGGGGTGTCGGACTGATAGCGGCCGAGCTCCTCGCGGACCCAGGCGCTGTCGGTCTCACGCCAACGGCGCTCAAGGTTGGGCAGCACGCCCTCGAAGGTCTTGGCGACCTCGTACTTCCGGGCGTTGTCGTCGTAGACGAACTTGATCTTGTCGCCGCCCGAGCCGTGCAGCACCACGTCGCGCGCCTGTTGCGGCAGCTTGAACCACGGCTCGTCCATCGAGAAGCCATAGTGCCGGGCCAAAGCCTGCAGGGTCTGGGTGTAGAGCGGGGAGGGGCCGCGCGACCATGGGGCGACCGCGCCCTTGTGCAGGCTCTTGTCCTTGTCCGGCACCACCATGTCGGCGTCGAAGGCGAGCTTGGCGCCCAGGCCATCGCAGGCCGGGCAGGCGCCGTGCGGATTGTTGAACGAGAACAGCCGCGGCTCGATCTCGCTGATCGTGAAGCCGCTGACCGGGCAGGCGAAGCGCTCCGAGAACAGGATGCGGCGCGGTTCGCTCTCGCCCTCCTTCACGTCGGCCCATTCGGCCACGGCGATGCCGTCGGCCAGGCGCAGGGCCTGCTCGATGCTGTCGGCGTAGCGGCTTTCCTGATCGGCGCGGCTGACCAGGCGGTCCACCACCACGTCGATGTCGTGCTTGAACTTCTTGTCGAGGGCCGGGGCGTCCTCGATCGGATAGAACTCGCCGTCGATCTTCAGC
>JAFKGN010000119.1:0-17826 GCA_017307205.1 Caulobacterales bacterium
CCAGATGCTGTTCAACGTCTTCGGCGCCATCGCCAGCATGGTCACCGGCCTGCTCATGGACCGCCTGTCGCTGCGCAACGTGGTGATCCTGTCCTTCGCCTCGGCCGCCGTCGGCCTGCTGGCCCTGGCCGGCGCGCCCCCCGCCTTCTCGATCTCGATGGCGGTCGGCGCGCTCGTCGGCATCACCATGTCGATGACGCAGGCCCTGCTCTATGCCGTGGCCCCCAGCAACTACCCGACCGAGATGCGCGGCACCGGCGTCGGCACCGCCGTCAGCGTCGGTCGCCTCGGCTCGGCCGCCAGGCCGATCCTGGCCGGCATGCTGGTCACCTCGGGCCGCACGCCGGACGACGTCCTCTCGATCCTAGTACCGATTATCCTCGTCGCGGGCGTCGCCGCCCTCGCCCTGGCCGTCCTCATGAAGCGCGCCGAGGCGCGCTGAGCCCGAAAGCCCCAACCATGACCAAGCTCCGCACTGCCTCCACCCTCGCAGCCCTGCTGCTGACGGGCTCGGCCACTCACGCCCTGGCGCAAGCCGTCGATCCGCTGGTGTTCGACGCGGCCAAGTTCACCCTGGTGAACATCACCGTCGACGGTCAGCCGATGCAGGTCCGCCGCTACCAGATGGTCTATGTCGCCAAACCGGTGTCGATCGACGTCACCAAGGTCGCCAGCATGGGCGGGCCGCCCGGCGGCGCCCCGCCGATGGGTCCCGGCACGAACGGTCAGGCGACCATGGGCGGCGGCCCGGGCATGGGCCCGCCTCCCGGCGGCATGCCGCCCGGCGGCGGCGCGCCGACCTCCAACGCCACCGCCCCGCCGAACGGCCAGGGCCCGATGGCCCAGGCGAGCGACCCCAAGGCCTGGCAGACCATGTACGTCTACGTGCCCGCGACCAGCACGGCCGACCAGGCCAAGGCCATCGTCCTGCAGGTCAACAACGGCGGCTGGATGGCCAGCCCGGCTCGCGACATCCTGCGTGAAGGCGCGGCGCTGAGCGCGACCAGCAACACCGACAACACCGGCGCCGCCCTCAAGGCCGGCTACATCGTGGTCAGCGCCGGCACCCGCAGCCGCGGCATCCGCGACCTGGCCGGCGACTGGGCCGGCAAGGCCCCCGCCGTGGTCGTCGACGCCAAGGCGGCCGTCCGCTACCTGCGCAAGAACGACGCCGTCATGCCGGGCTCGGCCGAGCGCATCGTCATCACCGGCACCAGCGGCGGCGGCGGCCTCTCCGTCGCGGTCTCCGCCTCGGGCAACAGCCCCGACTACCTGCCCTACCTCGCCGCCGTCGGCGCGGCCGGCGTCGACGCCTCGGGCAAGAGCACGATCCGCGACGACGTCTTCGCCACCATCGCCTATTGCCCGATCAACGACCTCGGCCACGCCGACACCGCCTACGAGTGGCAGTACAGCGCCGTCCGCACCGCCGAGAACACCCAGGCCGGCCGCTGGACCGCCGCCAACCAGGCCGCCTCCAAGACCCTGGCCGCCCAGTACCCCGCCTATCTCGAAGGCTTGAAGCTGAAGCGGGAAGACGGCTCGGCCCTCACAGCCGCGACCATGCCCGCCGCCATCACCGCGATGGTGCGTGACGCCGCCGAGGCCGCCCTGGCGCGCGGCGACAAGCTGCCCAACCTCGGCGAGGACTTCGAGATCGCCCGTCGCGGCCCGCCTGGCGCCGCCCCGGCCGGCGTCAATCGCATCAAGAACGGGTGGCTGGCGCTCGAGGGCGGCCACGTCAAATCGATCGACTACGCCGCCTACCTTACCTTCGTCGCCGGCAACCAGACCCTGAAGGGCGTGCCCTCGTTCGACGCCACCGCCAGCACCGGCAACCAGGGCGTCTCCGGCGAGAACACCCTCTTCGGATCGGCCAAGCTCGAATACTCGAACTTCAGCGCCTACCCGTGGGATAACAACGACAAGCCCGGCGACGGCTCCGGCAAGGACGACACCGGCCTCGCCTTCGCGGCCTACACCGCTGGTCCCGGCGCCGAACTCGCCAAGCAGATCAAGCTGACCAGCCCGATCCCGTACCTCACCGCCAAGGGCTCCACCGTCGCCCCCAACTGGTACGTCCGCCACGGCACCCTTGACCGCGATACCTCCTTCGCCATCCAGGCCACCCTGAAGTCGGCGATCCAGAACAACCCGGCGGTGAAGGACAGCAACGTCAAGCTCGCCTGGGGCCAGGGCCACGCCGGCAACTACGATGTGCAGGAAGCCTACGCCTGGCTGGCCGGCGTGCTGCAAAAGGCGGGGGCGCCGCGGTAGGGTCTCCCACCAATATCCCGTCATCGCCGGGCTTGTCCCGGCGACCCATGCGCGGTGAGTCGGAAGAGCGCGTACGCGCCTGCTCAGGCGGTGTTCATGGGTAGCCGGCACAAGGCCGGCTATGACGGAGGAAGGGGTGAGATAAGGGTCAACTTCCAATCCGACCGTTCCCTCGCCGCCGCCTCCGCTCTAGGCTCGCGCCCATGAGCGCCGATCTCGCCGATTTCATCCGGGGCCTGCCCAAGGCCGAGCTGCATCTGCACATCGAGGGCAGCCTCGAGCCCGAGCTGATGTTCGAGCTGGCCCAGCGCAACGGCGTCGAGCTGCCGTTCAAGAGCGTCGAGGAGGTCCGGGCCGCCTACGCCTTCTCCAACCTGCAGGACTTCCTGGATATCTACTACCAGGGCGCCCAGGTGCTGCTGACCGAGCAGGACTTCCACGACCTCGGCATGGCCTATTTCCGACGCCTCGCCGCCGATGGCGGGCGCCACGCCGAGATCTTCTTCGACCCCCAGACCCACACCGACCGCGGCCTGCCGTTCAGCGTCGCCATCGAGGGTCTGCTCAGCGCCATGAAGGCCGCCGAGGCTGAACTCGGCGTCACCTCGAAACTGATCCTCTGCTTCCTGCGCCACCTCTCGGAAGACGCTGCGTTCGACACCCTGAAGGCCGCCGAACCCTGGCTCGACAAGCTGGCGGGCGTCGGCCTCGACAGCTCCGAGGTCGGCCATCCGCCGGAGAAGTTCGAGCGCGTCTTTACCGCCGCCCATGAGCGCGGCCTGCTGCGCGTCGCCCACGCCGGCGAAGAAGGCCCGCCGGAGTACGTCTGGCAGGCGCTGGACTTGCTCAAGATCGACCGCATCGACCACGGCAACCGCTCGCTGGAAGACGACGCGCTCGTCCGCCGCATCGTCGACCAGGGCCTGACCCTCACGGTCTGCCCGCTGTCCAACCTCAAGCTCTGCGTCGTGAACGACATGGTCGATCACCCGCTCAAGCGCATGCTGAACCTCGGCCTGCGGGCCACCATCAATTCCGATGACCCGGCCTATTTCGGCGGCTACCTGCAGGACAACTGGATGGCTGCCGCGACCAGCCTAGGCTTGACCCGCGACGAGCTGGCGACGCTCGCCCGCAACAGCTTCACCGGCTCGTTCCTGCCACTGGCCGACAAGGCCGCTCACCTTGCCGAGATCGACCGCTACCTCGCGGCCTCGGCCTAGGTCTTCAGCAGCAGCCGCAGCGAGTCCGCCGTCAGCCAGACCGGCAGCGGCAAGCCGAACGCCCGCTCGCCGATCCACAGCGTCGCGACGATGGCGATCAGCGCCAGCGCCGCCTGACGCGGCCGCACCAGCGCCTTGGACCCGCCGAGCATCAGCAACGGCAGCGCCACCACCATCACCGCCAGCTGCGCCAGCTCGACCCCGATGTTGAAGCCGAACAGCGCCCCGATCTTCGCCTTCAGCCCCAGGTTCAGCGCCGCCAGGGTCTCGGAGAACGCCAGGCCGTGGATCAGGCCGAAGCCGCCGGCCACCAGCCACTCCCGACGCGGAAACAGCGGCCGCAGCGCATGCACCGCCGCCACCACGATCGAGGCCGCGACCAGAATCTCGGTCAGCCGCACCGGGATCAGATCGAAGCCGAACGTCCCCGCGGCCAGCGACGCCGAATGACCCAGGGTGAAGGCCCCGCTGATCGCCGCGAACCGCCCCGCCGCCTTGCGGTCCATGCCGCGAAAACGCCAGCGCCCGCCCGCGACCTCGAACGGCGCCACCATCAGCAGTGCGGCCAGGAACAGGATGTGGTCCAGGCCAGTCAGCACATGCACGAACCCGACCGCGATCATCGACATGAAGCCGGAGGTGAGCCCGCCGTCGGCCAGGTCGACCAACAATGGATGGATCGTTGCGGCCGCGAAGTCGTAGCGGATCACCCCGACCGTCTGCTCTGAGCGGCCGCCGTCCAGCCGCACCATGGCGAAGTGGTTGGGTATCTGATGAATGACGGCGTCGTAGCCCAGGCTGTAGACGCCGGGCGCCGCCGCCGAGGTGTCGGCGATCAGCCGCGTCCGCCACTCGCGATAGGCGCCGACTTCGGGGTCGGTCGCCTCGATCAGCGTCGCTGAGACGGCCGCGAGCGGCACGGCTGCGCCGCCGCTATCGGTCAGGGCCACATGGCGGCGATAGTAGTCCTGCACGGCGAGAGGCGTCGGCGCCGCGCCCTCCGCCTGCATGGCGGCGGTCAGGTCCGCCGCCGGGCTGTCGATCTCCAGCGCGATCCGCCCGGAATCCGGCTTCAGCGTGATCAGCGTATTGGCCAGCGGGTGAGCCGTCGCCGCCGGCGCCGCGAACGCCAGCAGGGCGACGATGATCCACAATCCGAAGGGGCGCGGCCGAAGCGTCACCGGCGGATCATGCACGCGGTCATCCGCGCAACAAGCGGCGATGCTGTCGCCGCCGCAACACGTGGCATCAGAAGAAGCGGGCGACCGAGGCGATGGTGGTCAGGGCGACCAGGGCCGTCAGGATGGTGGAGCCCATGGCGCTGACGGAGTTCATGACGAAGGTGTTGATCGAGGTCATTGGCGTGGTCCTTGTGAGCGGGTTCGTCAGCTTGTCCTGACGATGTCCGTTCTAGGGACCGCACGTAGCCTGGGCGCTTCGCCCAAATGTCGGAATTGGTCAGGCGGCCGGAATCGTATGTCGCAATATGTCGAGCCTAGGCCGCGTCGAGCGCCCACACGGTCTCGAACTCCTCCACCCGCTCCACGTGGATGATGAACTTGTCGCCGTTGGCGTTGGTGAAGTTCACCTCGTCGAGGCCGGCGTACTCGGCCGTCCAGCCGCCGCCCGCCGCATTGAGGTGGCGGGCGAGCGCGATCGCCATGGCGCAGTCGTCGGTCATGCCCGCGCCTAGACTTCCTTGCGTTGAACCGCCCGGCACCAGCCGCCGCAGAGCCGCTTGTTCTCCGGGTCTTCGTGGCAGGTGAATTCCGACTGGTCGCGCACGGCGGCGCGGTAGTCGCGCTGCGTGTGCAGGGCGACCGAGGCCTCGGTGCCCTTCTTGGCCGCGCAACCGCCGCAGACGTGGGGCAGAGCCTCGTCCGGCGTGTGGGCCAGGGCGTCGAGCCGCTGGCGCGAAATCGTCTCGCCGCGGATCGGGGCGTAGGACAGGCAGGTGGCGCTGGTCCCCAGGTCGGTCACCCAGGCGTTCTCCGGCCACTCGCGCGTGCGCCCCTGGGCGAAGGCGAGCATGGCCTCGATCAGCCCGCAGTCGGCCTTGTTGGCGCAGTGGCCGCAGAGCATGTCGTAGACATCGTTCCAGCGCGCGGGATCCGGCAGGAACGGCTCGCGAACGAAGCCGCGGTTCAAGAGCATCGTATTGGCTGAAGTGTTGGCGCCGGCCATGTCGACGTTCCCCCTAGACGTTTACAGTTACGGGGCGCGCGCCCCGGACCGGCGGCGTTGATCGCCGCTCGGACAGCGGGCCAGAACTCAGATGCCCGCCCGCTAGACATCGATTTGGCTGAGTTAAATCAGTACGTCTAGGCGCCTATTCGAAATAATGACTTCATGGATGCGTTTGTATCTATATGGATACAAAAACTTTTGGTATTTTTGCCTTTGTATCAATCCTGACTTCCGGTAGTTACTTGCCGCGACCTCTAATACGCAGGCCGCCCGGCAGGCGGGGAGCTCCCTGGGTTGAACAGCCGCGATGCAATCGAATCCGCCCTGCGGACGCCGGCCATGAAGGATCGCGGCAAACACATCCTCGTGGTGGAGGATGATCCGGAGCTGCGCCGCGAGGTCGCCGGCTACCTGCGTGGTCTGGGGTTGACGGTGTTCGAGGCCGAGGACGCCGAGGCGATGGACGCCTGCCTGGCCGCCGAGCGCATCGACCTGCTGGTGCTCGATCTCGGCCTGCCGGACGAGGACGGGCTGTCGATCTGCCGTCGGCTGCGCACCGGCGGCGGCCCGGCGATCGTGATGGCCAGCGCCGCCGGCGACGAGGTCGACCGCGTGCTGGGCCTGGAACTGGGGGCCGACGACTATCTGCCCAAGCCGTTCAGCCCGCGCGAACTGGCCGCCCGCATCCGTGCCGTGCTCCGTCGCTACGAAGGGCTGCAGCCGGCAAGCCGGGGCGCCGATTTTCAGTTCGGAGACTTCAGCTACGATCCCGCGCGGCGCATCCTGCGGGCGCCCAGCGGTGAGATCGTGCCGCTGACCGGCGCGGAGTCGTCGCTTCTGGGCGCGCTGCTGCTGAACCCCAATCGGGTGATGAGCCGGGAAGAGCTGTTCTGGTCGTGGTCGCCTTCCGGGATCGGCGAGGCGGACGCGGCGGTTGAAAGCCGGGCCGTCGACCTGCAGATCAGCCGGCTGCGCCGCAAGCTGCAGATGCACGGCGGCGGGCGTCTGATCCTGACCGAACGGGGCCAGGGCTACACCCTGCGCTGCGAGGTTTTGCACTGATGGCCGGGTCGGGCCGGAGCCGCCTGGGGCGCACGCCCCTGAGCCTGCAGGTGTTCCTGGTCATCCTGGCGACGTTCCTGATCGCTCAGGGGCTGACCATCGCCGCCATCGTCTGGGCCCCGCCGCGCGGCGCCCCGGCCTTCACCTACCAACAACTGGCGGAAAGCCTGGAGGGCCAGGCCGCGCCGCCGTCCGGCGCCCGCCGCCTGGTGGCGACGCGGCATGCGGCCCTGCCGGCGGACCTCACGGCGCCGATGTCGGCCAACGAAACCCGGGCGGCCTGGCGCCTGGCTCGCGCCCTCAACGCTCCCCCAGGCGACGTGCGCTTCCGGCTGCGCCCTGCCCCCACCCTGGTGATGCTGACCTCGGGGCGCGGGCGTCCGGTGCAGTTGCAGACGCCCGCGGCCGCTCCACCGGTCCCGCCCGCCAGCCGGGTCGGGGAGACTCAAGTGCGGGGCGAGGTGCTGGCCGCCCTTCGCAGGCCGGACGGCGGCTGGACCGTGGTCGCCCCCTCGCCGGAGATGGAATGGGCCCGGCGGCTGGCCATCTGGATCGCGGGCTGGGTGCTGATCATCTGCCCGGTCGCCTACCTCTTCGCCCGGCGGATCACCGCGCCGCTGCGGCGGTTCGCGGCCTCGGCCGACCGCCTGGGCCGCGCCCAGCGCGTCGAGCCGCTGGAGATCTCGGGCTCCGGTGAGATCGCCACCGCAGCCCAGGCGTTCAACGCCATGCAGACCCGCATCTCCCGCTTTGTCAGCGACCGCGTCGGCATGATGGGCGCGATCTCGCACGACCTGCGCACGCCCCTCACCCGCATCCGCTTCAAGGCCGAGCGGGCCGAGCCCAGGCTTCGCGCCGCCATCCTATCCGACGTGGAACAGATGGAGGCGATGATCAGCAGCGTGCTGGCCTTCATCCGCGACGACCAGACAGCGGGGCCGCCTCAGCGTCTCGACCTCACCTCCCTGGTGGCCTGCGCCGTCGACGACGCGGCCGCGACAGGCGCGGAGGTCACCATGACGCTCGACGAGCCGGTGGTGATCGAGGCCGACCCCGAGGCCCTGCGGCGGGTGTTCGACAACCTAATCAGCAACGCCCTGAAGTATGGCGAGCGGGCGCAGGTGAGCGTCCAGCGGTTGGGTGGCGAGGCGCGGGTGACCATCGAGGACAACGGCCCCGGCCTGCCCGCAGGCGAGCTCGAAAAGGTGTTCGCGCCCTTCTATCGCACGCCGTCCGCCAAGACCGCCGCTGACGGCGTCGGCCTGGGGCTGGCCGTGGCGCGCACCGTGGTCCGCAGCCATGGCGGCGACGTCACCCTGCGGCCGGGCCGCCAAGGCCTGATCGCCGAGGTCGCCCTGCCGCTACCCGGATCCTAGCCACGCGACAAGGCCAAGCTTCACCCGGCGTTAACCACGTTTGCGCGAAGTCTCCACGGTCCATTTCCGCCCTGGGGGGCCCCGATGACCGTTGTTTCGCCTGACGCCTTCGCCGAGGCGCGCGCCCTCCTGATCGGGGGTCGAGCCGCCGCCGCCCTGGCCGCCTTCCGCGCCCTGGTCGACAGCCACCCCAACGCGCCGAACCTGCGCTACTGGCTGGGTTCGGCCCTGGCCGCCAACGGCGACGACGCCGCAGCGGTCGACGCCTGGTCCACCGCCCGCATTTTCCACAGCCTGGCCCTGATGCGCGATCTCGGCGTGGACATGGAGACCCTGGCCGGCCATCCGGCCTACGCCGCCGAAGTCGGCCGCCAGCTGATGGGCCAAGGCCTGCCCGGCGTGGCCGCCAGCGCCCTGGCCAAGGCCTCGGAGGGCGCGGCCGGCGCCGACGCCCTCACCGACTACGGCCTCGCCCTCGCCGGCCTCGGCGAACTGACCGGCGCTTTCGAGGCCCTGCAATCGGCCGCGATGTTGCAACCCAGCCCTGCCAGCCAGGCCTGCCTGATCGCGCTGAGCACCTTCGTGCGTGACGGCGGCGCCGGTCGCAGCGCCGCCGCCCACGCCTGGAACGAGGCCTACGCCCCGCGCGTCGCCGCCCCGCCGGTCACCGAACCCCTCGGCCGCCCGCTCCGCGTCGGCTACCTCGCCTCCGGCTTCAACTCCGAGTCGCTGCAGCGCCACGCCCTGCCGGCCATCGCCAACCACGACCCGGCCGCCGTCTATCCGATCCTCTACCTGGCCGATGGCCGCGGCGCGCCCGAGGATGAACAGATCCGCCCGCTCGATGGTCTCGACGACCACGCCGCCGCCGAACTGCTCCGCGCCGACAATCTCGACATCCTGGTCGACATGGCCGGTCACGGCGCCGGTGGCCGCCTTGGCGTCCTGGCCCTGCGCCCCGCCCCGATCCAGATCGCCTGGTCGCGCGATCCCTACACGACGGGCCTCTCGGCCATCGACCACCTGCTGCAGGCCGAAGGCGTCGCCGACGCCGCGAGCAACACCCTGTTCGCCGAGGCGCCCCTGGCCATCGGCCCGGTCGCCGCCCCCTACCGCCCCGAAACCGAGATCGTCGGCGAGCCGACGCCTGCGCTCGCCAAGGGCCACGCCACCTTCGGCTTCTTCGGCGCCCCGGCCTGGCTGGCCGACTCCACCGTCGCCCTCTGGTCGCGCCTGCTGGTCGCCCGCCCGGACGCCCGCCTGATCCTCAAGCACGCGCTGTTCGACGATCCGGTGGTGCAGCGTCAGACCGGCGCCCGCTTCGCCACCCAAGGCGTCGCCCCCGAGCGCATCGAGTTCCGCGGCCAGACCAGCGGCGCCTTCCATGACGCCGAGTTCGCCGACGTCGACATCGGCCTCTTGCCCGCCGCCTGCGTCGAGGCGGCTCCGCTTCTCGAAATGCTGGCCCACGGCGTGCCCGTGCTGGCGGTGGACGGCGGCGACTTCCAGTCGCGCGTCGCGGCCTACCCCCTGCGCGCCTGCGGCCTCGACGGCCTGGTCAGCAACCGCGACGACGCCATGATCGGCGTCGCCCTGCGCCTGGCCGAAAATGTCGCCATGCTCGACACGCTTCGCCGCGAGACCCTCGCGGCCTTCCGCGCCTCGCCGTTCCGCGATGAGGCCGGCTTCGCCCGCCGCCTGGAAGCCGCCTACGCGGCGATGATCGAAATCCGCGTCGAGCGCGCCGCCGCGGCGGCCTAGAGCCTTCCAGGTTAGATGGAAGTATCTAACCCGCCTAAAACGGCTCTACTTTCTTATACTTAGAGCGCGCCCGGGCGGGCTGGCCGCGCACACTTAATCCAAGCGCGCTCTAGGCCAGCAGGCACTCCACGGCGTCCACGTCGAACACCGGCACGCCGCACGCGCGGGCGACTTCGAGCCGCTCGGGGAAGTGGTTGTCGATGAAGATGGCGCGCGGCCCCTTCACATAGGCCGACTTCAGCGCGCCGTTCGGAATGTGGTGGATCTCGTCAAACAGCTCGGGCGCGATCCGGTGGGCCTTCATATGCGCCGCCAGGTCGCCGCGGTGGCGCGTGATCAGCACCATCCGCACCCCGCGATTGGCGCACTGGTAGAGAAAGCGCAGCACCAGGTCGTTGACCTGCCCCTCGTGGACGATGGTGTCGTCGTAGTCGAGGAAGGCGGTGTCGTAGTCGTAGTCGAGGCGATAGCGGCCGAGCAGGCAGCGGTCGACCGCGAGGTCGAGGTTGTTCTTCAGGATCGCCACGTCGCGCCCCTGGGCGTCGAAGGCGCTGAGCAGAGCGAAGTTCACCCCCAGCTGGCGATAGACCGCCATGGTCCCGGCCAGTCGGGTCGACACCTCCAGCAGCTTCAGGCGCCCATCGGCGGCGCGCTTCAGCTGGAAGAACCAAAGCCCCCGGAACGCCAGCTTGCCGTTGATCCGCTCGGCGACGGCGGCGATCTCGTCGGTCAGGGGCTGGGTCCGTGAGGCGAAGCTGATGCCCATCTTCACGCGGTCGCGGCTGCGCGGCCCGGCGAACAGCAGCGTGCCGTGCCGGTCGGTGAAGCAGTCGACGGTGTATTCCTCGCCGGGCAGGTGCTCGCAGACGATCAGGTCCGGGTCGGCCGCCAGCGCGGCGCTCAGGGCCTCGCGGTCGGCGATCACGCGGGCGTTGCGGCCGCCCTCCCCGATGTCCGGTTTCACGAACACCGGAAATGCCGGGACCGATGCGGCGTCGGGGTGGATCGCGGGGCAGAAATCGTCGCCCGCGAACAGCGCAAACGTCCGCCGCTTCTCGCGACATACGAGGGCGGTCGCCGCCTCGGAGGTCACCACCGTCGCGCCGATCTCATAGGGCGACGGTGTCGTGGGTCGGAAAGATCAGGCCGATGTCGTGCTCGGCGATCACGGCATTCAGTGCAGCCAGGAAATCAGGATCCGACAGGCGCGGCATCCCGCCGATGTAGTTGTCGTAGGCGAAGGCGGCGTGGTCTTCGACGCTGGAGCCGCCGAACACCTTGAAGTTCACCGAGTGGCGCAGCGAGGCGTTGATCTCCAGGGCGTTCTCCGCCCCGGCCGGGAAGATCAGCACATTGGTCTTCTGGAACGCCATGTCAGCCCCTGTAGGCCGGAAAGAACCCGGTCGTCGGGCGGCCGGCGGTCAGCGCATCATAGGCTGCCTGGTCCAGCACCGCGCCGCATAGCAGAGCCTGGGCTTCGGCGTTGGCGAATCCGCGCTTGAAGAAGGCCAGCCCGTCGTTCGGATCGTCCGTCGCCCCGGCGCTGCCGCCGAGGTTCAGCCGGTCCGCCCCCGCGAAATGGGCGATGGCCGCGTCGTAGAGCGCGTAGTTGGCCCCGGCGCGATAGCCGGCCGCATTGGAGGCGCCGAGGTGGTTGTAGGCCACGCCCTCGTGTTCGAACCAGATGGTCATGGCCGCGATCTCCTCCTCGACCACGGCGGCGAAGGCGGTCATTCGCGCATCGTCCGCCAGGGCGACGAAGTAGGCATCTGAGAAGGCGGCGACGCCCCTGATGTCGTGACGCGCGATCAGCTCGCCGTAGAGTCCGGCGAAGGTCGCCGCGTGCTCGGCCAGCGAAACCGTCTCCACCCGGCAACGGCGCAGGGCGCGGCGGATTTCCTGTCGGTGATGCTTGTTCGGCGCGAACTCGCCCATCGTGCGATCGACCACGAAATGGGTCTTAAAGGGTCGGCAGAGCGAAAAGGCGGCGGCGAGGTCGGATCGGGGCGGGCTGGCCAGGGGATCGGGCACCAGCACCACCGAGACCAAACCCTCCTCGGCAAGCGACGCTAGGCCTTCCTTCAGCGCGGCGTCGGCCGCCATCGGCGTCATCGGGTAGGCCCCCAAGGCGTCGAACCGTCCGCTATCGGCGATAGGCCGCGCCAGCAGGCAAGCCCCCCAGGCGTCCACCTCCACGGCCGCGCCTTCCCCCTGTACGAGGGCCTGCGCATAGGCGCGGACGGCGTAGGGGTGGGCGGCGGAATCGGGCATTCGCGACACAATGGAGGCCCGCCGCATAATGGCCGGTTAACCATGTTCGCCGACCTTGCGACCATGCGACGCCTCGCCAGAAAAACCCCTCCGGCCGCTCCGGTCGTCACCCTGGATCAGGTGCGCGCGCTGCTGCGAAAGGGCGACGCAAAATCCGCGGTCGCGAAGAGCGCTGACCTGCTCAAGGCCTCGCCGAAAGACATCGAGGTTTTGTGGCTGCGGGCGGCCGCCTTGGCCGCGACCGGCGACTCTTTCGAAAGCGCGCGGCTCCGCACCCGCGCCGGCGAGCTGCAGGCCGAGCAGATCATGATCGCGGCCGGCGTCGACATGCCTCGCCTTCGCAGCGACAGCGCCTATGCCATCGCCGTGGGGCGAAACTTCTACAATCGTTGGAACATGGGCGCGGCCTCTTTGGCGATGACCTATGGCGCTAACGACCCCGCGCGTCGGCTTGAGGCGCAGTTCGTCCTGGCTCAGGCGCAGCACTACATGGGCCGCGTCGCCGACAGCGAGACGACCTTCCGAGCCATGATGGCCGCCAAGCCGGAAGAGGCCCTGCACGGCTACCTGCTCTACGCCCTGTTCTTCCGCAACGACGGCGGTCGCGCCCATGCCGAGGAAGTGCGCGACTGGTCGAAGCGGTGGGTCGACACCCTGCCCCCGAAGCCGCCGGTGTTTCACGTCGAGCGTCGCTCGGACCGCCCCCTGCGCATCGGCTACCTGACGCCGACCTACAGCAACCAGCTGCGCCATTTCCTGATGCCGGTGCTGGAGCGCCACGACCAGTCGCGCTTCGAGATCACGATGTACGTCGATGTCGCCGAGAAGGAGCTCCAGGTTCCCGGCATCAAGGTGAAGTCGATCCGCGACCAGGTTCACCGCGCCACCGCCGACATGATCCGCGCCGACAAGATCGACATCCTTGTCGACCTGCACGGGCATTTCCGCCTCGGCCGCCCGACCACCGTCGCCCAGAAGCCCGCCCCCGTGCAGGTCTCGTGGATGGACTACACCCACTCCGTGGGTCTGGAGGCGATGGACTACGTCCTGCACGGCGACCACATGGATGTCCCCGGGACCCAGGAGCTGTTCGTCGAGCAGATCTGGAACATCGGCCCGGTGCTCGTGCCCTTCCGCCCCACGCTTGGCGCGCGCATTTCGCCGGCGCCCTGCGCCGAGACCGGCCACATCACCTTCGGGTCCTTCAATCACCCGGCGAAACTCGGCGACCCCACGGTCGCCGCCTGGGCGCGCATTCTGAAGGCCCGCCCGCAGGCTCGCCTGGTCCTCAAGTACAGTGTCTTCGACGATCCGATCCTGCAGGCGGAGACCCGCGCGCGGTTCGCCGCGCACGGCGCCGATCCGGATCAGCTGCTGTTCCGCGGCCACTCGACGGGCGACGCCTACGAACGCGCTTTCGACGAAATCGATGTCGCCCTCGACCCCTCGCCGGTGACGGGCGGCACCACCACCATGGAGGCCCTCTCACGGAGCATTCCGGTGCTGTCGCTGAAAGGCGACGATTTCTATGCGCGCGTCGGCATGCACACGCTCATGGCCATCGATATGCCGGAGCTGCTGGCCGAAACCTGGGACGACTACGTCGCCCTCGCCTGCGCCCTGGCTGACGACCTGCCCCGCGTGCAGTCGCTCCGCGAGACGACCCGCGAGGCGCTCGACGCCTCGCCGTACCGTGACGAGGAAGGCTTCACCCGGCGGCTGGAAGACGCCTACAGCCAGATGTTGGATCGCTGGCTCGCCAGCCCCGACGCCGAGGCGACCCGACCCACTGAGGACTCGGAACCCGCTCAACCCAACCCCTTCGCCCTGGCGCGTGATGCGATCATCGCCGGCGCGCCCGACCTGTCGGTGCAGATGCTCGACGTGTTGGCCCTCCAGGCGCCGACCAATCCCGAGGTGCACTATTGGCGCGCCAGCGCGCTGATGGCCGCCGGCCGGGCGGAAGCCGCCACGGCCGCGCTCGACGATGCGCGGACGTTCCACACCGTGGCTGTCCTGCGCGACATGGGCATCGATGTGCAGCGGATTCGGAAGGACCCGGGCTACGCCAAGGCAGCTGGGCTCGAACTCTACCGCCACAAGCAGGTCGCCCTGGCCGGCATGGCCTTCGGTTGCGCCGTCTCGCCGGAAGCCCTGACCGAGCAGGGCCTGCTCAACCTTGGCCTCGCCTTTCAGCATCAGGGGCGCGCCGAGGAGGCCGCCAACGTCTTCCGCGCCGCCGCCGACGTCTTCGAATCCTCGGCGGCCTTCCAGTTCCTGCTCTACAGCCTGTTCTTCGTCGAGAACGGCGTGCAGCGCTACGCCGACGAGGCCCGGGCCTGGGCCCAGCGCTTCACCGGCGACATCCAGCCTCTGCCGGCGAACTTCACCAACCCCCGCAAGGCGGACCGGCGCCTCAAGATCGGTTTCGTGGCGCCCAGCTTCACCCGCTCGCAGCTGCGCCAGTTCATCCTGCCGGTTGTCGAGGCCCATGACCCCGGCGCCGTCGAACTGTTCTTCTACACCGCCGACGCCGCGGCCGAGGTCATGAGCGACCTCGCCATGGGGACGGTGCGGTCGATCGGCCGCATGAAGGACGACGCCGCGGCCCAGTTCATCCGCACCGATCAGATCGACATCCTCGTCGACCTTTGGGGCTTCACCGCCGGCGGGCGCCTCGGCGTCTTCGCCTACAAGCCGGCGCCGATCCAGGCGTCGTGGATCAACCTCGTCCAGACCACCGGCCTGCCCGCGATGGACTATGTCCTGCACGCCGACACCATGGACGCCCCCGGCACGGAAGCGCTCTTCACCGAGCAGATCCTCCGCGTCGGCCCGGTGACCGTGCCCTACCAGCCGTCTCCTGATCGCCTGGCGCCCACGCCGACGCCGGCCCTCGCGCTCGGACAGATCACGTTCGGCTCGTTCAACAATCCCGCGCGCATCAGCGACGCCACCATCGCCAACTGGTCGCGAATCCTGAACGGCCGCCCCAGCTCCCGCCTGCTGCTCAAGTACGGCTACTACGCCGACCCCGTCCTGCGTCGTGTGATGCAGGCGAAGTTCGCGGGCCACGGCGTCGATCCCAGCCGCATCGTCTTCGCCGGCCACTCGACGGGCGCCGACTATTTCGCCTCATTCGGAACCGTCGACCTCGCCCTCGATCCCTCACCCTGCCCGGGCGGGACCACGACCTGCGACTCCCTGGCCAACGGCGTGCCGGTGCTCACCCTGAGAGGCGACGATTTCTACGCCCGCATCGGCGTCCATGCCCTCCATGCCTTCCCCGAACTCGTGGCCGAGAGCTGGGACGATTACGTCGCCCGCGCGCTCGCCCTGACCGCGGATCTGCAAGCCCTCGACGGTCTCCGCGCCGAAGTCCGCCCTCGGTTCGAGGCCTCGGCCGTCTGCGACGCCGTCGGCTTCACGCGTCGCCTGGAAGGCGTCTGGCGCGACGCGTTCCAGGCCTGGGCCGACCGCCGATGATCTCCACGCCGGCCCACACCGTGGGCAGCGTGATGCCCGCCGCGGACAGCGCGCCCCCACAGCCCGACAGCCTGTGGCGCGCCTGGACTGAACCCCACGCCTACGCCGTCGGCTTCCGCACCGCGCGCTCGGCCCTGGCCGCCCTGCTCGCCCAGCGCGGCGTCAAGCGCGTGTGGTTGCCCGCCTTTGTCTGCGCAGAAGTCGCCGCCGCAGCCTCGGCCGGCGGGCGCGAGATCGTCTGGGCATCGGTCGACTCCGCCCTGCGGATAGATCCGTCCATCTACAGCGCCGCGCGGGTCGGCGATGCGATCCTGGCCATCGACTATTTCGGCCGCTCGCCCGACGCTGAGTTCCGCGCCTATGCGCGCAGCCATGCCGGCCCGGACTCGCTGTGGATCGAGGATCGCGCCCACGCCCTGGCCCCGGACGCGCCGCCCTGGGGCCAGGTGTTGCTCTACAGCCCGCGCAAACTGGTGGGCGTCGGCGACGGCGGCCTCCTGGTCGGCGACGCCCCCATGCCCCTGCCCGATCCGGTGCATATCGGCGATGAGGCCGCGCTGTGGGCGCCCGAGGACGCCAAGGCTCTCGATCCCCAGGGCCTCGATCCCTCGACATGGTTTCCCCGTTTCCGCCAGCGGGAAGCCGCGTTCGGGATCGACCACCTGCCGATCAGCCCGCGCAGCCGCGAGGCGCTGCACCGCGTCAGCGCCCGCGGCGTCTCGGTGCGCCGCCGCGGCAACTATCGCGTCCTCCTCGACGCGCTCGCCGACTACGCCCTGTGGCCTGAGGTTTCACCGACCTTCGCCCCGCTGGCCTTTCCGGTCAGGGTCAAGGACCGCGACACGGTGGTCGCGCGCCTGGGAGAACGCGGCGTCTTCTGCGCCCGGCACTGGAGCGCCCTGCCTTGTCCACGGGACGGCTTCGACGCCGCCTGGACCCTCGCGGGCGATATCCTCTCGATCCCCTGCGACCAGCGCTACGACGCCGAGGATATGTTCCGGGTGATCGACGCCCTCAAGGCCGTCGCACGGCCGGCCTAGCCCCGGGTGGCGACCACATAGATGCTGGCGGCCATCGCCGGCTGTTCCTTGCCCAGCAGATAGCAGCCTTCCATGAAGTCCTCGCTGATCAGCGGGCCGCCGATCAGGGCGTCGAACTGGAAGTTGGCCAGCGGCTTGAAAAAGATCCCGCCGGTGTCCTCCAGCTTCAGGCCGGCGGCGAGATTGTCACGGCACAGGGTATCCAGCCGGTAGACGCGGCGGTGACCGGCAGCGATGTCGGAGGCGCTGAGGTCTTCCAGATGGGTCAGGGCGCCCATCTTCACCGCGATGCGCCGCGAGGCGGCCTCGGCGTTCGGCACAACCACATAGAGCCGGCCCGTCGGGGTCAGCAGGTCACCGAGCTTGCTCAGGCACGCCACCGGATCGACGACGTGCTCCAGCACATGGGAGAAGAAGATCGCCTCGTAGCGGTCGTCGGTCTCGAAATCCTCAACCAGCCCTTCGACGAAGGTCACCTGGTCGCCGACGCGGCGGCGCGTGAAATCGATGAACTCGCGCGCGCCCTCCACCACCGTCAGGTCGGTGTACCGCTGCAGCAGCAGGCTCGTCTGGTCCCCGTGGGCGCAGCCGACCTGCAGCGCCTTTCCATCGCGGAACCAAGGCTCGAACGTGCGCATCATGTAGGTGCGCATGGCCGCGTCGAACGCCCCGCATTCGTCGCCGTAGCCTTCGGTGCTGACAGCCTTCAGGCGGGCGCGCTCGGCGTCGGGGTCGGCAAGGGTGATGACGCTCATCTCTGATCGGCCTTGAACGCCCACCGCTCGATGGGCTGGTAATATTCCTCGAGGCTGGCCGCCACCTTGGCGTTCAGCCCCAGCAGTTGCCGCGCGAGCGGCGAGAAGCGCTCCAGCGCCGCCTCGGGCACGAAACGCTGGAAGTCGATCTGCGGCTTCACATAAGGGCGGCCGAACACCAGCGTCAGGCAGCGGCGGTCGGCCTGGGTGCGGTTGGGCGCGGCGGCGTGCACCAGCAGGCTGTTGAACAGCAGGATGTCGCCGGCCTTGCCGGTGATCTGCCGCGCGTGGCGGTGGAAGATCTCGTTCGACGGCGGCTCGGGCACGCGGTGCGACCCGTCGAGCAGCAGGGTCCCGCCGTTCTCGATCGTGAAGTCGTCCAGCATCA
>JAFKGN010000119.1:17879-18456 GCA_017307205.1 Caulobacterales bacterium
GGCTTGCCCGTATAGGTCGTCGCCGCCGGCGGGTTGATCGCCGCGCCGTAGGTCAGAAGGATGTATTTGCCGCCGTCGAACCAGCGTTCGATCTCGGCGTGCAGCGGCAGATCGTCGAGAAAGCGATCCAGCGCGCCGCCGTAGCCGACCACGTGATGGGCCGCCCCCTCCATGCTCGGGCCGGCCACGCCGTTCTGCACCTGCACCTTGCGGCATGCCTCATAGGCGCGGTCGCTGTCGGCGGCGAGTTCGGCGCAGGCGTCGCGCGACAGCTGGCCGGGGAACAACACCCAACCGCGCGACTGCATCAGGAAGGCGACTTCCTCGGCCGTGGGCGCGACCCGCGCCTCGGCCTCAGCGCGCGGGCTCACGCGGCGCTCCGCACGGCGTCGACCAGGGCCGCGGCCACCCGCGCCACCTCGTCCTGGGTCATATCGGAATAGTAGGGCAGGCCGATGGTCGAGCCCGCCAGGCGCTCGGTCACCGAAAGGTCCGCCTGCGGCATGCCGATGAAGGCGCGGGCGCGGCGGCAGCCCAGGGCCCACCAGCGGCGGGTGTCGACGCCCAACGCGCGCAG